>CALLCO010000300.1 GCA_937998695.1 Candidatus Ozemibacteraceae bacterium
ACCTGGCTCCCCCGTTTCCTGCGTGACCTGGAAGCCTCGGTGATCGCCCGGTTCGTGCCCAAGGGCCGGTCTTCCGACAAAGACCTGCGGATGCTGGCTCTCCAGATCATCCAGGCATGAGACTTTCGACGAGGTGGTTGACCGTGATGAGTGTTGCCAGAGGCACCCGTGCCATGTTTGGGGTCCTGCTGACCCTCCTGTTGCTGGTGTGGGGGGCGCACCCAGGGTGGGCGGCTCCTCCCCCTCCCCCGGTCGTCAACTCATTGGCGGCGCAGGCGATTGCGGCCGATCTGATCCTGTTGACGTCCGATTACGCCTCCCCTCCCGGGGTCGTGGATACCTACGAAGATGTCGATCCGATCACCAACATCCATATCGAATTCCGCGATCCTCTCGGGTGGAGGAACATTTTTCTTCCTTGGAACGCCTTCAAGGACATGTACATGGATGGCAATCCCGGGAAGCATGTCTCTGTAGCCCGGGCCAATGAAATGAAAGCCCTGTTCGACGTCCCCAAGATCATTCTGGGAGGCAACGATATTCTCGATGCCCATGATGTGAAACGTTGGTATACCAAGAATGCCAACATCGTCAGTCAAACCGGGAGCATTCTCAACCTGATCCTGTTCCCTCCCGGCAAGCCCGCCAATTCCGCGGAATACTGGCTTCCCTACCCCGCCGATCCGACCGTTCCCCCACAGGATGTCATCTTCAAGGTGGGCTTGAAATTCTCGGCGAAACAGGTGCTCTACCAGCCCCTTCTGCCGGCCAGCACATATCATACGACCTGTGATTGCAGAAAACGCCCCTGCCCGAGCGGATGTTGTCCGCCAGATGCCGTCAGTCATTGTTTCAATGCCGCCGATGTCGATGGGCATGGATGCTACGATGGACGGGACATCGACAGCTCCTTCAAGAACCAGGCGTTCGACATCAACCCCATATCTCCGGTCACCAGCGAAGTCTCCTATGTCATCCACTACAAAGATCGGACACCTCCCCGCATCTTCGAGATGGGTAATGAAACCAATCCGCCCGCGCTCACGTTCCCCTTTCTGGGAGGCCCTCCTGATCCGTCCACCGGGGTGTGCCCGCCGCGCACCTCGACCACGGGCGATTTCTACGCCCTCGCCGACCTGGCGGCCAAAGACAATTCCGGGAAGAAGATCTATTCCTGTTTCGGCATCGGGCGGATGACCGGTCCCCCAGGCCCCGGCCCCTGGAGCCCCCCCCCAGAAGACTGGAAATTCATTGGCAGCATCGGGGTGACGTTGCCCGGTCAGTCCCTGGCATCCCATGTCTTCCTTCCCAATGACTGCCTGGGCGAGATGAAATACACCGTCTTTGCGTGGGACGAGAACAGGGTCCTCAACCCTGGAGAGCCGGCGATCGAGGAAGACCGCCCGGGTGATTGTTATAGGCTGCGGGGCCCTGCTGCCGAAGATCTCCTGACCAACCCGTCGCTGGCCAAACCTTTCCCCTTCATGGTCGCCAAAGACCCTGATCAGGTCAGGTTTGAAGACCTCGACATCAGCAAGCGGATCGAGGAAGGAGAAGGCACCATCTGGGTCGATGACAATGATCGCCCGAACGTGATCATTCGGGTGCAGTCCATGCGCGACCCCGACGACGTCCTGTTCTTCCCACCGGTCGGGGTCGCTTCCGTTCAGACCCTGAACGATACCGAATACTCGCAATTCATCGAGAAGGCGCCCATCCGGGTCGAGGACATGACCAGTGCCTACACCCCCGATTACGATGTGCTCGCCATCGACCTCGAAGGTGGCAGCCGCCCCCTGCTCTCGGATATCGAAAAAACCTGGGCCTGGAAATTCCTCCCGGGCCCGCCTCCGCCCTCGGTTCCACCCAAAGACCCCGAGTTCCTCCGCAAGCATTTCCGCCTGGAGAACTTTGCCAGGTCCGATACCGACCTGTCGGGAAACCTCATCGTGAACGAAGAGTCCTCCTTTGGCGAACGGAATGGGTGGGGCCGCAAAGCTGTTTTGGCCCAGAAGATCCCGTTGGTCGAAGACGTCGAATACGAGATCACGATCTGGGCCGAAGACAACGTGCACTTCCTCAACTGGCCTCTTTCCGGCAAGGCCATCGACCCCCCCTACAGCGGGATCGAACGGGGGGAATTCATCATCGACGTGCCTAACCAGGTCCCGCCTCTCCAGATCAAGCGTTCTTGGCGCAAGGATCAATACAAGTCCGATCCGATCCGGGTGGTGTTTCGCGAACCGACAGCGGGCGATCCCACGGTCCCCAGTGCGGCCATTCCTTCCACGCACCCGTCGATCTCCGCCACCGTGTTCGATTATCGTGGCAACGAACGGTCTCTGACCGTCCTGTTCAAGGTAACCGACGAAAAGACCCGTATCAGGGTTCTCGAACAGAAGCATCGCAAGATCGATTGACAGACACCGGAAGAGGGGGAACCGTGCGAAGGCGAGAGGGGCTTACGCTGCCGGAGGTGCTGGTGGCCTTGATCGTTCTGGCCGTCGCGGTCTTTCCGTTGATCCGGGTGTTCAGTTCTTCCTACGTTCTGGCTTCCAAGCAGACCTTCCAGGAACAGGCCCTGAAGATTGCCGAAGCTACCCTGGCCAAGCTGATGGCCGTCAATTTCGAAATTCTCGATAATTGCCCCGCCAGCGTCGACCTGCCCTTCGAGGTGATCCATTCCAGCGGCACGCTTAATGGCCGCATCACACTGCAGGGAAGCCCCGCTCTCGGGTCGGGCAGCGTCGATATCGGGCGCGTCCACTACGGGATCCAGGCCCAGATCACTCGGGAGTTTTTCGGCCCCGCCGGGAGTAGCAACGCTCTGATGTTCCACTACTTCCATCCCCTTCCTCCACCCGATCTCAAACCTGAACCGCCGCCTCCTCCGTCCCCGCCTTTGCCTCCCTTCCTGCTTCCTCCGCCCCCCGGTCTCATGATCGCCACCTACAGCTGTCCCGACTGCTTTCTGAAGATTGCCGTGACCGTCACGAATCCGGAAAGCCAACCGGTCCGGATGGCGACGTTCCGAGCGGACCTGCGCCGATGATCTGTCCGTCACGTCGCCGCGGCTTTGCGCTGGCCCTCGTTCTCGTACTGACCATTGGCCTGCTCGTCTTCGTCTCGACGTTGTTCTTTCGGTCGCGCACCCAGCGCGATACCTTCGGCCAGCTCGAACTCCAGGCCAAGGCCCTGGCGGCGGCCCGCGGGATCATGCAGATGGCCTTGTACAAGTTTCGGGTCTTGCCCACCGAGTTCTACGAGGTGGCCTCCGCCACCAAGGAGCTCCCCCCCGAGGCAGCTGGCCCGTACAAGGCCATTTGGCTGGCCGAGATGGACAGCGACAAGGGCGGTCCGATCGCCCAACACCTGACCGATTCTCTGAAGCTCGTCGATGGTCGCACCTACCGGGTCGGCATCAACCGGTTCGAACTGGTCACGCGGGAAGATACCGGCTATCGGCGCGACTTCATCAAGATCGAGACCTGGGGGCAGTGTGAAACCGAGAAAAAGGTCATCGAGGAACTCCTCGAGGTGGAAGTCACCCATGACTGAATATCCGGTTCGGCGGTCCGAGGTGGCGTCAGGGTTTACCCTGGTCGAAGTTCTGGTGGCGGCCTTCGTCCTCGGGGTCCTGGGTACCGGCATGGTGATGCTTTACCGCCATTTCATGCAATCCTATCGCATCACCACCTGGAGACAGGAACGAACGCGGCAGGCCGAGATGTTCTGGAACCGCCTGCGAAAGCCGCTCGAAGAGGCCAGCGACAAGCTCGATCGCCAGGATCTCGCCACCCCCGGCAACTGGACCATCACCCGCACGTCCCGCCCCCTGCTGTTCAACCCTTCCCCTTCGGCCGACGGCACATTCATGGCGTGGCAGATCGATCACTTCGACGCCGCCACAGGCGTCGTCACCGGGCCCGACACCTGGTCTCTGACGAAGATCGGGCGCGAAATCCGCTTGAACGGGCCCGGCGTAGCCAACCTGCTCGGGCTCGAGGACGTCGAGACCATCTCGATCCGGGCCAGCCAGGTCACCCAACGGGACGACACCTTCGAGGAGGAACTCGACGGCCCCGGCCGCATCGTGGGATCCATCCTCGAGATCTCGATCCTGCTCAAACCGCCCCCGTCGATCAACAACCCCGACATCCGGCTCGTGCAGAACACCAAGTTCAAGCTGGTGGTCGAATCGAAACCCACCCCCAATCCGAACTATTGAGCCTGTTGCACGAACGTCCCAGGCTGTCCGCTTTCATGTCCCGTCCAGCCAGAGATGCCGCCCGGATCAGGGGCGCTATGAACACGAAGAGCAAAAAACCGATTCATGCAACATCCTCTAATAAAGAGCCAATGCGCTCGGCCGACCGCCATACCACCTGGAGAGGGCAGCGTCTTGGCGCCTGGCTAAGGCCGGTTGGAATTGTCCTGGTGAATGTCTTGGCGCCTCCCACCTGGGCTGAAGGGTTGGAGTTCGTCTACCCCAGCAATCCCTTTCCGTGGTTTGTGGTCGAAATCCTTGGGGTACTTCTCCTTCTTGCCATCGCCGGCATCCTCTATTTGCTGCGCTATGTTCTCGGTGACAACCAGATCAAGATCGGCCCCGACCTCAAGCGGACCCTCGAAAAGAGCTACGTCGAAAAACAGCGCGAGGAGTTCAAGAAGAAGTCGGAAGCCCTCAACGAGCGGATCCGGGCGGTGCGCAACCAGTTGTCGACCCTGTTCTCCAAGGTGAAGAACCTGTCGACGACTCTCGATCCCGAGGAACTCTTCAAGAACATCAACGATATGCTGGTGCAGGAGGTCGGCGCCAGCAAGTTCATCCTCTTTCTCTACGACCGGGGAAAGCAGGAGCTGTATCCGTGTCGTTGGCGCGGCTTTCCCGACACGATCCAAAGGACCCTGGTCATTCCTCTGAGCCAGCCGCATTTCCTGACCTTCGCCTTCACCCGCCGACGGCCGGTCTATCGCCTGGCGGCCACTGAAGATCTCGAGACGCGCCCCCTCGTCGATCTGGCTCCCCTGCCTGGCACCCTGTTGGCCTTACCCATCCACACTCCGAGCGAATCGCTGGGCGTGGTACATTTCGAAACCTTCCAGGATGAACGACAGGAGATCGACGAGGCCGATCTGCGCTTCCTCACCTCGCTCGGCTCGTTCATGGGAATGGCCTTGTCCAACGCCAACATTCTGTTGCAGACTCGCGACGAACTGACCTCGACCAGGCAACTGACCGAGCGGCAGCTCCAGGAGAAGAAGCGCTTGAAAGAGGTCTTCTCGCGGTATACCTCGGCCGAGTTGGTCGAGACCATCATGAAGAACCCGGGTTCGATCCACATGGGCGGCACCACCAAGACGGCGACCATCCTGTTCTCGGACATCGCCGGGTTCACCAAGTTCAGCTCCAAGCTGACTCCCGAGCAGGTGGTGCATGCGATCAACGAGTATCTGTCCCGCATGACCGAGATCGTCCTCGACAACAACGGTGAGATCGACAAGTTCATCGGCGACGCGGTCATGGCGCGCTTTGGCGTCCTCGCTGACCTGCCGATGCCCGGGTTGTCGGCGGTGCGGGCCGCCCTGGCCATGCTCGAGGAGGTCCGTCACCTGCAAGCCCGGTGGGCGCAGGAGGGTCGCGAAGGCTTCCGCATCCGCATCGGTATCGCCACTGGGCCGGTGCTGGCCGGCAACATCGGGTCCGAACGGCGGTCGGAGTTCACGGTCATGGGAACCACCGTCAACCTGGCTTCCCGCCTCGAATCGCTCAACAAAGAACTGAACAGCAGCCTGCTGGTCGACGAAACCACCTACGAGCAGATTTCGAACGAGGTGCGGGCGGTTCCTCGCGAGAACGTTTCGATCCGGGGCCTGGAAGGGGCGATGCGGGTCTACGAGGTGCAGGGCTACCGCGAGGAGAGCGGGTCGACGGGACGGGGCAAAATCATTCGCATGAAGGACAAAGTATGGCAGGGCAAAACGGCCCGGCCCGCTGTCGCGCCTCTTCCGGCCGAGCCACCGGTCGAGGGAGACCCTGAACTGCCCAAGGAACGTCTGCCCGGCCGCGGAGAGTGAGTAACCCCATGTTCCACGCTTGGAGTCGTCTGGTCCTGTTCGACATCGACGGAACCCTGCTGTCGGCTGATCGGAGCGGCTACGAGGCCCTCGAACGGTCGGTCGTCGAAGTTCTCGAAGCTCCTCGCGGTCTCGAGGGCATTCGGCTCGACGGGAACACCGATCTCAATGCCCTTCGGCAGATCAGCGTCCGCGATGGCACCCCCTTCCCCTCGCCCGAGCGACTGGAACGGTTCAAGGCGCGGTATGTCGAGATCCTGGCCGCCGGCATCCGGGGGCGGGGGCATCTCAAGCCCGGCGTGGCGGCCTTGCTGAACCGGTTGTCCGCCAACCCCGAGGTCTGCCTGGGATTGGTGACCGGCAATTTTCGTGAGGGGGCGCAGATCAAGCTGGCGCGCTTCGGGATCGAAGGGCATTTCCGGGTGGGGGCTTTCGGGTGCGAGGATCCCGCCCGTGAGCAACTGATCCGGCTGGCCGTGCGGCGGGCCGAGAAGCTGCGCGGGCGGCCTTTCCCTCTGGCTGCCGTGACCATGGTCGGCGATACCGTCAACGATGTGTCGGCATCCCGGGAGGTTGGCGTGCGGGTGCTGGCCGTTGCCACGGGATCGGTGCCGCTCGCCCGCCTGGCCGGCGAAGCCCCCACCTGGGCATTGTCCGACCTGGCCGACACCGGCGCCGTCGAACGCCTGTTGTTGTCCTGAACCAGGAGGGGAAGCCCATGGATTTCTACGACCGGAACGCCGCCGAGTATGCGGCCCGCTCCCACGAGCGGAACCTGGACTTCCTGCTGGAGCCGTTCTGCCGGGCCGTGCCCGCCCACGGCCGGATCCTGGACCTGGGGTCGGGGGCTGGCCGCGATTCGTTGGCCCTTGCTGCGAAGGGGTTCGAGGTGGTGTCGCTCGACCGCAGTATAGGGTTGTTGCAACAGCACCGCGAGCGGGGGGGGCAGGCCTTGATCCGGGGGGACCTCGCCTGGCTGCCTTTCCGCCCCGCCAGTTTCGCCGCCATCTGGGCCTGCGCTTCCCTGCTGCACCTGCCCAAGGCCCGGATCATCTTCGCCCTCAACGAGGCGCGGCGGGTGCTGGTACCCGACGGGCTCCTGTTCCTGTCGGTCAAATCGGGGACCGGGGAGTTCACCGACGACGAGGGGCGCTTCTGGGCCCTCTACCAGGAAGACGAACTGGCCGACGTGTTGACCATCGCCGGGTTCCTGCCGGTCGAGCACGGCCGGTCGGCCGACCTGGCCGGCCGCGCCGACGTGGAGTGGATCAACCTGGTGGCGTGCTCCCCCTAAGGAGGGTCAGAATGCCCGGGTGACCAGGGTGGTGAACAACTGCCCGGTTTTCTTGGCCCGCAGCAGGGCCATCGCCGAGAACTCGGCGGGAGGGGGCGGCTGGAGCATGGTGGTCAACATCGGATAGCGGGCCGCATCAGGTTGGAAGGGGCGTTGCCACTGGAAGGTCCGCCAGAGGAAGGGACTGCGGGCCGCCCAGAACTCGCGACCCTGGGTGGGACCCCGTCGATAGGCGGTAGGCAGCAGGTTGCTCTGGGAAAGGGCGGCCAGCAGAGGCTCGAGCGAGGCGGCGGTCGAGGGGAGGGGGTCGTGCAGCAGGATGATGCCGCCCTTGCCACCGTTCTCGAGGTGGAGCTGCTTTTTCAGGGAAGCCACCGTCTGGACCATGCTGCGGTTCCGCCAGTCGCGGGGGTCGAAGGTCCAGAGCATGATGTCCATCCCTTCCTGGCGCAGGATCTCGACGACCGAGGCGTTGAGGCTACCGTAGGGAGGCCGGAAGAGGCGGGGCCGCACCCCGGTGATCTGCTGGATCAGGTCGTTGGTTTCCCGAATCTCCTTGAGGATGCGCTCGGGACCGAACTTCTTCAGATTCAGGTGATACCAGGTGTGGTTGCCGATGGTGTGCCCTTCGGCATGGATGCGCCGCACCAGGTCGGGATACTTGCGGGCGTTCATACCGACGACGAAGAAGATACCCTTGACGTTCCACCGCTTGAGAATGTCGAGGACCTGCGGAGTGGTCACCGGGTGGGGGCCGTCGTCGAAGGTGAGCAGGAGCTGGCGCATCCGGCCCATGGTTTCGGCGATCAGTTTGCGGTTGTAGAAGACGAACCCGCCCTCGGTCGGTTCCTCCTCGAGAGCCAGGGTCGACCCGGGTGGGGTCGCCGGAGCGGGGCGGGCGGCGGGCGGGGTGGCGCCCGGCCGTTCGAGCGGGGTGAGAGCGGCCGACGCCACGCCGGTCGCCAGGATAAACACCCCAAGGAGCACACCGCTAGCCAGCAGTTGGGGGCGGGGGAACACATGGTGGAGCATATCTGTTGTTCGCATCAGGCAAGGTATCGGCAACCGGGAACGTGAAGTTGAGCGCTTCTATTCTACCTGTCCAATGGGGTGCGGGGAAGACCTGAGACAGCGGATCTTTCCTGGGCGTGGCCACCAGCTGGCAGGATGATGGAAATGGGAGTAGGGGAAGGCCGCTATAACAGCGTGGGTATGGGCATGGGCATGCCGGAAAGCATGCGTTTCCCAGGGGGCTGTGATATGCTGGAACCACTTTTGCGTCAAGGGGGGAACGAGATGCACAGCCGCCGATGGGTGGTGGGACTCCTGTGTCTTTTGATCCTGATCGGGGCACCGGCCCAGGGGGGAGGGATCCACGAAGCGGCCAAGATGGCCGATATCGAGCGTCTCCGAGAACTTCTGACCGGGAATCCCGCCTTGGCCAATTCGACCGTCGACTATGGAATGACTCCCACCAGCTACGGGATGACCCCCCTCCATTGGGCGGGTCGGATGGGATATCCGGATGTGGCCCGTCTGCTCCTGTCGTTCCACGCCAACGTCGATGCCCGGACCACGCGCGGGCGCACTCCCCTGCACATGGCCGCCATTCGGGGCAACCTCGAAGTGGTCCGGATCTTCCTCGATGCCGGGGCCCGGCTCGATCAGGCCGATGCCTTCGGTTCGACCCCTCTGCATTTCGCGGCCTCCCACGGTTCGCCGGCCTGTATCGAGCTTCTGCTGGCGAGGGGGGCCCCGCCTCTGGCTCGCGATGGTCAGGGCAACACCCCGTTGCATGTCGCCGCCCTCCATGGTCGTCTCAAGGCCATGGCCCTGCTGGCCAGTGACGCGACCGTTTTGGCGGCGACCAACCGGGATGGCGACACCCCCCTCCATCTGGCCGTCCAGGGCGGCCGGCGCACCGCCCTCGAGCTTTTGCTGCAGCGGAAAGCCGATCCCGGTGCCGCCAACCAGCGCGGCGAAACCCCTCTCCACCTGGCCGCCCGCAGTCTGGCGGCCGATCTGGTGCGAACCCTGTTGGACGCTGGAGCGGGCCTGGAACCCCGTGACCGCGACGGGGAAACCCCGCTGTTCGTGGCGGCCCGGAAGGCTTTTTGGGAGATCACCTGGCACAAGCAACGGGAAGCCAAAATTCAGAAACAGTTTCGTGAGGTTCTGGGCGCCTTCATCGAGCGTGGCGCCGACCTGCATGCCGCCGGACCGGAAGGAGGAACCCCCCTGAGCATGGCCACCTTCATTCTCGGTCGCTCCGAGGTCGAAGCCCTCCTGAAGCGACGGCCGAGGTGACCGCGAAGACGCCGTCGGGATGATCCACCGGGTCTGGCGCCTCCTGCAAAGCCGCCGGCGCGCCTTGCGCGGCGCGGCCGTGGCCGGTCTCGCGCTGGGATTCCAGGTGGTGCTGGTGGGTGGACAGGCCTGCGTCAGGACGGCCATCCTCGTCGTCCCCCCCCAGGGGTTCCAGGCCAGCCCCGAGGAGTCGTTCGCGGTTCTGGGTGCCGGCCTCGGCCGGATCCCTCTTCCCGCAGTCCAAGCGGCTTGTGATGAGCTGCGGGCCGAAGAGCGCGAGCCTGCTGGCCTCGTCCACACACGGATTCCTTTTGAGAGTCTTTGCACAACCGCCCCAAACAGTCCATTTTCAAGTATTGTCCATTCGGAGATGCCGCCCGGATCAGGGGCGCTATGTACGCGGCAAGCAAAAAGCCGATTCATGCAACAGGCTCTTGAGATTTCTCCTAAAAAATTCCAGGGGGTCCGGCAACCGGCATGACCAGTCGGGCCGCCCCTCGCCTCTTCCCGCAGCCCGCCATTGTCCTTCTGGTCGTGATCCTGGCCGTGACGTGGCCTGCCTGTCGCCCGCCGGTGGGGGCGACGGTCGGCGAGACGGTGGTTTTGCCCTCGCGGGTCACCCTGGTTCCCTGGGTTCTCGACGCCGTGCGCCGGATCGTCGAGCGGGGGCTGGGCCGGACGATCTCCTTGTCGGTGCGGCCAGCCGCCGGGTTCACTCCGGACGAACCTGGACTGGAAAGGTCCTGGCTGCTGCTCGAGGATGGGGACACCCCGCCGGTCGGACGGGCGGCGAGCGGCTTGCGCCTGTCGTTGTATTGGTTGTTGGGCGTGCGCACCGATCTGCTGACCCCGGTGGCCTCCGCCAGCCCGGCCACCCTGGACGAATTCCGGGAGATCCTGGGGCGTTTGCGTGCCCGGCCGTCTCCCGTGTTCCCCTGGTTCGAATCGCTGTATTCCCCCATGACGCTGCGCTGTTTTGAGGTGGCGTTGGCCACCGACGGCAGCGGGCAGGGATTCGCTGCCCTGCCTCCCCTCCAGCAGGCCCTTGATCAGAAGCTTCTGAACCCGTTTTCCATCGATTCCGACGAAGCCCTGGCGTTCGACGTGTTCGAAGCGGGTGATGCCGTCTTTACCACCATGTGGGTGCCGGGGGAGGCGTTGCCGGTCGGCTCCCTGCTGCGGGGAACCCTGACCCGCGCGGTGTTCGTGCCCCTGCCCGGCCCCGAGGGGCCGGTGCCCGTCCCCCGCCTCGATTTCACTCTCTGGACCCCGGTGGGTGGTTCCCCTCCCGCCCTGGCCCCAGGCGTGGTCCTGGCCTCCGCTCCCTTCACCTCCCTCGTCCTTGACCCCCGCCTCGATGAGCGATGGATACGGTTTGCCTTCCCCCAGGCCTATGATTGCCTGGTCCAGGGCGGAGGGGACTGACATGTTCATCTCCCTCCGGATCAAGATCCTGGGTTTGCTGTTTCTGCTGATCGGCGGGCTGGCCTTCGTCTTCAACGAGAGCGCCACCCGGCTGATCTTCGAAAAGACCGAAGAGACCTTCCAGGAGCGTCTGTTCGTGCTGGTCGACTCGATCCGCTCCTATTGGGAGGCGGAACGCAACCAGGTCCTGCGGACCGCGGTCCTCTACGGCGAGTCCGAGCGGGTTGTCAACTACTCGATCTATGGGTTGTACAATCTGTTGTTGCGTGAGATGCAGCGTCTGGTCGCGGGATCCGGATTCACCGACCTGGAGATCGTCCTGAAGAACGGCACCACCCTGTCGGTCGACAGCCAGACCATCACCCGCGAATCACCCCTCAACGACAACGATCCCCGCCAGGGCTTGTCGGCCCTGTCCCTCGTCGGGCTCGACAACGGGCTCGACATGGGAGCCACCGTGCCCATCCACAAGATGGGGGAATTCATCGGTCGGTTGACGCTGCGTCGCCTGCTCGATGACTCCCGTCTCAAACGGATGGCGCGCAACCTGCAGGCCGATGTCACCCTGGCCGTCCGTGGCAACGTCGTCGCCTCGTCGCTGACCGGAGAGGCCCGCCGCGACATGGTCGTCGAGATCTACAAACAATCGGAGAACCACCAGCGGTTCTTCTCCCTGCCCCTTGCCGGCAAGGTCCATTCGATCGGGGTTGTCGAGGTCGGCGAGACCCAGGATCACCGGCCCATCCGGGTCTACTGCTCGCTCTCGCAGGAGAAGATGCGATCGCTGGTCGAGCAGGCTCGCGGCCAGAACCTGCAGTTGACGCTGCTCGCCCTCGTCGTCTCGATGGTTCTGGCCGCGGTCTTTTCCGAACGGGTCCTGACCGCGCGCATCCGGGCCATCCGCGACGGCGCCACCCGCATCTCGCAAGGGGATCTCGGGTTTTCGCTCTCCGAACGGCAGCGCGACGAGGTGGGCGACCTGGCCCGCTCCTTCAACGAGATGGCCGCCAACCTGCAGGCCAACCGCGACAAGCTCGAACACTACATTCAGACCCTCGAGCAGTTGAAGAACTACATCCAGAACATCCTCGGCAGTCTCGAGACCTGCGTCATCACCTGGACGCGGACCGGCCGGATCGAAACCGCCAACGCCGCCGCCGACCGGGAACTGCAGGGGTTCTACGGCAACCTGGTCGGCCTCTCCCTCCGGCGGTTCCTGCGGCCCATGAATCAGGCGTCCCGCGGGGTGTTTTTGGCCGCTCTTCGTCGTCTGATCCGGGATGAAGAGCGGGGTCTGCCCTTCGACCTGGAGTTCGACCTCGGTCCCAACCGGGGCTTCAAGGTCATGCAGGGCCATTTTTCCTATCTGCGTGACGCCGCCGGCCAACCCCACGGGATGGTGTTGACGCTCGACGATATCACCCAACGCCGGATCATCGAGCAGCAGTTGTATCACGCCGACAAGCTCAGCTCGATCGGGCAGCTCGCGGCCAGCGTGGCCCACGAGATCAAGAACCCGCTGGCCTCGATCAAGACTCTCGGGCAGCTGCTTCGCGAGGAGACACCTGCCTCCGACTCGCGCCGCGAGTACATCGACGTCATCGTCTCCGAGGTCGATCGTCTGAACGGCGTGGTGGAGCAATTGCTCAAATACGCCCGCCCCGAAGGTTCCCGCTTCCGGCGGGTGCGCCTGACGGAACTGCTCGACCCCGTCATCGCCCTCGTCCACCACGAATGTGAGCGGCACCGGGTCACCCTCGAGACCGATTTCCCGGCCGATCTCGAGTTGATCGTTGACGGGGAGAAGATCAAGCAGGTATTCTTGAACCTGATTGTCAATGCCATCCAGGCCTTTACGGCGGGTGGCCGGGTGAGGATCCGCGGGTCCGTCGACGCCAGCAGTCCCTGGACCATCCTGCAAGTCGAAGATGACGGCCCCGGTATTCCCCCCGACCATCTGCCCCGGGTCTTCGAGCCCTTCTTCACTACGAAGCAGCGCGGGACCGGGCTGGGACTGGCGATCGTCAAGAAGATCATCGACCTTCACGGCGGCAAGATCGAGGTCAAGAGCCGGGTGCACGAGGGGACCACTTTCACCATGTATCTGCCATTCGAACGAAAGGACTGACAACATGTTGTTCAAGTCCCACAACATCCTCCTGGTCGACGACGAAAAGTCGATCCTGTTCAGCCTCAAAGCCGCCCTCTCGAAGGAAGGCTATGCCGTCAAGACCGCCGAGAATCCCACCGAAGCCTTGCGGCAGATCGAACCTGGCGCTTTTCAGGTCATCATTTCCGATTACAACATGCCCTCGCTCAATGGGCTCGAGTTCCTCAAGCGGGTCAAGCAGATCGATCCGGAGGTGGTCTTCATCCTGATGACCGCCTTCGGGTCGGAGAAGCTGGCCATCGAGGCGATGAAAGAAGGGGCCTACGACTATTTCTCCAAGCCCTTCGACATCGACGAGATGCGGGTCATCGTGGCCAAGGCCTGCGAACGGTTCAGCCTCGCCTGGGAGAAGAAGAACCTCGAAGAGCGGTTTCTCGGCGAACCCGAAGCCGATCGCATCATCGGCAACTCGCCGCAGATGCAACTGGTCCGGGAACGCATCGAGCAGGTGGCCAAGAGCGACATGACCGTCCTCATCCAGGGCGAATCAGGCACGGGCAAGGAGTTGGTGGCCGAAGCCATCCAGCGGCGCAGTGTTCGGGCGTCCGGACCGTTTGTCAAGCTCAACTGTGCCGCCCTGCCCGAGAACCTCATCGAGAGCGAACTGTTCGGCTACGAGAAAGGGGCCTTCACCGGGGCGGTCGGTCGCAAGCGGGGCAAGTTCGAGGTGGCCCACGGTGGCACCATCTTCCTCGACGAGATCGGCGACATGACCCTCAACACCCAGGCCAAAGTCCTACGGGCCATTCAGGAGCGGGAAGTGGAGCGGATTGGCGGCAACGACCCGATCAAGGTCGACGTCCGCATCATCGCCGCCACGCATCGTGACCTGCGCGAGCTGATCGAGCGGAAGCAGTTCCGCGAGGACCTGTTCTATCGCATCAACGTGGTCAACGTGACCATCGCTCCTTTGCGCGACCGGGTGGAAGACATCCCCCTCCTGGTGGAGCATTTCGTGAAGGTGGCTTCACAGAAGCTGGGGCGGCCGCTCGACGGGGTCACCCCCCGTGCGATGACCGCCCTCAAGAACTTCAAGTGGCCCGGCAACGTGAGGCAGTTGCAAAACATCCTCGAGGGGGCGGCCGTTTTCGCCAAGGGCAATCAGATCGACCTCGCCAACCTGCCCGAGGAGTTGCAGCTCGGCTTCACCCCGGGCAGCACCACCGCCGGCATCGACTGGATCGCCGAGGAGATCGAGAAGGGGAAGTCCCTCGACGAGGTGGTCGCCCTGATCGAGCGCGAGATGATCATGCGCACCCTGACCGCCACCGAGGGCAACCAAACCCAGGCGGCTACCCGGCTCGGCATCAAACGCGGGACGCTGCAATATAAGATGAAGTTGTACAATATCGTCTGAGGGCGGTCCGCCGCCGGAGGTTCAGCCTTCTCCGGCGCGCGGCCGGAGTTAGTATGACTACCGCAGTTTCTCAACCCCTGAAGCCGGGTTCGCCTCCAGACACCATTTCGCAGGCTCGGATCGGTGGCCTCGGGTTCGGCTCGATTCGTCGTCCGAACCTCGCAGAATCGCCATCCATGGCGATCTGCGCGGCGCGAGGCCAACCAGGCCTCGCGGGACGTCGAAGCAGCCTCTCCCTCGGACCGATCCGGCCTGCTCCATGTGTGTCTTCCGGCGAATCCGGCCCCAGGGCGGATGTTTCAAATACGGTAGTCATATTAGGCCCCCGGCTGGTGGTGCCAGCGGCTCGCCACGCCGGCACGGTCTGTGCCGAGATGACCTGGGGCCCCTTCTGGCGCGCCGGGTGCCGGGGGGGAGCCTGCTGCCCGTTTCGATCGCCACCGGACGCGTGTTATCTGGTGGCCGGATAGTACAAAACAAAAAGTTTGTACCCAGCGGCGGCCGGTGAGGTCAGCCGGGTGAACTCCAGGTCGCCGCCGTTGCCGCCGCGGTATTCGATGACGTCGGCCCCGAACCCCTTCATGGTGAATCCCGTGGTCAACACCGGGTTCTCGTCGAAGGTCAGGTGGCGCAGGCCGGCTACCCCGGCGTAGGTGGTGCGCAGGTCGACCTGCGGGAAAGACCAGGCGGCGGGCTGATTGCCGCTGAACGTGTCGGGCAGGCCCAGGTTGTCGAGATACAGGGCCAGACAGAAGTCGTGGAAGAAGGTTTCGAGGTTCGGGGTGGTCGGCTGGGCCAAGGGCAACACGTGGGTCTGAATGTCGTCGAACCCGATCGCCCCGTTCTTCTTCTCGAGCCGCCGGATGGCCTCGTAGCCGGCACACCGTTCGAACAGGTACTCCACGAACAGGTATGACATACCGTAGTTCTCGAGCCCTGGGTCGTCCGGCCAGTGGTTCAGCGAGACCTTGTGCGGGGCGCGTAGATACTCCACGACGTAACTGACCGGGGTCGGCATGCCCTGGGTGAACCCATACCCGGCGATCTGCTGGGCCCAGACCGAGAGCCCCTCGTCGATCCATTCGACGCCCTCGCTGCCCTTCTGGTTGTAGTACATCATGTGCTGAAGCTCGTGGGCCAGGATGCCGGAGAAGTCGTCGGGATTCGTGAGGAAGGCGTCATCCCACAGGTAGAGGATCTCCGTGCCTGCCGAATGGGCCCGGGTCGGATCTTTGTCGCGGGGGTTGAAGTAGCCGAGAATCACCAGGTTGCCCGTCGCGCCGCGGTTGATCTGGGGGGTCAACAACAGCAGGATGCGGGGCTGGCCATCGATGTCGCCTTCGGGAGGGGTGGAAGACCCGTCCCAGCAGGCGGTGGCCAGGGTGGGGTAGATCGCGTCGAACCGGGCCGCGACCTTCTCGGCATCGGAGGCGGTGACCCGGGTGTCCGTCGCCGTATCGACGTACACCAGGCAATACGTGCCGGTCGCCATCAAGGTGGCGGTGGCCAGCTGGTCGTCGGCCGGATTGCCCGGATCGCCGGTGGCGAAATTGGCCAGCCAGAACGTCGCTGACGCGGGAGCCGGGTTGGCGATGGCCGGCCGCAGCCCATCGGCGGCCAGGGCAGGCCGAACAGCGGACCCGCCCGATCTCGGGAACAGCCGGCGCAGGAGAGGGCCGACGTCGCGATAGGTCCCTCGTGTGGCCAGCGCCGCCCGTGGGCCCAGGGCCGTCGTGGGGAGCGTGGGCACGAGAACGCGGTTGTTGCCCAGGACCGAGGTCAGCGAATAGGTGAAATCACCGCCGAGATCGAGATTGGGCGACCCCGAGATGACGCTGACGAAGGCGATGCGGTCGTCGGGGCCCAGTTTCGGCAGGTGGAGGGTGCCGTTGCGCGAGACCGCTTCGAATTCGTAGATGCCGTAGGCGTCGAGGGTGGTCAGGTCCGGGTTGTAGGACGTCCAGACGAAGGATTCCTGGGTCGGGATGCCGTTCACCGAGAGCCGGATCTCGACCGACTCCCCGGCCGGCACGACGTCGGTGCCGGGGGCGAGGAAGGTGAGCCGGGTGTTGCTGAAGGTCAGGATGTCGTTCCCCTGCAGTGTGGCCCGTTCTCCGAGCAACACCTTGACCGCCGATGTGTCGGTGGTGAAGTGGCGCCCGGAGAGAGTGAGCGTCACCCCCGGCAGGGAGCGCTTGGGGCTCAGGTGGATGAGCTCGGGCGGCACCGTCACCCGGACGGTGGAGAGACCCTCGAGCTGGAACTCGTTGGTCACGAGCCGGATCTGCAGAATGCCGGTTTCCGCCCCCTGCGGCATCAGGACGGTCATCTGGCGTGGGGAGTCCACCGCGATCACCTGGCAGGCCCGCCCATTGAGGCTGACCCGGTTGAAGGCCGGCACGACGCTGAAATTGCGCCCGTACAAGGTGAGGGAGGCGCCCGGTCTTGCACTGACCGGGACAGCCTCGAGCAGTACCGGCCGGGCGATCAGCGTGACCTCCTGGGTCTCGTGCGACGATACCCCGGCGATGATGACCTTGACCGCCCCCGTTTCCACCTCGGCGGGCAGCCGGACGATGATCCGGCCGTCCAGGCCCGAATTCCAATCGATGACCGTGGCATCCTTTCCCGCCACCGTCACCCGACCCGGCCGGCTGCCGAAACCGGTGCCGATGACGGTGACCATGTCGCCGTCGGTGCCGAATCGTGGGCTCACGGCCAGGACGGCGAAATCGGGGGTGGCCGTGGCCGAACCCTGGGTCAGCAGGAAATCGACCCGCTCGGTGATCAGGCCGGCCCGGACGCGGACTCCTTCCTTGACCTGGGGTTGCAGACCGCTGGCTCGGGCGATGACCCGGTAATCCCCGGGGGGCATGGGCCCCAGGAGGTAGGCTCCGTCCGAGCCGGAGGTGGTCTGCTTGGTGACCGTCTCGATGTAGGCCTGGGAGAGGGGTACCCCGCCCGAGGCGGTGACCCGGCCGCTGATCGAACCCCAGTCGAGGTTGAGGTCCTGGCCGATGCCGCCGGAGCCGGACGTGGTCGGGTTCACTCCGCCGCACCCGGTCAGAAAGACGAGCGGCAGGAGAAACCCGTACAAAACAAAACACCCGCCGGCGGCGGTGATGGGTCGTCTGGGCACCTGGGTCCTTTGGCGTCCCTGCGTGTGAACTGGAAGTTCGTGAGCTTTCCAGCAGAAATTGTGCCAGAGGGTGGAGAGGCTGTCAAGTTTGTTGACGAACGTGCCGAAGAGAGGGTGAGGCATATTGTCGATTCGTCAGGTGTTCGGACAGTTAGGAGACTTCCTATGAGGCAACGAAGAGTGCGCACCACCCCCTCCGGGAGCTTCCTGGTGAAAGCCGGGTTGGTCGGGTTCATCGTCATGGTGGTGGGCGTCGGCTCCGTCTGGGGCAACATCCAGAACTGCACGTTGACGGTCAACACCGATCCCCCCATCGTCGCCGGGAAGAAATTCAACGAGGGAGTCAAGGTCACCCTCACCGCCAACTGGACGGGGGATACGCCTCCCTTCGCGGCCACGTTCAACAAGACGGGCGGCGGGGCGATCGGGACCGTCAACACCAGCGGCAATACCGCCTCTCTGATCGTCACCGGGGCTTCGCTCGGACATGGTGACGGTCAGGCCTTCGGGGTCTCTGTCCTCGAAACCGCCCAAGTCAATCCTGTTCCCGGTACCGCTAACGGGGACAAAAGCGTCGATATCGATATCACCGCTCCCGCCATCACCGTTTCCCTGGAAGGGGGCGGCAGTGGAATTTACTCCAACAATCCTCCTCACAACGTGGTGCGGTTCAAGGTGAGCAGCACCAAACCCTTTGGCGCCGCTCCCACCGTCACTGTCGAACCCAGCCCGGGAGCCACGCCAGTCCAGGATGGCGACCCCTCAGCCAAGGAATATCGCTACACCTTGACCCTCTCCGCAGCTCCTGCCGGCAACTTCACCATCAAGGCCATCGGATACGATGACACCCTGCCCGAAAATGGGCGGAAGCCCGGCACTGGTCAGGCCAACTTCACGGTCAAAGTTGATGGACCTGCCCCCGCCTCGATTGCCAGCGCCTCCCCCGGGATCAACTCCAAGAACACCACCGTCACCTTCACCGGCAAGGCTTCCCCGGGCATGGTCCAGGTCATGATGTATGAATCGGGCAATGCCACTCCCCTCGGGCAGACCGCTCCCAACGGAGAAAACTGGACCATTGCGGTTCCGAACATCTCGGAGGGCAGGCATAGCTATTATGTGCGGGGTGTCGATAATCTTGGCAATATGTCGGCCGCTTCTCCCGAATTTTCGATTGCCGTGGACCTCACCCCGCCCCAGATTGCCACCCTCATCCAACCGAAGAGCCCCACCAACGCGACCAAGATCAACATCTCTGGCACCGGGGCTATCGATCCGCAGAATGCCGGAGTGAATTCCCTCCCGGTCAAGGTGCTCCTCTTCACCAATTCTTCCCCCACTCGAGTCCCTATTCAGTCCGTGAACGCCAATACAGACGGCACCTTTACGTTCGTCGATGTGCCGTTGACCAGCAACGCCAACAATTCGTTCTATGTGCAGACGGTCGATGCAGCGGCGCCCGACGGCAACTCCTCCGCCTACTCCATGAATATCACCGTCCGCCAAGACAGCATCCCGGTTGGCCCCGCCACCATCCAGTTAGGCCGGGGCGCCAGCCTGGGCAGCACGACCCTGCCCATCACTCCGCCACCCTACATCGGGGTAGGGGATTTCCAGGTCCAGATCGACTTCAACGAGGACATGGACCGTACCGTCAACCCCAGCATCGGTCTCAAACCGGCCAACGGGACCGAAGTGATGACCAACAGTGGGAACTGGATCGCCTCCCGGACCTTTGTGGGGTCGATCGCCATCCCCAGCGGGCAGTCCGCGACCTGGGATGGGCCCGCCGCGCTGCGGATCACCGGGGCCAAAGATGAAGCCGGCAATGTCATGACCGATCAGATTCTGCCGACCGCCTTCCATATCGACACCTCGCCCCCCACCACCTCGCAGAGCTCGATGGATACCATCTACGTCTCGAGCACCACCACCAGCATCACCCTCACCGGAACCTCGCAGGACACGCTGTCGGGCGTCGGGTTCGTCGAGATTGCCACCCAGAGCTTCACCGGCGGGCCGATCGGGACGGCCACCATCCCCATCTTCAACGGGCAGTCCGCCAATTATTCCTACACCTTGAATACCGCCAGCTTGGGAGCCGGCCGGTACAAACTCTGGGTTTACGCCGGGGACCAGGCCAAGCCGAATCCCAATATCGAGGCTCGGTCCGAGTACCGCATCCTGATCGTCGATCGCGATGAGCCCTCCGTCGATCGGATCAGCTTCGACGACGAGGTCGTCGATATCAATGAGGGCGGGATCATACCGACCGTGGCCAGCGACATTACCAAGCTGACCGCCGTGGTTCGCGACAATGGCGACACCGGCCTCAATTTCAACGTGCCGCCCTTCGTCTTCCGCCTGCTGCACCAACAGAGCAATACCACCGTGAACGGCAACTACACCAACAATGGCAGCAACACGATCACTTTCACCTTCCCCAAACTCACCCTCAACGGCACCTATACCGTAACCGTCCAGCCGGTCGATAACGCCGGCAACACGATGCCCAACCCGCGGGTCGCGACCTTCGTCTATGACAATACCCCGCCCGCCGACGTGGTTTTCGATCCTCCGACCGGGGTGACGGTCGAGAATCACTATCCCCCGATCGCGGCGGACCAGGTCTGGGCCTTCAGCAACAGCGAGCCCAACTTCGGGCAGACCAGTTCCACCATCGAGGTGACCTACAACGGGCTTGTCGTCGGAAACCAAGTGCCCAATGCTTCCACCACCGCGCTCATCTGGGATCTCTACGGCACCGCCCAACACCCCAGCGATCAGAGTGGTGATGGCCGCTATGACGTGACCGTCACACCCAAGGACCGGTATGGCAATACCGGCCCGGCCACCCGGTCCCACTTCTTCCTTGACACCCAGGGGCCTGTCGTCATCTCCCGCTATCCTACGGCTTCCTGGATCGGTCTCGGGGTGACGTCGATGGCGGTCACCCTCTCCGACGCGCCCTCCCACATCGTCCAGATCGCCAATGCCGCCCAGCCGGGAGATGCCAACTGGCGCACCGGGCAGGGTTCGGGATTGAACCTGGCGACCTCGTCCTTCCGATTGTCGGCTGGTGGGGTCCAGATCGCGACGGGCACCGTCGACCCGGCATGGGTGCCGGGATCGCTTGGCACCGGTTCCCTCCTGATCAATGGGTTCGATCAATTGGTGCCCAGGACCGCGGTGGGCGCGGCCTCCCTGACCGCCGAGGTGAACGGGGCCGATGGGGTGACCCTGGCCCAGCCCAACTACCGGTCCACCCAGTTCGCTGTCACTTTCGACTACTACCGGCCGAGTTTCACCTTCAGCAAGCCTCTGGCGGGTCGGAAATACTGTAAGACCACCCTGACCGTCAGCGGAACGGTCGCCGACCAGGGGACCAGCGGGGAATTGCAGATTGTCGAGGCGAAGGCCCGGGCCGGCAGCAAGAACTACGTCAATCTCGGCAGCAATCCGGCTTTTCCGACCAAGACCGCTTCCGTCACGGGCGATCTCGATATTGCCTCCCTGCCTGACGGCACCACCACCATCTACGGTACCTGCACCGACCGGGGGGGCAACGAATCCGGACCCACGCCCGATGGTCCGGCCCAGCCCACCACGGTCGACATCGTCATCGACCGCACCCCGCCCAAACCGCCGACCCTGATTCTGCCCCTCAACGACTCGGTCCACGGCACCAGGGGGTTCCGGTTCAAATGGAGCTCGGTCACCGATGGCGATCGGTATCTCATCCAGATCGCCGATGACCCCAGTTTCAACAACATCCTGAACCACATTGGCAACGCCTCCTACACCGAGAAGGGGCAAGTCACCCAGATGACCGAAGCGGCCTTCACCGCTCCGAAGGACGGCACCTACTACTGGCGGGTGGCGGCCATCGAACTCTGTGAGGATGGCTACAACATCAGCGCCTTTTCGACCACCTGGCGGGTGACGGCCGATACGGTCAAGCCCAAGGTGCTGTCGGTGCAGCCCACTCCCTCCTCTGGCAACAAGATCACGACCGGGATGGTTACCTTCACCATCCGGTTCAGCGAAAAGATGGACATCACCGTGCCTCCTACCGTGTCCCTGACTTCGGCCGGCGGGCAGATGATGCTCATCGAGCAGATGACCTACAAGGGCGATACCTGGACCGGCTCCACCGTCATCCCCAAGAACAACAGCGCCCTCTACGATGGGAATGCCGTCATCTCCATCACCAACGCCAAAGATCCGGCGGGCAACCAGATGGATACCGATTCCACCCACATGGTGGTCATCAATACCGGGCCGGCCTTTGAAATCAAACTGTTCTCCAATCCGGCCCATGAGTACGAGCTCGTGATCGTGACGCGATCGAGCGAACCTCTGCAGGCTCCACCGATCTGTTCGGTCAGCCAGGGTGGGGTGCGGGTTCCCGTGCCGATGAATTTCTTGAAGGAGCGGTATTACGCCGGTGCCTACCGGATCAATCCCGCCCAGGCAGGCAAGGCCTACATCGATGTCTCCGGGACCGATCTGCACGGCATGGTCGGCAACGGGTCGGTGCAGTTCACCGTGACGGAACTCACCCCCAACACCCGTATCGCTCTGGCCAGCGAGGACGGGAAGAGCAGTTTCACGATCAACGCCAACAGCGTGGCCTCGGCTACCGCCTTTTTCATCCTGCCGCGGCAAGCTCCCGAGCCTGCCTCTTCCGGGGCCGCTCTCGCCAAGGTGCTCGGGAACAAGGTCGCCGGCCCAGTCTGGAACGGGTCGGACAAGGATCTGGTGGAAATCCGCCAGCTCGAGGAACTTGGGCCCACCAGCCTGCGGCTGACCCGCCGGATCTGGTACTCGACCCGGCTCGACGAGCTGCCGGAGAACATTCCGGCGCACAAGATCCATGTCTACCGACAGTCCGGTTCCGGGTGGATTTTCTGCGGCGGCACGGTGAAGGATGGTCAGATCACCGCCCAGATCGGTGGTCCCGGGCGGCTCGCCCTGATGGCTGATACCGCTCCGCCCAAGATGGTGCGGTTCAGGCCGGGGAATCTCACCGTGCTCGATGATCCCCAGCCGACGTTCGAAGGTTCCTTTGCCGATCTCGGTTCGGGCCTGGCCAGTTCGGCGATCCGCCTGTCCATCGACGGCGTGGCGGTGCCCGGGGTGTTCCTCGACGAGCAGGGAGCTTTCTCCTACAAACCGCCCAAACCGCTGGCCAAGGGGGTACACCAGGTCACGATCGAAGTCACCGATCGGGCTGGCAACAGCCTGCGCCAGGCGTTCACGGTCGAGGCCCCCGGCCCCTTCGGCATCGGCCAGCTCCAAGCCTACCCCAACCCTGCCACGGGCAACGCGGCCTACATCGCCTACAACCTGCAGCAGCGCGCCGATGAGATCCGGTTGCGGATCTACGACAGCGCCGGGCACAAGGTGGCCGAGTTCGATACCGCCGACTTCCCCGCCCTTGTCTCCGGCCGCTTCCGATGGGATCTGACCGACGGGGACGGCCGGCGGGTGGCCAATGGTGTCTACTTCTACAAGTTCGAGACCACCCGGAATGGTCAGACTTTCAAGAGCCGCGGCAAGCTCGCGGTGATGCGATAAAGGAAAGGAGCGCGACCATGCGCCGACGATTCCTGTTCGGGGTTCTCATCGCCCTTCCTGTCATGATCTTCCTTAGCGGCTGCGGTGGCGGGGTCAACGGCGAGGGGACGAACCAGTACCCCCAGACCGGTGGCATCCCGATCGTCCGGGCCGACAGCTTCAACGACCAGGGCTGGGATCTTTTTGCCAAGGCCCAGTATGAAAGCGCCATCGGCATGTTCCAGAAAGTGCTGGCCGACAATCCCACCCCTGAGGAGGAGGCCGAGGCGAACAACGGCCTCGGCTGGGCCCGGGCCCGTCTCGGCATGCTGACGGACGGCATGCCCTGGTTCGAAAAAGCGGCCGGCCTCTCTGACGATGCCAAAGTTGGGCTTGCCGCGGCCTACGTCCAGAAGGGCTCAAAGACCGATCTCGAAATCGCCCTTCGCATTCTCTATCGTGACCTGGGGAAGGAGAATCCCCACTTCCACTACGTGCCTCGTCGCAAGAACGGGGTCACCGATGCCGAGGTCCATGCCTTGCTGGCCTACATCTACGCCGCCCTGGGGAAAAACGACGAAGCTCTCGACCAGATGGATTTCGCCAAAGAACTGAATCCCCAGTGGGCCAACACAACCATCGACCAGCTGGACAAGATGGTGACCTTCCTCCTGCGTTGATTCCGACAACCGCTCGGTCACCCGGTCGGCGCTGATCCGCCCGGGACCGGGTTTCTCCGGTCGACCCGGCGAAAAGATGTTCTCCGAGGTGGCAGACATGGTGGCTTCCCCACGACGCATCTGGCTTCTTCTGGCGTTGCTGGCCGGGTTGTTCGCCCTCACCGGCTGCCTGAAGACCGACAGCTCCGTCACCGGCAACCTGACCGGCAAGGTCTTCGATGCCAACGGCCACGTGCTGCGCGGGGCCCGGGTCGAACTCTACGGCGGCGACCATGCCACCACCACCGACGAACTCGGCCGCTACGGGATCTACGGAATTTCTCCCGGCCAGCGCAAGGTAGTGGCCACCTATCAGGGGCGGTCGGTCGTCAAGATTTTCGAGGTACCCCGCGGCGCCACCCTTGAGCATGCCGATCTGATCTTCGATGCAGTCGACGGTCTGCCGCCCATCATCACCGACGTAGCCGTCGTCGATCTGGGGCAGAATTCCGCCCGCATCACCTGGAAGACCAACGAACCGGCCGATTCCATCGTGGATTACGCCACCGGGCCGATCGGCCTGGGCAGCTACACCTTCCAGGCCACCGACTCGGCCCTGCTCATGGATCACTCCCTGACCCTGGCCAACCTGCGGCCCAACGCCACCTACCACTTCCGCGTGCGCAGCCGCGATTTCGCGGGCAACGAAGGGGTTTCCTCCGATTACCAGTTCATGACCCTGGCGGGAGATCCACCCGCCGCCGTTACCAACTTCGCCATTGTCCCACCCACCGAGATGGAACGGGTCGTCCTGACCTGGACCTCGAACACCGAAACCGACCTGGTCGGCTACAATCTCTACCGGTCGGAAAGTCGGAACGGTCCCTTCACGCGGGTCAACGCCGATCCCATTCCTTCGGTCGCGACCACCACCACCTGGCGGGATGATGGTCTCAAGATCGGGGTCAAGTACTACTACTACGTGCGGGCGGTCGATCAGGCTGGCAACGAGAGCCCGCAATCGCCCACTTTGTCCGTGGTCACTCCAGGTTCTCTCTCCGAGAGTCGGACCTGGCTGGCCGCCGAGAGCCCCTACATCCTGACCGGCGACCTGCGGGTGCGGGGCGGGGTCGTGCTTACCATCGAGCCGGGGGTCGAGGTCAAGTTCACCCAGAGCGACAGCTTGCCCGACGTCAATGGCGGGGCTATGGCCGACCTCCTCGTGCAGGGGGGCCTGCTGGCGGTGGGAACTCCCGATCGGCGCATCATCTTCACTTCGGCTGAATCCTTCCCCTCCAAGGGCAACTGGGGGGGGATCAAGTTTCTGTCGACGAACGAACCCGAAAACCAGCTCAAGTTCATCACCCTCTTGTTCGCCGATACCGGGGTGCGCAGCGAGGGCTCGACGCCGGCCATCGAGAACTCGGAGTTCGGCCTGTGCGGCGTCGGGCTCGACATCGGCCTGTCGACGGCGCTCAACGTGCGCTACAACACCATCCGCGATTGCGACATCGGGATCGTGTCGGCCAATTCCAACATCCGTAATAACCTCTTCATTAAAAATCAGGTGGGGGCGGGTCTTCTGGGGGCCGACCGGTTCGAATACAACACCGTCGACTGCCTGATCGGGGTCGAGGTGCCCTTCGGCACTCCGGTCATCAACAACAACATCATCGCCTACACCGGCACCGGCAAGGCGCTCTACGGCATCAACCAGACCCAGACCACCGCCACCCCGACCATCTCGTTCAACGACATCTGGAACTACACCTTCGAAACGAATGGGGTGACGGTGGCCACCGGCCCGGGCAACATCGCCTCGGATCCGCTGTTCATCGGAGGGTCGCCCTTCGATTACCACCTGCAGTCGGTGGCGGGGGGGTATGCCTCCGATTCGCCGTGTTTGACGGCGGGCGAGTCCGGCACCCAGATGGGCCGCTACGGGCCCTGATCCACCGCAGATTCAAGGGGGTCAATCGCATGCCGGAGAGCTTCCCGGCCAGGATGCTGATCGTCAGATCCCGGGTTCGATCGTCAGGGTCACGTCCAATGGACGTCTCTGCCGTCGCAGTTGCCGGCCCAGCGCCTGGTGATCGGCCTTGACCCGTGAGGTGAGGGCAGGGAAACTCATGAACCCGGGGGCCGAAGGCAAACCGCCGACCCCGAACCCGACCAGGAACGCCAACAGGAAGGAACCCTGCACCCTGGTGTCGCTCGCTTCGTCGGAACCCCTTGTCAGCCTGCTCGGCCCGCCCCCCCCGATCCATCGGCGGGGCCACGGGGAGGACCGCGGGGGCCTTCGGAACCGCCGTCTCCGCCGTCGTCAGGCTCTCCCCCATCACCGGGTTCGCCGCCGTCGCCCGGTTCATCGGCGCCACCGGTGCCGTCGAGGATCTCCCCCTTCTCGAAGGCGCGAATCCACCAGTTGATCAGTTCCCCGTTCTGCTTGAGGAACTGCTTGAAGCTGACTTTGTCCCCTTCCTCGCATTCCTGGCGGTATTGCTCGGTGATGAACTGGGACAACGGCTCGAGCACCAGGCTGTCGAGGAAGATGCCCGCCCCGACCAGGAAGCGCAGGTCACCGATGCGCAGAACACGGGTGAACAACAGGGTGCCAGGGGTGGCGCTCTCCGAGCCCACCGACTCGAACACCTCGAACTCCTCGCGCAGAAAGACGTCGCGCAGGGTCAGCGATTCGCCCGGTTTGACGGCGAGCACCTGCAGCAGGGTCAGGTGGGTCTCCTTGAGGGCGTTGCAGACCTGCTTCTCCTGCAGGCTCAGGTCATCGGCGTGCCGGGCGAGGAAGACATCCATCAGGGATTCGCCCTCGGCCGAGGTGTCGTCGATCAGGAACCAGGTCAGGAAGAGAAATTCCTCGGAGGGGTTGAACTCGTATTCCTCCCCTTCCTCGAGGTTGTAGAAGACTTCGAGCGAGGCGCCCAGATCCTCGAACAGCTCGTCTTCGAGGGCGAACGCCATCAACTTGGCGAACAGTTCGCCGAACAGGTTCTTCAGACCATCGATTTGTTGCTGGGAAGCCATGGTACCCCCGGGGCGGCAGTCCGCCCATGCTACTCCCGACCCGGTCCAAAAGCAAGGGTGGGCCGGTCCCGGCTGCGGTGCGAGCCGGTCTCCCATGCAAGGTTCGCTGGGCGGTGCCTGCCGTGGCGCTCGCGGCCCCCGGCCGAATCACCGCTCGACTCCGTCTCGGAAGGTCGGTTGGGCTGGCGGTGCGGCGGCGGCGGCGCCCGGTCGGGACATCACCTTCCCTGGCCGGTCCTCCGGAACCGACGGGAGAGGAGGTGCCAGGCTTGGGTCACCTCGGGCAGGCCCAGCAGATGACCCACCACGACGAGCAAGACCAGGCCGGTGCCTGCGCCCGATGCCAGCACTCCCAGGGTCGAACCCACGGAGAGGGTGGCCCCTGGAAGCGAGTCGGCCAGGAGCAGATCGGTGACCACCGAGGCGGTGCCGGCGGCGGCGGCGGCTCCGGCCCCTGCGGCCGCCAGGATGGCGATCAACCGGCGGCCGATGCCCTGGGCCTGCAGACCAGGCAGGCGCCGCACCAGGACCTGGTACAGGATCAGGGCATTGAGGCCGGAGGCGAGCGACGACCCCAGGGCCAGGCCCCAGTAGCCGCAGGGCCCCAGCAGGGCCAGGTTGAGGACGATGTTCAGGCCGACCGCCACCAGGCTGGCGGTCACCGGCACCCGGGTTTCGCCCAGCGCATAGAAAGCCGGGCCCAGCACCTTGACCACCGAGAAGCCGAACAGGCCGACCGCGTAGGCTTGCAGCGCCGCTGCCGTGGCGGCGGTGTCGGCTGCCGAAAACCGCCCGTGCTGGAAGAGGAGGCGGATCACCGGGTGGGCCAGGGCGATCAGGAACAGGCTGGCCGCCACGTTGATGAAGGCGGTCAGGTTGAGTGATCCGGCCAGGGTGGTGGCCATCTCGTCCCGATCCTGGCGGGCCGCCGCCCGCGAGAAGGCGGGCAAGGTGGCCTGGGCGATGGCCACTCCGAACAGGCCGAGGGGCAGCTGCATCAACCGGAAGGCGTACCCGAGCCAGGAGACCGGTCCGTTCCCCTGCGAAGTGGCCAGGATGGTACTGACCGCGACGTTGATCTGGGTGGCCGCCAGGCCCAGGGTGCCGGGGATGATCAGGCGCACGATCCGGCGCATGCCGGGATCACCGAAGCAAGGGAGCCAGGCGGGCCGGAACCCGCGGCGCCAGAGGGGAACCATCTGCACCGCGAACTGCAGGATGCCGCCGAGCATGGCCCCGACCGCCATTCCCACGATGGCGGGGTGATCGGCCGCGGCGAACCACGGGCAGAGGGTGAACCCGGCGACGATCATCGCCAGATTCAGGAAGACGGGGGCGATGGCGGGGGCGAAGAACGCCCCGAGGGAGTTGAGCACGCCCATGGTGACGGCGGCCAGCGAGATGGCGAGCAGGAAGGGGAACATGATCCGGGTCATCAGGATGGTGACTTCGGCCTTGCCCGGGGTGGCGGCGAACTCGGGGGCAAGCAGGCCAACCAGCCAGGGCGAAAGCAGGATGCCGATCCCGGAGAGCAGCCCGAGCACGATGGTCAGCACGGAAAGCGTGACGTTGGCCAGCCGGAAAGCCTGGCCCCGCCCTTCGCGGGCCAGGACCGTGTTGAAGGTGGGCACGAACGCCGCGCTCATCGCCCCTTCGGCGAACAGGTCGCGCAACAGGTTGGGAATGCGGAAGGCGACGTTGAAGGCGTCGGTCCAGATCCCCGCCCCGAACAGGTAGGCGAACGTCTGCTCGCGCACCAGCCCGGCGATGCGGCTCAGGAAGGTGGCAGCGCTCATCGCCGCGGCCGACCGGGCCACCGAGTCGGCGGCGATTGGTGGGGTCCCGTCGGCGGGCGGGGAAGCGAAATCGTCCGGGGTGGGGCCGGCAGGCGGGGGTGGAGAGGACCCGGGGGGAACCTCGGCACCCGGACCCGGGGTCCTGGTTGCCGACCCCTCGGGGCTGGCGGCGGCGGCGGCTGGCAGGGGCCCGGCGCCGACCAGCGGTTGGGTGGTCACGCTGTCGGGGTCACGCCGTCGAGGTCAGGCGTGGAGCGAGGGCAGGATGACCAACAATTCGTCACCCTCCTGGAGGCGGTGGGTGGCCGGGTTGATCAACAGATCGCCCTGGGCCGGCCGCACGCCGACGGGGATCATCTGGCGCTCGGTATGCAGGCGGGCCATGGCGGCAGGAAAATCCAGGCCGACCAGGCTGGCCGGCACCTTCTCGAAGGCCAGGGAATTGCCCTCCGTGCGGGACAGGAGGTCCTTGAAAAAGGCGAGCACCCCTTCGTTGGCGGCGATGCGGGCCAGCAGTTTCCCGGAGAATTCGCCCTGGATCACCACGTCCTCGACCCCCGCCAGCTTGAGGTGATCGGCGAACTCGGGATGGTACAGTTCGGCCGAGGTATGGATGCCCGGCCGCAACTTCTCGATCGACAGGGCGCACAGGATGGTGCGGGCATCGATGTCCTGGGTGGTGCGCTGCCCACTGCCTTCCGACAGGATGACGGCCGCGCGGGCCCGCTCGACGCCGGCCCGGTGCAGGGTGTCGATGTGGGTGAAATCCTCCTTCAGGACGAAGACCCGGTCCACCTTCACGCCGCGGGCGGCGAGGTCCTCGATATTGGCCAATTCAGAGACGAGCAGGATGTCGGCGTCGGCGAAATGGGGCTCGAGCTGGAACTCGGTGACCAGGGTGGCGGCCTTGGCGCTGAACCCGCAAATGATGATATGGCCTTGCAGGTCATCGGGGTTGATGGTGCGGTGCATGGCGTTCTCCTTCATTTTCTCCATCATGACGGCCGATACGGTGCCGGTGAGCATGGCGAACACGCCCATGCCGAACAGGGTCAGGACGGCGAAGATGATGCGACCGCCCAGGGTATGCGGATAGCTGGCATACTCGCCGGTCAGCAGCGAGAAGGTGGCTTTCCAGAAGGCGTCTTGATGCGTCATTAGGTCGGCGTCCTGGCCGACCTCGAACTGGGCCAGACCCACCGCCCCGAAGGTGATGGCGAACCCGATGAAGAACAGCAACAACCCCAGTTCGATCGCGCGGGCCTCGAACACGGTGCCCAGCAGCCGCACCCGGTTCTGGAGCAGGGCGCCCAGCGAGAAGATGCGCAGCAGCCGCACGAGCGCGAAAACCCGGCTGAGACGGAAGACCCGCAGCATCGGCATCAGGGCCAGGATGTCGAGCCAGTGGCTGCGCAGGAACTGGCCGGTCGTCTTGAAGATCAGCCAGCGCAGGCCCAATTCCAGGAAGAAGAGGACCGTCAGGATGTCGTTGGTGATTTCCATCCAAAGACGGGTGTCGTCGGAGATGTCGGCGAACGTCTCGGCGAGCAACAGGGCGACCGAAACCAGCACCAGGATCAGGATGGTCAACCCAACATACGGGTGGTCGAGGAACCGGCGCAGGCGCGGAAACCGCCGGCGCTCCTTGCCCGCCGGTGACGGCGGGGGGCCGGTGGGATCGCTCATGAGGGGCGGCGTGGACGCGGTCATGGCCGCATGATAGGACAAGGAACGGGGTTTCGCAAGGCAAGAACCCTTCCCCGGCCTGGCCTGGGTGCAGGGGCATCGGGCCTGGCGCCGCCCCGCCGTCCAGACGCCATGGAGCGCGTGGCACCCTCACAGGCAGCCAGGACAACCCGGATGCCTCGGGACCATCTTTCCCTGCGTCCCAGGCATCGTGGTCTGCTCCCTGAACCTGTTCCGGCGGTGAGTCATCGGAAACCCGTCTGGTCAGGGCGTCCCACCGCGACAAGTCAGCCGGGCCACCCATTCCAAAAGGCATCGCGATTCCTGCGTGCGGGCGACGTTGGACACCGCGTCGCCGGCGAAGGTATAATGCCGACGATGCGTACCCTCGCCCGTCCGCCCCGCCGTGGATCGGTCACCATCATCCTGCTGGGCCTGCTCAGCGTGATGCTGTTTCTGGCCTTCACCTTGTTCCAGCGGCAGCGCGGGCACGGCCATCTGATCGCCTTCGGGGACGCCCACCTCTACGCCCGATACTTCCTCGAGGCCCACCTTGGCGATGTCATCCAGCAATTGCGGCAGAAGGTCAACGATCCCGGCACCTCTCCCGCCGACCGGGTTCTGTATGACTTCTTCCGCGGCGATCCGACCGCCCGGTTTCCCTCGTTCTATCAGCCCAGCCCACTGGTGAAGAAGATCCCCGAGCAATGGCAGGAACTGGGCCTCGATCTGGCCCCGACCTGGGAACCGCAAGCCAGGATTCTCGACCCCAAGCCGCTGCAGTATCCGCCTTCCCTCCAGGTTCCCCCCGAATTCTCGCCGGGGCTCGAGAAGCGGGGCATCGTCGCCCTCACGGTGCGGGCCACCCTCGACAACCGCCGCTATTCGCTGTCCGCCCAGGTGCCGTATTCGGTGGTCTGCCGCCTGAACCCGGTGCTGCGCGATTTCGTCTTCTTCGCCGACCGGATCCATCTCGAGCAGACCCGACCCTTCGGCCGGGAAGACAAGATCAATGTCACCTTCACCAAGCACCCCGACTACGGCCAGGAACCGCCCGCCGAATTCCGTGATTACAAGGGCATGCCCTGGTTCTTCCCAATGTCGAACCGGCCCAACGACCCCCATGCCAACGGCAAGGTCTTCCTCGGGGCCGATGACAAGCCGATCTACCTGAATCTGGCCGGCGAACTGCGGTACCGGGAAACCCCGGTCAGCGACCTGTGGATGGTCAACCCGCGCTGGTTCCGCGCCAACAAGGACATCGAACAGTTCAGCGCCAACCCCATCTTCATGACCCGCAGCGGGTCCATGGTCCGGTTCCGCGGCATGGACATCCCCCTCAACCTCAAGGGGTACCTCGCCAAGATGGGCATCTTCGGATTCAGCCACGAACTCTACGATCCCGACAACGGGCTGTTTTCGCAGACCGTCCGCACGCCCGATTCGATCTGGGGCCAGGATCCCTCGTTCATGGCGATGACCGCCGAGAACAAGCTGCAGCTCGCTCTGTCGAGCTCGCTCAAACTCTACGGGCCGAACTACGAGCATACCCTGCCGCTCGACCAGCCCTACACCGGGTTCGCCCGGCAGATCTTCGGGAAGGTCTACGCCCGCTTCCTGCTGCTGACCTTCTTCGAATTTCCCTCCGCCCAGGGCGGGGGACAGATCCTGCCCTACAACTCCGACGGCAACTTCCGCCCGCCGCCCGCCCCCAAATACCATGGCGAGGAGACCGCCACCTTCGAGCCGCCCGAGCCCGGGCAGAAATACACCTGGTTCATGTCCCGCATCGTGTCGGGCGGGGCCGACCGCGACGTGCTGTCCGACGACTACCTGCCCTACAACCTGTTCGATCCCACCGGCAAAGGCAACCGCCTCCTCTTGCAAGGCAAGGATTTCCAGCCCGCCGACGGCCTTCGGCTCAACCCCAACCGCAATGGCACCTTTGAAGGGTTCGCCCGCGAATGGATGTCGTTCGACCCCCGCCTCCGGCTCGGCCAGCCCGGGGGCACCCTGCAGTCGCGGGTCGCCCGCATCTTCCCCAACCAGAAAGCCTTCAAGGAGTATGCCCGCCTGAGCGAAGGGAAATGCTGGATCGACGGGGTGGTCTACGTGCGGGGCGAAGAGGGGCTCGACCTCGACGACCTCACGACCAAGGACATCCGGGGCGGCATCGTCATCGTCGAGAAGGGCATCCGGCTGGGCAACATCACGCACGGGTTCCCGATCAAGAAGGAGCCCATCGAGGACAAGACGCTGCTCGAGCAGATTTCCGACTACATCGATGCCCTGCCCCAGTCGAAGGTGTTGACCTTCGTCAGCCGCGAAGGCACCATCCGGCTCAAGGGCGACAAGCACATCGGGGTGCAGCTGGTCGCCCTCACCCCGGGCGGCGGCGTGCGCGACCAGATCTCGTGGGAGTCGCCTCGTGGCATCCTGTTCGCCGGCGGGTTGATCCTCGATACCCCCAACCTGGTCGCCCGCATCAAGGAGTTCGGTCGCGACGCCGGCAAGAACGTCTTCCTCTACGTGCCCTCGATGGCCGACGCCAAGCCCGAGACGGTGGTGCAGGTCTACCCCCGTCTCGACCAGTACGATTTCAATCTCGAATGAGGGCCGGGACGATGCGACGCGGCATGACCATGCTCGAACTGCTCGTCGGGTTGGTCATCTTCAGCTTCGCCATCCTGCCCATCCTCAGTTTCGGCACCACCACGACCCGCACCACCTACATCACCGGCAAGCACCTGATGGCCGGCCAGATCGCCTCCAGCCTGCTCGACCGGCTGATGGCCATGCCCTACGAGGAGGCGCTGGCCGAGGCGGAGCGCCTCCGGGGGCTGGGCAACGCCAAGGTGCTTGAAGACCCGTGGTTGGCGAACATTCTCGAACACCAGGCCCTGGCCGCCGGACGGCGGGTGCTGGAGGACGATCTGGCCAAGTCCTTCCGGTTTTTCGAGTTCAAGGTAGGGATCGACAAGGACACCACGGCCGGTGCCGCCGACCGCATGTTCCTGCTCACGGTTTTCGTCTCCTGGCGGGTCGAGGAAGGGGATGAGAAATCGCGCACGGCGCTCATCTTGCAGGGGGTGAAGTTCAATGACCTGCGCTGAGCTTGGCCCATGGGGCCACGGCATCCAGGTTTCCCTGCATCGGTCAAGCCGTTGGGCCTGTCTTCTGCGCCCAGCTCGTCCGACCAACCCGGTCACCCATGAAGCGCTGGTCTCGCCTTCCCGGGTTCCCCCCCTCATTCATGGCCCCCGGTCGGGCTGGCCAGGGTGTTCCTCCGCCGTGCGGCGCGGCCTGTCGATGGTCGAGATCATGGTTGTGGCCGCCCTCTCCAGCGCCATCCTGCTGTCGGCCATGGTCGTCATGTCCCGCACTGGGCGCACCTTCCAGAAGGGCAGCGACCTGATGAACACCCAGGTCCTCCTCGAGTCGATCGTCACCCAGTTGCGCGACGACGTGCGCCGGTTGCGCGCCCTGGTGCCGGGGGCCGGCTCTTGCGACGACCACCACCTGACCTTCCAGGCCTGGTTGCGTGACCCCGCCACCGGCGAACTGCGCCTGCGGAAGGTGACCTGGACCTTCGACCCGCCAGCCCGCACCCTGACCCGCCGGGTTGACGACGATGAAAGTACCAAACGCGATTTTCACGGGCCGGGGCAGGTCGTCCAGACCCTGTTTCGCCCCGACAAGGACTGGAATGACTTCCGTTCCCTGACGGTCGTCATCCAGGTCAACGCCGAGCGCCTGGCCGCCGACCGCGAGGAAGACCGGGCCACCAAGGCCGGCTCCCGGCTCGCCATCACCTGCCAGTTCCAACCGAAATGCCAGGAACCCCTCAGTTCCTTTGCATCAACCCCATGAACGTCCAGGAAACCAGGAGGAATCCCATGTCATCGATCCGGTGGTCGTCGGTTCTGGTGTGTTGTCTGTGGCTGGCCGCCAGTGTGGCGGCCGGTGCCGCCCCGCTCGACGAGGGGAAGGCCCTCGAAAAAACCGGTCAGCTCGAGAAGGCCCTGACGGTGTATCTCGACGGGATCAAGACCGCCCCCTCCGAAGAACTCTACCGGGAAGCCGGCACCCTCCTGGGCAAACTGCAGCGCTACCCGCAGGCGGTGCCCCTCCTCGAAGAAGGCATGGGGAAATACCCCGATTCGACCTCGCTCATGAACCTGCTCGGCCTGGTCAAGTTCAAGACCGGGGCCACCACCGAGGCCGCCACCCTCTGGGAAAAAGTGCTGGCCCGCAACTCCAACAACTCGTTCGCCAAGGAATGGCTGGCCAAGGCGAAGGCTCCGGCCGCTCCGGCCCGTGCCCCGGCGGCCACCGGCGCCACCCTGCCGGCCACCGGTCCGCGGCCGGGATCGACCGAGGAGCGGACGACCGCCCTGACTGGCGATCCGGCCCAGAAACTTCCCCTGGCAGAGCAGGAGGCACTCGCCAAACAGCTGTACAAAGATATGGCTGCTCTCGACAAATACGAACTGGCCCAGTTCGACACCATGCACCGCACCGTCATCCGGAAATGCCCCGATACCGACTTCGCGGAGCAGTCCTGCTGGCGTTTGTCGAACATGTACCTGATGGCGGAGGACGAGCCGAATCACGAAGGGATCATCGAGGTGTTGGAGCACCTGATCAAGACCTACCCTGAGTCACCCCTCATTCCCGAGGCCAAGAACCGGCTGCTCCAGTCGTATCGGGCGACCGGGCAGCACGACCGGGTCGTGGCTTTCTATGAGGAGCTGTTCAAGCTCAACCCCAATCCCGATGAGAAAGACTTCATGACCTGGGGCCTCGAGTATGCCGAAGCCCTGGCCGGCCTCGACCGCAAGGACCAGGCCCGCGCCCTCTACGAGAAGATCATCCAGATGGACAACAACCGCGACCAGCTCGAGGCCCGGGTGGCCCGCGAACGTCTGGCGGGGCTGTGAACCAGGCAAGGCGAACGGAACCCTTGCCCCGTCCTGGGCGAAGAATGGGCTGTCTTCTCCTGTGATCCAGTGTTTTTCGGCTATGGCTGGCCGTATTTCTGATAGAATGGAAGAAATTCCTCCCATCCCGGGCGGAAACTTTTTCCGCCTGTCCTGCGTATCATTCACCACATACGAGATTTTTAGTAGGGGGTAGGTATGCCGAGAATCTCTCCGAGGTACAGGCCGTGGTTGTTCCTGTTCGCGATGTGGCTCCTGTTCGAGCCGCTGGTGGTGACGATGGTGCGGGCCAACGACCTGCCCGAGCCCGTCCTCAAGACCAACAAGATCGACGGTATCAAGGATATCGACGAGGTGATGACCCCGTCGGAATACCTCGAGTACATGCTCGAACTGCGGCAAGCCGCCACCAAGGAGGAACTGGAAACCAAGGTCTGGGGCGACTGGCTGATGACCATCAGCGGGTCCTACATGATGATGGACGCCGGCTCGCAGGATGTCTTCAGCTTCTATTCCGCGATGAAGAGCGTGGCCGGCCTGCCGGGTACAACCCAAGACGCGCTCAAATACCTCGACCTGGCCATCAAGAAGGTGCACCTGCTGGTCGCCTTCGTTGGGCAGATTAGCACCACCCTGCAAGGTCTGTCCATGTTCAACGGCTTCCTGCGCGCCACCAAGAACGCTCGCCTGGTTCTCCAGAAGAGCCGCGCCTGGAAGTTCCTGGAGTTCATGGCCCCGCCCCCTTGCTGGAACAACCCCAAAGTCGCCGGCCAGGGCTTCAAGTCCTATTGGCGGTGGGTGCAGAAGAAGACCGTCAACCCCAGCGGCAAGGGCCTGGGCCGCGGTCGCTACATCAGCGACATGGAGGGCGTCGCCCAGACGGTCGGCATCGGTCTTGTCGTGCTGGGCATCGCGCTCGACTCCTACTATATCTTCCAGTCCGACGATCGCAAGGGCGGCCGCTTCAATTCCTACGACCTGGTCAAGAGCTACGTCGGTATCGCGCTTGGGGTGGCCACGCTCGTCGCTATGTTCTGTATCCCGATTGTCGGGCAGGTGGTGGCTATCGTCGCGTTCATCTGGCTCATCCTCACGCAACTCGGCGACATTCTCGGTGAATACAACAAGCGTTGGAAGGAAGCCTACAAGAACTCCTACTGGTTCCTCAGTCAAAACGACCCAACCTTCCGCTCCTTCTACGAACATCGCGGGCAGTTGAAACGCGAAGAGAAGGCCCTGTCCCTGCTGCTCGCCGAGCGCGATTACGGCGAAATGGCCCGGCAACCGCAGCCCACCGATGAATCCGACAAGAAGTTGTGGGAAAACGGCAAGAAGGTGTTTGAAGCCCTCGAGAAACAGGGCGTGTTGATGACCTACTACGCCCAGACCGGGTTCACCCTTCCCGACTTCGACATCAACCGCCTCCAGGACATGTGGAGCCGCAAGGCCGACTTCATGGCCTGGAAACCCACCGAGGCCGAGGCTGAAAAGGCCAAGAATCGCGGGTTCTGGGGCAACCTGGGCCACGCCATCAACCCCAAAACCTGGATCGCCTGGGCCGGCGACAAGATCAACTCGCGCGGCTTCGACAAAGAGCTGCACAACAAGGATGTCAAGCCCGTTTTCTTCAATCCTGACTACGTGCTGGTCAAAAAATACAAGAACTACCTGATGGGGAATGATCTCAAGGGCGGTATCTACGATACCGTCGGCCTGCGCATCGAACAGTCGCCCTTCAATTACATCCCGCTCGTCGGCATTGACACCGCCGCCTGGTCGGAAGCCCTTCTGAAAGAGGCGTTCAACGCCGACGCTTTCCAGATCGGGGTCAAAGAGATGATGTACTTCCGCGAGCAGGTCAAGGCTGCCAACGACGCGCTCAAGAAGGCCATGGAGAACAACGACGAGGTCATCGAAAAGATCGTCAAAGACGATCTGCCCCAGACCGTCAAGACCCGTGAAGCGCTGGCCGCCCTGCTCGAGGCCTACAACAGCGACCCCGACCGGGTCAACGACAGCCTCAACCGCCAGATCCGGTCCGCTTTCGGCTGGCGCTGGAACAACAACAACGGCCAACAGACCCCTCGCAACATCATCAAGTTCCACCAGCCCGACATCGAACAGCTCCTGATCTACGTGCCGCTCAGCGTGGCCCAGAAGGCCGCCGAGGCCGTCCTGATCCTGGTCAATCTCAAACACACCCTCGACACCGCCCGCCTGATGCGGATGCTTGGCGAGGAGAAGCGCGAGGTGCTGCGCACCTTTGACAGCGAGTTCAAGAACTCGGCGATCAAACAGTTCCTGAAAAAAGGCACCTTCCTCGATGTGAAGGGCAAAACCTTCATGGACTGGCTGGGTGAAGTGTATCCGGCGTATGAAGAACTGGAAAAATTCACCAACCTCTACTGGCGCGAGGTCGACAAGTATTCAGGCACCGCCGACACGGCCAACTCGACCACCCGCGAGCGTTGGTACTGGTTCGACAAAGAAGTCACCCACCCCAAGGAACTTCTCAAGCAGCTCAACGACGAGCTGAAGGAACTGAAGGAGTTGACCGATGCCTACGAAGGAGTGAAAGACACTCTCAACCTCCGCATGCCGATTGCCGACAATCCCGACCTCAAGAACGGCATCTACCGTCAAGATGGGTACAATCTCGACTGGGATACTTCCCAATTGATAGATGTAAACAACCCCATCATGGCACCCACCACCCCCGACCTGCTCCCAGAATGACCTGACCCAGTTCTAACCCCCCCCTCTCAGTCGATGGGAGGGGGCTTTTTTCTCCTGGGAATGCCAGTGTCGTGGCAAAATAACCCCATGGTGGGGCTCCTTATAGGGGCACCTCTCGAGGAAGGTCCCTCACCGATTCCAATTCGTTACGTCGGAGCCGGATTGGGGAAACATTGTAAACAAGCTGTGTTATCCGGTTGATGTCGGCCACTCTATCCGGTGCAAGCCGGCCACCTCGTCCGGTTGATGCCGGCCAGGGTATCCGGTTTCAGGTCGTGTCCTAGAGTAACAGATTTTGCTGTACTTATCTGTTTTCTCCCGGTTCCATTGTCTGGAAGGTTGAAAGGGAGGGAACAATGGATTTTTCTCAGCACCTCATTGAGGTCTTTTGTTGTCAGAGGAAGGACTGTAAACAGTTTGGACTTCGGAACATGGGCAAATTGCGGTTTTCCGGCTGGAGTGGAGTCGGTAAGAAGATCCGGATGATTCTTTGCACGACGTGTGGATATCGCTTCTCTGAGAGACGAGGAACTCCTCTTTTTGAGTCGCGTCTTCCGGAAAAAGTTGAGCTATCTTTACTGGACCACCTTCGGGAAGGCTGCGGAACACGGGCCACGAGCCGGCTACTGGATGTGAGCAAGGACACAGTGACTCGATATGCGAGATTGAGCGGTGAACATGCTCAAGACGTCCATGACGAGCTGGTTTCTTTTTCCCCCTCACACCAAAGAAGTTCAACTCGACGAAAAGTGGTCGTTCGTCGGAAAGAAAGAAAAGACAGTGGGCAACAACAATCCGGAAGACAAGGGGACGGGCGATGTTTGGGATCATACCGCGATTGACGCGGAAAGCCGTCTTCTGCTCACGATTGTTCCTGGACCAAGGACGGCCGAGAACTGCGAAAAGGTGGGCAAGGAGGTTCAAGAGCGAACTGGAGGAAAGACAGGCATCCTTTTCACCAGTGATGAGCACGCACCGTATGAAAGCGCTATCAAGAAGGTTTATGGCGAAGAGACACCTCGGCCAAAGAAGCCCGGGCCAGGAAGAAAGCCCAAACCCATGATCGTGATCTCCCCAGATCTCTGCTATGCAACGGTGAGGAAGGCTCGAAAAGAAGGTCGGGTTGTCCATGTGGTCCGCAAGCTTGTATTCGGAACCCTCGCCACGCTGGCCGCCTTCTTGTTGGGATCGACGGTCGGCAAAACCATCAACACTTCGTTTGTGGAAAGAAACAGAGGTTCAGTCGGCGCCGATGCGGTCGAGGGCGTCCTGGGCGGCTTCGACGACGCCGGGGTCGGGGTCGGCGAGGGCTTCCTCGACCGCGCTGAAGGCCGGCTTGGCGGTGGGGCCGAACTCCCCCAGCACCCGCAGGGTGCGACGCCGCAGGTTGGGGTCGGGATCGGCCAGCTTCTCGGCCAACAGGGGAACGACCGGGGCCCCCAGCGCCAGCAGGTCGGTCTGGCCCTGGGCGGCGGTGGGACCATCCTCGCTGAGAAAGCGGGCCATCGCCTCGTCGATACTGGCCTGGGGCACCTTGGCGGGTGCCGAGGCCGTGGGGGTCGGCGCAGCGGGCGCAGCGGGCGCGGCGGATGGGGCCCCGGCGGAGGGCCCGCCCTGGCGCCCGGGGACTCCTTCCGACCTCGTGCCGGGAGGGGCATCCGCCGGGCGGCGCGGCGCGGGTGAAGGCGCCTGAAGAGGCTTGGTGCCGGACCCGGTTGAGGCGATCCTCGGCCCCGGGGTGGGTGCCGGTCGGGGTTGATCCGCGACGCCGCGGGGCGGCGCGGCGGCCGCCGGGGGAGTGCGGGGCCCGGCCTGGGTAAGAGCCGACGTCCCTGGCTGGCCGGTGGTGCCGGTCTGGTCGCCATACGGGTCGTCCCCCCCGCCAATGTGGCCGGTATCACCCGTGTCGTCCGTTTCGTCCCTGTCTTCTCCCTCTTCTCTCTCACCCACGTTGGTCCCGGGGGGTATACCTGCATCAGGGTCTTCGTCGGTGGTCGGGACCGAGGCCGGGGTCGTGGGTGGCGTGGGGCGGGCCGTCGGCGCGGCGGTGGTGGGTGCCGGCGTGGGCGAGGGGCTGCCCGGCTTGGCAACGGTGGCGGGTGCCGGCGTGGCCGGGGGGCCCGCCGGGGAGGCGGTCGGAATGGGTTGCGGTGCCTTCGGGGTGGTGGGAGTCGGTCCCTGGTCGTCCGCGTATGGGTCGGCGACAGGTGGAGCAGCCCGTGGGGGCGGGGCCACGGCGACGACTTCCAGGCGGGCGGCGGCCATGGCTTCCCGGAAGGCCTTGGCTTTGAGGGAGTCGGCCTGTTGCAGGCCCTGCAGGGCTTCAGACGCCTCCTTGGCCCGGCGGGTCTGCAGGGCCAGCTCTCCCATCGCCGACCAGGCCTCGGTCAACTGCGGGTCAATCTTGAGGGCTCGTCGGAACGACTGGAAGGCATCGTCGAACCGTTCGCGCGCCGCCTGCAGCTCACCCAGAATCATGTGCGGGCGGGGGTCGTTGGGAATGAGTTTGGCGGCTTTGAGCAGGGCGGCGTTGGCTTGGTCGGAGGCGCCGTTGGCCACCTGGCTGCGGGCCAGTTGGCAGTAGGCCTCGCCGAGGGTTTGGTCATCGTAGCCTTGGCTTTCCGCCATGGGCAGGCCGGCTTCCAGGATCTCGGCACATTGGGGGAAAATGTCGAGTTCGTAGTACAACCCGCCCAGCTCGAGGGCCGCCTCGGCCGAGGAGGGGTCGATGGTCAGGGCCTGGCGGTATTCGGCGATGGCCAGGTCGTTCTTTCCCTTCTCGCGGAGGGCCCGGGCCTTGGCCAGGTGCTTCGAGGAGACTTTGGTCATCTTCTGGGTCTGTACGCTGACCACCGGGCCCGCCGGCTTTGCCTTTGCCTGGCGCGGGGCGGCCCCGGCTGAACCGATCAGGCCAGCCACCAGCAACCATCCGGCCAGGAGCACCGTCGCCTGCCGCGGCAAGACTCTTGTCATCATTCCCCCCTGTTCATCACACGTCGCGATCTAGCGTCGGAATGAGTATTCGACAACGCTCGTTGAAGAAGATCCGATACACCGAGGGGTTCTGCCCAGCTCGGAAGATACGGCATATCCAGGGCACTCTGCTGAACGTCCAGGACCCCGAGAACGTCAGACCACTGACGGTCTGATACCTCTCCGCCGAGGCGAAACCAGGTGAGCTTATGCAAAATCACATCTTCAGGTGAAGCGAAGGTGAGGAGTGCCGATGTTTCTTCGACCAGGGAATCCTGTCGCCGACGTTGGAAAGCCATCTGGTCATAAGGTGAAGTCTTGAGAATGAAAACATCGACCTTCAGCATGGTTGCGAGGTGGATTACGTTGAAGGAACTTTGGTTCGCCAAGGCGCGGCGTATCATCCCGGCATCGATGTAATACTCGTTTTGCAGACGGCTCACCAGAAGCTCGACCTGGGGCTCCCGGAGATGGGCGACCACGTCCACATCCAGGGTGGAACGAGCGACTCCATAGGCCGAGCTGGCGACCGAGCCACCGATGAAATAGTCGATGCCCATTTCCCGGAAGGCGGTGACGACGGGGTGCAGCGCCTGCCAGAGATCGGGAGTGCTCATGGCGACCTCAGATCCCCCGCTGGGGAAGGAACAGGCGAAGGCGGTCCGCCAGATCTTTTCCGTAGTGCAGCTCGACGAAGCGGAGTCGCACCTCCGATTCGTCGAGATCGGGATTGGCCTTGCGGATGGCGCCCATCGCAAGGATCGCGACACTCCGCGACAGGGAAAGCATCATGCCGGCGCGTCTCGTGAACCCGGCCTTCCGAAGCAGGGAGACCCGCATCGCTTCTATATCCGGTGGGGTATCCGACAGGCGACGATCGTTCATCGAAATCAAGTATACCATGATCGACATCCCTTCCAGGCCTTCCCTTCCCGATGTCGGCAAGGCAAGGGGCCTCGTTGCCATGGCATGGGAGGGATCTGGTGGTTGAGGCAAGCCCGGGAACAAGTCGTAAAAGAAATACCCCCCGCGATGAGTGCGAGGGGTGCCGAGATCGGGAGAACGGGTTACTTCTTGCCGGCTTGGGCTTCTTTGAGAGCGGCCAGGACTTTCTCGGCGGTGAACGGCGGCTGGGTCAGGCGGATGCCGACCGCGTCGTAGATGGCGTTGGCGATGGCGGGCAGGGGCCCGTTGATGCAGATCTCGCTGACGCTCTTGGCGCCGTAGGGCCCCGTGGGCTCGTAGGTCGGCACCAGGAAGGTGACGATCTCGGGGATGTCGGCCGTGCTGAAGATCTTGTAGTGCTTGAAGTTCGGGTTCAGCATGCGGCCCTTGTCGTCGAAGATGTACTCCTCGGTGAGAGCGAAACTGATGCCGTTGAGCAGGCCGCCCTGGGTCTGTCCTTCGGCCAGTTGCGGGTTGATCGCGGTGCCGCAGTCGACCCCGGCCACGTATTTCAGCACTTTGACCTGGCCGGTCTCGGTGTCGACCTCGACTTCGGCGAAGTGCGCCGAGAACGGCGGCGGCGAGGCGTGGGTGACGTGGCTGCCGATGGCCCCGATCTGGAACTGGTGGAACTC
>CALLCO010000301.1 GCA_937998695.1 Candidatus Ozemibacteraceae bacterium
TGCGCGTCGGTGCCGGCCAGGATGCGCATCAGGGTCGACTTGCCGGTGCCGTTTTCGCCGATGATGGCTAGCCGGTCGCCGCGGCGGAGGGTGAATCCGACGTCGCGCAGCACATGGTTGTCGCCGTAGGAGCGGTTGAGCTTCTCGGCGGTCAGCACCGTCTCGCCGCTGGCCGGGCAGTCGGGGAAGGCGAAATCGATGCCCCGCTCGGTCTGGAAGGTCTGTACTTCTTCCCATTTGTCAAGCATCTTGAGGCGGCTTTGCACCTGCGAGGCTTTGGTATTCTTGTAGCGGAACCGCTCGATGAAGCGGGTGATGCGGCGGCGCTCTTTCTCCTGGCGTTCCTTGGCGGCCTCGGCTTCGGCGATCCAGGTGTCGAGGGCCTCGAGGAACTGGGAATAGTTGCCGCGGTAGGCCCGCGCCCCGTCGGGGAGCAGCGCGACGACCGAGGTGGCGAGCCGGTCGAGGAAGTAGCGGTCGTGCGAGACGATCAGCATGCCGCCCTTGTACTCGCCCAGGTATTCCTCGAGGAAGGCGATCGAGCCGATGTCGAGGTAGTTGGTCGGTTCGTCGAGCAGCAGGAAATCGGGCTCTGAGAGCAGCAGGCGGGCGAAAAAGGCGCGCATCTGCCAGCCGCCCGAGAACTCGCGCAACGGGTCGTGGAAACGCGTCTCGGGGAAGCCGAGCCCCTTGAGTACCCGCACGGTGCGGGCCTGCCAGGTGAACCCGCCCGCGTCGAGGAACCGGGCCTGCAGCACGTCGAGGCGCTCCTGGTGGGCGTGGACCTGCGGCTCGGCGGCCAGCCTTTCCTCGGTCTGGCGGATTTCGTCCTGCAGCTTGAATAGGGGCACGAAAGCCTGGATAGCGAGATCCCACAGGGTGGCGGTGGCCCGCTCGGCGTTCCAGGCGGTGTCCTGGGCGAGGAAGATCTCCTGCGGCAGGTACCCGATGCGGGCCTCGCGCGGCCGCACCACCCGGCCGGTGTCAGGGCTCTCTTGGCCGAGGATGATGCGCATGAGGGTGGTCTTGCCCGACCCGTTGCGGCCGACCAGGGCGATGCGCTCTCCGGGCGGGACGGCGAAGCTCACCCCCTTGAACAGGGTGCGCACGCTGAAACTCTTCGACAAATCCTGGATCTGCAGCGACATGACGACGGCGGGAACAGGCGGCAGGGCCCGCCCTTTCCTTCCCCCTCATGTTATCATGGGAGAGCCTGCAGAACAACGCTTCCGCCCGGCAGGCACCGGGCCGAGGAGGACAGCGGTCGTCGGAGACCCCTGGGGGCCGGCTCGATCTCACATCCCGTCTGGCTACGATCATGTGACGGATGCAGATCTGATCGTGACACCGCATAATGGACCCGCCTTGATTGATCATTCTCGCCTTGCCGTGGAGGGAGAGCAAAATGTCTGAGCTTCCGAACTGCCTTCGACCATGGCCCGGACCCCGTTTCATCTCGCCATAGGGGAGGTGGGCCTTGGTCGGAACAGCCATGGAGTGGATGAGCTGCCCCTGGCAACGTGACGGGGGCGGGGCGGCGGAAGGATGTGCTACACTTCGGGCAACTCACGGAACGATGCGAGGGGCGTATCATGAATGGATTGTCTGAACTGTACCGGCCGTCGCTGTCATTGCTGACCGATTTGTACCAGTTGACCATGGCGTACGGCTACTGGAAGACCGGCACCAAGGAGAAGGAAGCGGTCTTCAACCTGTTTTTCCGCAAGAACCCGTTCCAGGGCGGGTTCACCATCGCGGCGGGGCTGAGCTACGTGCTCGATTATCTGGCCAATTTCCGGTTCGTCGATGACGACATCACGTATCTGGCGGGTCTGCAGGGCAACGATGGCAAACCCCTCTTCGAGCCGGGATTTCTCGACCATTTGCGGCAGCTGACCCTGACCTGCGACGTCGATGCGGTACCGGAAGGAACGGTGGTCTTCCCGCATGAGCCGTTGGTGCGGGTGCAGGGGCCGCTGGTGCAGTGCCAGATTCTCGAGACGGCGCTGCTGAACATGGTCAACTTCCAGAGTCTGATCGCCACCAAGGCGGCCCGGGTGTGCATCAGCACGCAGGGCGAGCCGGTGCTCGAGTTCGGCCTGCGGCGCGCCCAGGGCATCGACGGAGCGCTGGCGGCCAGCCGCGCCGCCTATATCGGCGGCAGTGACGCTACCAGCAACGTGCTGGCCGGCAAGCTGTTCGGCATTCCAGTGCGTGGCACCCACGCCCATAGTTGGGTGATGTCGTTCGACACCGAAGAAGAGAGCTTCCGGCAATATGCTTCGGCCCTTCCCAACAACTGCGTGTTTTTGGTCGATACCTACGACACCCTCGATGGGGTGCGTACGGCGGTGCGAGTCGGTACCTGGTTGCGCGAGCAAGGCCACGAGATGGTCGGCATCCGGCTCGATTCAGGCGATCTGGCCTACCTGAGCCGCGAAGCGCGCAAGATCCTCGATGCGGGCGGGTTCCCGCAAGCGGTGATCTTGGCCAGCAACGATCTCGATGAGGAGATCATCAGCAGTCTGAAACAACAGGGGGCCGCCATTGCCGTCTGGGGGGTAGGCACCAAGCTGGTCACTGGTCACGAGCAGTCGGCCCTGGGCGGGGTCTACAAGCTGGTCGCTATCCGGCGGCCCGGTCAGCCCTGGGACTACAAGGTCAAGCTGTCGGAACAGGCCATCAAGATCTCCAATCCCGGTATTTTGCAGGTGCGGCGATTCACCGACGGAAACGAATACCTAGGCGATTTGATCTTCGACACCGAACTGGGAGTGCCGGCGGAGCCGGTGATGGTTGATCCCATGGACCCGACCCGCCGCAAGAAGATCCCGGCGGGGGCGACGGCCGAAGATCTGCTGGTGCCGGTCATGCGCCAGGGCCAGGTGGTCTACCGCACGCCGCCCCTCGGCGAGATCCGCGAGCGGGCCCGCGACCAGCTGCGGCGGTTTCATGGCGGCATCAAGCGCTTCGTCAACCCCCACCCCTACCCGGTCGGTCTCGAGCAGAACCTCCATGAACTGAAGACCCGCCTGATCCTGAAGGCCCGCGGCTTCGCGGATTGATCTGCGCCCGCCGGGAGGGCTGACCGCGAACGGGCAGTGGCCCGGCTCGCTCCTGGAACGTGCCTCCAGGTGGGGCGGGCGACCGGGCTTGAGCGGTCGATCGTTCGGACCACCGGGGAAACTTTCGGTCATGGCTGACTCGGCACATCGGCCGCCCGATCCGCTCTCGAGACTGTTGCATGAATCGGTTTTTTGCTCGTCGTGTACATTACGCCCCTGATCCGGTAGACATCTCCGAATGGACGGTACAGGAAAATGGGCTGTTTTGGCATTCGTGCAACAGGCTCTCTTAATGGTTTTTTCGGCTCACCGAGAGTTGCTACCAGCGCATAGATCGCTTTACTTTCCCACCTCTTTGATCTATAATGCAGGCCGGTGGAAAGGGTTGCCATGTTGCGTTGGGTTCTTGACTATGTGAGCCGTGGCGGGTACTCGCTGACCAGGAAATGCTGCTGGCTGGCGTTGGCTTTCACTCTGGGTGTCAACCTTTTCGGTCCGGTGCATGTGTGGCTCAGCCACCACCATGAAGAACCTCCTCGTTGCCTGTCACGAGGGTGTTGCCACCGAGTGGGTTCCCTTCCCTCTGGGGCATCATTCCAGGCAGGGCGACATAACCACGGGGATGCTTGCCCAATCTGCCTCCACCTCTTCGCGCCTTTCCCCTCTTTGGTCAGAGGCTTTACCTCCCTTGACCAGCAATCCCTCGAGGAAACACGAACCCTAGATATCGCCGACGCTCGTCTGGCGGGGCAGGATTATCGTATTCCTCCTGCCCTAGGCCCCCCTCTTCCTAGCCGCTGAATTTTTCCTAAGTCGCGGTTCCCGGTTCCAGCAGGATACCCCAGTGGAATTCGGGAGGGATGGGGTCTTCGGATGTCCGCTCTGTCTTCCCCTTGCCTGCAGCTGGACTCCGTTTGATTCCATCGCTGAGGAAAGGAGCCTATTGTGGCTGCCATCGAGGTGGAACATCTTCGCTTTGGCCTGCCCGGGCCGCAAGGCTGGCTCGAGATTTTAACCATCCCCTTCTTTTCTGTGGCGGAGGGAGAAACAGTCGTGCTCCACGGCCCGTCAGGTTGCGGCAAGTCGACGCTTCTCCATCTTCTCTCTGGCTTGCTGGCCACGACGTCCGGCAGTGTGACGGTGGCGGGAACCCGCCTGGATTCTTTAGGTGAGCGAGATCGCGATCGGTTTCGCGCGAAGAATATCGGGTATGTTTTTCAATCCCTCAACCTTTTGCATGGGTTCACCGCCTTGGAAAATGTCCTCCTGGGTCAAACCTTCGGCGGTACTCGTCCTGATGAAGCGCGAGCTCGCCAGCTCCTCACCGAAGTGGGACTCGGTTCCCGCCTGCATCACCACCCTCACCAACTTTCATTGGGGGAACAACAGCGGGTAGCGATCGCTCGGGCGGTGGTCCATCAGCCGAAAGTGATCTTGGCCGACGAGCCCACCGCCTCGCTCGATCCCCGACGGGCCCGTGAGGTGATGAGCCTCATCGTGCATCTGGCCAGGCATGCCGGGTCAACCCTGCTGGTCGTCAGCCATGATGCTGGATTGCTCGATCTTTTTGACCGGCGTCTCGCTTTTCATGAGGTCAACCGCGCCCTCACGGCGCCGGAAGAAGCCAAGTCGACGGGGGTTCATCCATGAACTTTTTCCAGATCGTCTGGCGGAGCTTACGCCAACATGCCCTCTCGAGTCTGGCGGCGGTGGTCAGTCTGGCCCTCGGGGTGGCGCTCCTGACGGCGGTCGTTGGGCTTCGGCTGCAGACCCATGAGCAGTTCACGCGGGTCGGTCTGGGGGTGGACGCCGTGTTGGCCCCCAAAGGGTCGCCCCTCCAAATCACGCTCAATGCGATCTACCATCTGGAAGAGATGCCGGGGAAGATCCCCTGGGCTTTGCTCGATGAACTACGGCGGGAGCCCGCAGTCGCCATGGTGGTGCCCTTCTGCACCGGTCATTCGTTTGCGGGCGTTCGCGTCAATGCCATCGATCGTTCTTTCCTCACCGATTTCGAGATCGAGCCTGGTCGCCTGCTTTCCTTCGATCCCGCCCTCGGTGGCGCCGGTCGTCCTTTCGCCTCCGGTCCGGCGAAGGAAGCGGTAGCCGGTTGGGAGGCGGCGCAAAGGCTTGGCATCACCCTCGGTTCCTCTTTCAATCCGGTATGTGGGGTCAATCTCGGGGACCCGGTCCATCAGAATGATCACTTAACGTTCGTGGGCATTCTGGCCCGGACCGGAACTCCCCATGATCGGGCAATATATATTCCCCTGGATACTTTTTATACCCTGGGGGGACACGGGGATGCGGTGGCCCGCATGGCCACCGATTATGCCAGCCGTGAGGTGTCTGGCGCTCTCGTCCGCATGCGGCGAATCCGTCAGGGGGTGATGCACCCTGGAGTAAGGGACTTGAAATTCATGCTGGCTCAGAATCCTGTTGCCCAACTGGTGGTGCCCGCCGAAGTTCTCCCCGGTCTCTTCAACATCATCGGGTGGGTGGATCACGTTTTGGTGGCGATCGCCATTGTGGTCGTCCTGTTGGCCTCGCTGTTTCTGGTGGTTTCCTTGCTCAATGCCCTCCGGGAACGGCGGCGGGATCATGCCTTGCTGCGCTGCCTGGGAGCCGGCCGTCGCACGATCCTCGGCCTGATCCTGGCTGAATCTACGATCATTTCAATGACCGGGGGTATTTTGGGGATCCTGCTGGGGCAAATTCTGTTGCACCGTGCGGCCATCCTGATCCAGGCGGAATCGGGGGTCATGTTACCAGGTTTCCGGCCGGGACTTCCGGATCTCGTCATTTTCGGTGCGTTGCTCGTTCTTGGACTGCTGACCGGCCTATGGCCAGCTTTTCGAGCGTATCGGGCGGGGGTGCTGGAACATCTCCGGCCCTCGACCCTCTAAATCATCCAAGCGAAGGAGTCATGGCAATGTCGTTCCCGAAATCGTTCTCTCCCCTGTTCTGCATTCTCTTAGCGGCCTTGGTCTTGATCGATGGCGCCTTGATGGCTGGCCCCGAGTCGAAGCACGATCCCGTTCTCCAGAGCGATCACGGTGATCACGTTCACGATCATGATCATGATCATGATCACGGCCATCATCATGGTCACAAGCACAGCCACGATCATGGCCCCAATCACGATTCCGCTCATCGACACAAGGAAGGCCATGGGCATGTCGCGCCCCACGGGGGGGCGTTGTCCGCGATCGAGGGGTGTGGTCTCGGTCACGTCGAGGCCAAAGTGGAAGGCTCCACCCTCACCTTGTGGTTCCTTGACGGAGGAAGTGCCACCAGCCGGTCGGTTCCCGTCGATGAAGCCCGCTTCCCCCTTTCTCTGGTCGGGCCTGATGGCAAACGATTCGAACTGACGATGCTGCCCGATCCCATGCGGCTAGCAGGGGAAACGGGAACCCGGTGCTCGCGCTTTGTCGCTCGGTCTTCCGCTCTTGAGGGCCTCTCCCGGTTTCGCGCGTTCGGCTGGGTTCGATTCAAGGGGAAGATGCGCGCTCTGCGCATCGACTATCCGCAGGGCTATGACCCAGATCATGCCCACCGCCACCAAGAATCGGAAGATGCATGCGGGGTGGCTTCCGGTACCGCTCATTCCCACTGACCCCCATGGCCTGTCACGTGCCGAGTGAGGCCTCCGCCCAAGAGGGCCCAGTGGCGCGGGAAAGAGGGCGTTGGTGGCCCCGTCTGCTGGTGGGCCTTCTCCTCCTGCTCGTGGTGCTCGTGACATCACAGCCCCGGTGGCCGGTTCCTCTGCCGGCCACCGGGGCTTCTCCGTCTCAAAAACCCCCACTCACCCCGGTTAAGGTGCGGGACGTCCAGGGACCCTCCGGCCATCAGAGCGTGGCCATCGATGAACACCACCTCAGCTCCAGCTCTCGCACGATCGGGTTCGGACTTCTCGGAGAATGGGCTTTCACTCCAGATGCTCCGGCCTCCCCGCCCGCGGCGATTCAGAACCTGGATGGCACCCGGGTCACCCTGGCGGGGTTCATGTTTCCCTTGATGGAAGGGGAGCGGGTTAAAGCGTTCTGTCTAATGGCCTCCACACAGACCTGTTGTTACGGCCCTCGCCCTCAATTCAACCAATATGTCGTGGTCGAAGTTCCTGAGCCGGTGCCTTTCGAGCGGTTGCGGCCCGTCTATGTGTCGGGGATTTTACATGTGGAGCCGCGACCGGCCGACGGCTACATTTACCGCATGGAAGGGGAGACGGTGACCCCCGCCCCGGACGAAGAGGTGAACGGCGTCACGGTTGAGGCGGGAACCCCTGTTTTTCCTCTCGAACAGCTTGCGACGGTCCGACCCCTGCAGGTAGTGGAGCTCGATCAGATCACGATTCCCGCTTCACTGACCGCGATGAGGGGCGCCGTTGTGCAGGTGCATGGCTTCGTTCTCGCCCGCTTCACGGATCAAAACCCGCCGCCCCTCCTGGTAGGGTGCGATTGGTGGGATGGGTGTTGCCAGGGAGTTCCGCCGGATATTTTCAACTCTCTTTTGGTCCGTCCTGCCTCCGATGCTGTGTTTCCCGAACATTGGTATAAACCGGCCACCTTCACGGGAGTGTTGCAATTCAATCCCATCGCCAGCTGGCTCCGGGAGGGGATTTTTCAAATCACCTCGGGCCGCCTTGTCAAGGAGGTTGTCCCATGAATCGAGGGGGTGTTCGCCTGACTCGTAGGTTTTTTCCCCTGTCAGTTGCTCTCGTGATCGGGGTTGCCTTTCTCCCTGCCGCTGGGAAAGGGCCGGATGCCCAAGCTCTGCGGAACTACCTTTCGGAACGACAACTCCAGCATGCCGAAGGTGAACTGCTCGAGATGTTCCCCTCTTCTCAGGAGGGCCTTGTGGAGGAAGCGCCCTCCGAGACCGGTTCTGCCGAAAGCGACGAACGGGACGAGGAGGACGAAGGAGCACCCTTTGAACGGCTCAGCCTCGCTGCCCAACAGGAGCAACTCCTCTGGCGGGCCCTCAGCGGCCTGGTCATTGCCTTGGGGCTATCTTCCTTCGAACTGATCCGGCGCTGGCGCCAGCGTCTTTCGGCAAAGTGAACAGAAGGTCATAAGCCATGAAATCAGAGATCATCAGCATTGAGAACTTGGTATTCGCTTATCGTTCGCTCGGGTTTTGGCCCGGCTCGGAGAGCCGTATCCTCGATGATATCTCCCTCAGCGTTCGCCAGGGGGAATCGTTCGTGCTATTGGGCCAGAACGGTGCCGGCAAAACGACTCTCATCCGGATATTGTTGGGCTTCGTTCGGAATCAAGGAGGCCGTTGTCGGCTGTTTGGTCTTCCCGTCAGTGATTGCGCGGTCCGGAAGCGCATCGGCTATCTCTCAGAACAGCCGGTCACCTTTCCGGATCTCGATTCCGAGGCCTTTCTGCGATTTTTCGGCCGGTTGGCCGGGCTGGAAGGAGCCTCATTGGAAGCTCGGATTGCCGCTCTATTGGATCGGACAGGCTTGGCACCACAGGCGAACAAGCCGCAGAGGGCTTTTTCCAAAGGAATGCTCCAGCGTCTCAATTTGTGCCGGGCCATGCTGCACGACCCTGATCTGGTGATTCTCGACGAGCCCATCATCGGACTCGACCCTTCGGGACAGCGACTGGTTCGAGATCTGGTCTTGGAGTGGAAAGCTGCGGGCAAAACCATCTTCATCAATACCCATGCAGTGGATTTTGCCCGAGCAGTGGGAGACCGTATCGGCTTCCTGCGACATGGCCGACTGGTGCAGGTGATTCGACAGGAAGAGTTAACCATGGATCGGCCACCCTTTCAATTGGTCATCGAGCGTCCCTCGGTGACTCTTCCAGCCGAATGGCAGGCCAAGATCGATCCACATTGGGGTTCCGAACATACCGTGGCCTTTTGTTTGCCGGATGCGGAAGCTCGAGAGAAATGTCTTCGGTGGTGTTGCGAACATCGGATGACGGTGATTGCCCTTCGCAGTTTGTACGATCCGTTGGAGGCCTTGTTTTCGTAGGCAACAGCCATAACTATAATAATTGAAGAGGTGGCGCATGAAACCGGTGTGGGTCATCGCCGGCAATGTGTTCCGGCAGAGTCTGCAAAACCGCTCCTTCGTTTTGGTCTTCTTCTTTTGGGTCGCCGCGATTTTTCTCGCCCAAGCGGCCGTGCCTAGTGATCCTACCCAGCGCGAGAAAATCATTCTTGATGCGGGTCTATCGCTTCTCAAATTGTTTGGGTTGGCCTTGGCGGTATTTCAAGCCCTCCCGTTGGTGGCCCAGGAACGGCAGTACCGAACATTACATGCCATGCTGGCACTCTCGCTCGACCGTTCGCAGGTTCTGGCCGGGTATCTCCTGGGAGTCATCCTGACGGTCCTCGTGCTGCTCGCATTGGCCGCTGGAGGATTCTTGATCCTTCTGTTTATGCTTCAAGTCCCCGTGACGATTTTGCTGTTTCGGTGTCTGGTCGGCCTGGCGATAGAGCTGGCCGTGATCTCATCGGTGGCTCTCTTTTTTGGGGTCGCCACGGGGTTTTTCCCAGGTCTGGTCGGGAGTGTTTTCTTCTATCTCATCGGGAACCTGACCTACTCCATGCACGTCATGGTTCATGAAACCGCCCCTGGACTCGGACGCTGGTTCTTCACCCTTCTATACTATCTGATGCCCAATCTGACTCTGTTTAATCTGAAAGATGCCGCGATCAATGCTGTCCAGCCGATGTGGAGCTACGATCTGCTGGCCTTGGTGTATGGGGGTTCGCTGGTCGCCGTGTTCTATCTCTTGGGGGTCTGGGTGTTCGAATGGGAGGAGCTGACCACATGACGCGCATCATCCTTTTGGTGGCCATGCTCGTCGTGATGGCCACTTCGGCGTATTTTTTGGAAGTCCATCTCGACGCGGTTTCGCCGCCGCAGGATCGGCATGCCTTTGGTGAGGCGGGCAGCATTGCCGCTATCCTGGCCCACTTGCTGGGGGTGAAAGAACTGATGGTCGGGTATCTCTGGCTCCAGTTCGATTTCGATTCGGCCAATGTGTTGGGAAACTACCACCGCCTCTTGCCCACCCTAGACGCAATTTGCTGGCTCGATCCAGGGGAAGTCGAAGCTTGGGCCCTGAAGACCTTCATGAGGGTTGGCAAAGCGGTACGCACTGGCAACGTCGCCCTTCGTGAAGCCGCCTTGGCCGAGATGGAACGGGCGACGGAGAGAAACCCCCACCGATGGGAATTTCCCTATGAATTAGGATTCCTCCTGCAGACGCGGTTGGCCTCTCCCGGCCGGGCCTTGCCTTTTATCGAGCGGGCGGCCCAATTTCCCGATCGCCACAAGAACGTTGACAAGCTCCGCTGCATTCTCCTCCAAAAGCTCGGCCGGTGGGAGGAAGCTCGGGCTAGTGTGGCCACCCTCCTGGCGCGCCCGGATCTCTCCCCTGAGGAACGGGAGCTGTATGCCAAGACCGCCCAGCGGCTGGCTTCTTTCACCCCTACGACCGAGGAAGGCTCATCAGCCCCCTGAGGGCGCTCTCCCTCCGGGAAGTTGGGAGAGTGAGGGAGAGGTCCCTTTGGTGAGGAGCAGGAGGGTTGGCCGTGTGTCTTAGCGGATGGTGAGGAGACGAGCGCCGGCTTCGGTGCCGACGAAGAGGCGGGAGGTGCCGTCCGGCAGTTCGCGGGCGGCGAGGCAGCGCACGGGTTGGGCGGGCAGCACGTCGGGAGTATAGAGCAGGGCGGAGAGTCTGCCGTTCTCGTAGACCTGCAGGCCTTCGTTGTGGCCGACCCAGATGCGCCCGCGTTCGGTGGTGATGGCCTTGACCGGTACGGTGGCCAGGCCGTCGCGCCGACCGATCAGCTTCCAGCCGTCGCCGTCGGGAATGACGAACCCCTGGTCGGTGCCACAGGCCACGCGGCCCTCCCCGTAGGGGACGAGCGCCCAGACCGCGTGGTCAGGAAAGCCGCGGTCGAAAGTCCATGACTCGAAGCTAGCCTTGTGCTCGTTCTCAGGGTCAAATCGGCAAAGGCCGGAAGTGGACCCGACCCAGATGCGGCCGCCGCTCTCGGCGAGGCTGTTGACCGAGCCGGGCAGGAGGCCGTCCTTCACCTTGAGGCCGCCGAACAGGCGCAGGGTCTTGGTGCCGTAGCCTTCGCCGATGAAACGATCGATGCCGCGCTCCTCGTAACCGACCCAGAGGCGGTTTTTGCCGTCGACCAGGAGGCAGTTGACGAGCTCGGAGAGCATTTCGTTGAGGCTGGGATGGAAACGCTGCCACTGCGCGCCGTCATGCAGAAAGACCCCTTGGCCCGCCGCCGGGTTGCGGATCGCCACCCACACCTCGTTGGGAGCCCGGGCAGCGACGGCGACGAACTCCTCGAGCTTGAAGGGGGCGTTGGTCGCGTTCCACCAGGTGCCGCTGCCGTCGGAGCGTTCGACGAAGAGGCCGGCGCTCGTTCCCCACAGGACGGTGGACGAAGCCAGGAAGACCGAGTCGATGCGTGAATTGGCCAGGACGGGG
>CALLCO010000302.1 GCA_937998695.1 Candidatus Ozemibacteraceae bacterium
CGAAGAGACGATCGAGGTCGGTCACCTCGCGCGGGGATATCTCCGAGAAGAATTGGGTGGCGATGTCTTTCAGGCGCTTGAGGTCTTCCATGGCGGGAGTCAGCCTCCCTGGCCGGCCGGTTGGGGGGCGGGTTCGTCGGAGGCCGGTTCCTCGAACGCGGGAGCATGCTCCAGCCCGTCATCGTCGGAAGGCTGGTCCTGCGGAGGAGGGGGAGGCGTGGGCGGGGCACTGGCCGGGGCGGCGAGGGGAGCCGGATTTGGTGGCGCCACCGGCGTGACCACGGGGGGCGATGAGGGCGTGGCCGACCCGGTGTCCGACGGCGCGGTGGAGACGGCTGGGGCCGGAGGCTTCGTCACAGGGGTTGGTGGTTCCGGTGCCGCGGGCGTGGCCGGAAGCGGTGTCGGTGGCGTCGGCGGGGTCGGCGGGGTCGGCGGCGCGGGGGGGGGCTTGGGCGCGGTCAGGAGGTGAGGGGGAATGGCCCTCTTCAATCCCCGCAGAAAATGGATCGAGGTCTTGTCGCCGGGCTTGGCCTTCAGGGCTTCCAGGTAGGCGTCCCCGGCGGCCTGGTATTCCTTGGCCTCCGAGTGCATCCGGCCGATCCATTGCCAGGCTTCCACGCACAGGGGATTGGCCGCGACCGCCTCCTTGAAACGCTGCATGGCCTCTTCCTTCTGGCCCTGCTGATAGAACAGATATCCCCACTTGCGCAGGGCATCCCCGAGGAAGGCTTCGATGGCCCGGCGCTTGGGGGTGTCAGGGAACTCTTTCAGGTACTCCTGCCAGGCCTGGGCCTCGCGGGAGGAAAAATCCATCTGGCGGTAAATGCGGGCCCGGCGATAGAGATAGACCTTGCGGTTGGCGGGGTCCTTTTCCAGCTGGAATTCGAGTTTGCGCAGCTCGCGCTCGAGCTGGGCCCGCTCGCTCTCCCCGAGCCGCAGCTCCTCGCGGATGTCGGAAGCGATCGTCGACAGGACCCGCATCTCGGCCAGGGGCTCGAAGCAGGTCACGCAGTAATCCTCGGCAACTTTGTTCTCGGTGCCGCAGGACAGACATTTGTTGAGCACCCGCCCGCATTTCGCGCAGGACGTCTGATCGAGCTGGGCGGTGGCCCCACAGTTCGGACAGACGTTCTTCAGCGCGGCCAGGGGGCCGGCCAGCCAGGTGAGGCTCAGGGCCATGGTCAGAATCAGGATCGGAAGGATTCGCGGGGGGGATTGTGTCATGGATCGTCTCCGGTCTGGTAATCGGTTGGAGCGGGGTGTCCGGTGGGGCGCCCCGCCGGGATTTCAGATGGGATGGAACAGGTCCCAGAGGGTGAAATCGTTTTGGAAAGCCAGTTCGACCATTTCCGCCGCCTTCTTGGACAGCAGGATCCTTCCTGGGTGGAGGCTGGCAAGGGTCGCCAGAATCGGGCGGACGGCGTCCCGGTCGAGCTCGTTCCGGGCACCTCGGAAAACGAACCACTCCCGGCCGTCGTAACAGGCCAGATAGCCGATGTCCTGGACCCGCAGGCGGTAGAGAGCCGGCCGGGCATGATGGAAAACGCCATAGGATGCCGCCATGAAGGAGCGGATCAGAACGAAGCGGGGTGGGAGAGGGGGCCCTAGAAAGGGCAGGAGCGTCTCGCCCACGAGCTCATCAAGGGTAGGGGAGACCGGCTGGCTTTCGGCGGCCGGCCCGGGGGGGAGGTCGGCGGGCTGCACCCAGCCGTAGGTCCGGTCCCGTTTGAGGCCGATTCTTTCGAGGTCGGCCAGAACCTCCTCGCCGTCGGCCAGGAAGACCAGGCCGGAATAGTTTCTGACGCGAGCTTCCTTCGTCAGACCCTCCAGGAGTTTTCGGGCGACGATTGGCGTACGAAAATCGGGGTGGAGGCGCCACGTGGTCACGCATCCGGTGCCATCGCCAACGGGAACCATGTCGGCGTAGGCGAAGATGGTGGCACCAAACGCCAGCACCCATGAAGAGCCGGGAGTGCGAACTACCATCTTATGGTTCATTCGGCAGGTTTCGGCCGAATCGAGCCAGCCGCCATCGAGGATTTCCCGGCACCGCTGCATGTCGACCACCGATTCCGGGTCTTCCTCGTAGGAGAAAGCCCGGAATTCGATGCGACGGATCAAGTCGTTCATCATGGGAAAAATCCGTCTCCCAATCTACCCAAACCACACCTCGCTGGCAAGAACCCTTCGCCCATGAACGAACACCCGGGCATCCCTTGCGGGAGCCCGGGTGTCTGAGGCGAAGGAAACTTACTTGCCGCCCGTGCCGCCGACCTGGCGGAAGTGGCCCTTTACGTGGGTGCCGTTCTTGGTGTAGTGGCCCTTCACGAAGGTCTTGTCTTTTTTGCCGGTGACGGCCTTCTTCACCGCGACGCCGGCGTCCATGACCTTGTTCTGGATGGCATCCCCGGTCTTGACCGCGGCCTTCTTGCCAGCCTGGAAGCCCTTCTGGAAGGACTGCTTGATGTGCTGGAAGAACCCGCAACCACCCTGACCCTGCTGCCCGGCCTGCCCGGCTTGACCAGCCTGTCCGGCCTGGCCGCTCTGGCCACTCTGCCCGCTCTGGCCATTCTGCCCGGGATTGCCGGCGAAAGCCGCGGGGGCGAAGAGCAAGGAACCCATCAGGATCGAGCTGATAATCTCTTTGCGCATGGTGAAACCCTCCTATCTTCTTATGACTGCCTTATTCCGTTTCGGTCGTTTGAACGTGGATGTCCTGCCGTCAAGCAAACGGCGTGCCATCTAGCCGCTCCCGAAAACCCCTGATTCTACCGATATTCAGGGTACAGCCGGCGGGGGCGTGGCGGTTTTTTGCCAGCCGGGTTGCCGAAAATCTGTCAGTTGGGAAGGATCCATGGATACCCTGACCGCCTTGTGGAAAACCTACTCTACCGGGGTGTTCGCGTCATTGCTGCCTTCCATTATCGTTCTGGGGGGCGGAGTGATTCTTCTGCGCTGGATGATCCGTTCCTTGCAGTCCCGCACGACCGGAGAGGATTCCGTCTGGTTCAAGTTGTTGTCGTGCATCCAAACTCCGGGGTATTTGGTCATCGGGGCGGTGGCCTTTCGGGTGGGCCTCGAATATGCCGATCCTGCGAAGGTTGCCAGGCAATGGGTGCTGGCCGGGAACCTGCTTCTCAGTTTTGCCGGTGCGCTGGTTGTGGGCGAACTGGCGTTCGCCCTGATCATCGACTACTACCTGCGCCAGCGCCATAAAACGGAAGTCCCCAGCATCTTCCAGCAACTCCTCAAGGTGATCGTCTACGGCCTGGTTGGTCTGTCATTCCTCTCGACCACCTATCGCATCGATATCACCCCGTTGTTGACCACTTCGGCCGTGTTCACCATGGTCATCGGTCTTGCCCTCCAGGACGTCCTGGGCAACCTCTTTTCGGGGATTTCCGTCCATATTTCGCCGCCTTTCAAGATCGGCGACTGGATCAAGGTCGGGGGGCATTTCGGCCGGGTTACCGAGTCGAATTGGCGAGCCACCACCCTGCGCTCTCCGGATCGTGACATTATCATTCTCCCCAACAACGAGATCGCCAAGAAAGACATCGTCAACATGTCCCAGCGACCGGGACTCCTGTACAGCGATTTCGTCATCGGGCTTTCCTATGAAGCCTCGCCCGATCAGGTCCGCCGGGCTCTCCTGGGGGCGTGCAGCCAGGTGCGTGAGATCAGCCGGACACCCGCCCCCCGCATCTTCATGGATGGCTTCCAGGATTTCAGTATCACCTATCACATCCGTTACTGGTTCAAGGACGGGTTCAGTCCCAAAGGAATTAGGGACCAGCTCACTTCCCGAATCTGGTACCGATTGAAGCGCGACGGCATTACCATTCCTTTCCCTATTCGGGAAGTCAACATTCACCCCGAGAAGGATAGAAAGGCGGAACAGATCGACCGACGCCTGGCCTTGCTCTCGCAGGTCGACTTCCTGGGGGATCTGGAGCGGCCCAACCGGGTGTTCCTGGCCGAGCGGCTCAAGGAATACTGGTATGAATCGGGAGAGACCATCGTCCAGAAGGGCTCGTCCGGCACCGACTTCTTCATCATCGACCGGGGCCGGGTGGCGGTCTTCCTCGACGACGAGGCGACTTCACCCGTGGCTGAGTTGGGGACCGGCCAATTCTTCGGGGAGATGTCCCTGCTCACCGGAGAAGCCCGGACGGCCACCGTCCGGGCGGAGGAGGAAACCTCCCTGCTCGTGCTCGGGCAGGAGACCATGAGCCATCTGCTTCGTGAAAATCCTGACCTGGCCACGCTTCTGAGTCGGGTCCTGGCGGAGCGCAGCGCCCGCAATCAGCAGGCGCAGGCCAGACCGGAGGGAGGCGCTTTCCCCTTGGCTGATTCCGAGGCCGAACGTCGGACCGAGCAAGCCAGCATTCTCCTGCTCGACCGGATCCGCCGGTTCTTCCGGTTGATGTAGGCAAGCCGGATCCGGCGCCTCCGTTGACGGGACCTCGCCGGGTGGGTATAATTTTGCATTCGATTCCGATGCGGGGGTTGTCATGAATCGCATCTACAAGAAGTTCATCACTTCCTTCAAGATGCAGTTGAAGCGCCGGTACCTCATGCTGCTGAAGAAGGAAACCGTGACCAGCGGCCTGGCCCGCCGCCGCGGCGAATGCCTGGGGTGTGGCGAATGCTGCAAGGCCTCGTTCGACTGCCCGTTCCTGTTTCGCCAGGGTGACCTCCTCCTGTGTCGAATCCACGAGACGAAGCCCGAAGTGTGCAAGACCTATCCGTTCAACGAACAGGACGTCTTCCCCCACACCATCGGGAAGTGCGGGTACTACTTCGTCGAGAACGAAGAGGACGAGGCGGCCCCTCCGGCCCCGCAGACTGCCAAGAAAGCCTGATCCAAAGGTTCAACCCGGTCTCCCCGACGACCGCCCGC
>CALLCO010000303.1 GCA_937998695.1 Candidatus Ozemibacteraceae bacterium
CCCGCCCGCCGCTCACCGCCAGGATGACGCTGGGGGCCTCCAACCTGGTGTGCGGCGCTCCGATGCCCGACACCGACTTCACGTTCACCTTCGTCGACACCCACCCCTTCGGCGATGTGCCGTTCGAAGTGGGCCCCTACAAGGAACCCCCGATCTACACCCAAGACCCCGGACGGGTTCTCCGCAACCTCCGGGTCTTCTTTTCCTATCCGGAATTCGACGAGGGGAAGGTCACCCCCCCTCTCCAGGCCAAGGATCTGGCCCGGCACGATCCCCTCGGTGCCCTCACCTTCGCCCCACCCAACGGGCGCCACTCGGGCGAGTTCATCGGCACCTATTTCACCCCCAAGTGGGTCTGGAAGGAAGCCGAGGTGCTCAGCCCCTCCTACCGGACGAAGCAGCTCACCGTCAACGGATCGTCGGTGCTGGGTGGCCTCGAATGGACGATCACCGGGAAACTCCGTCCCAACGTTATCGCACCGCGGTATCTGGCGACCAAGGGTCCGGATGGTGACCTGGCCCGGCAGGTCTACACCGCCCACGGGTACCAGTACCCTGCGGCTGGCTGCGGGGGCGCCGACGAGGTCAAGCGGCTGCTGAAGATGTTCGCCGTCGTCTCCGATTCGGTGGGTCACCGCTCGGCCTTCTACGACGAACTCACCGGCATGGTTGGCACCACCGACGATGCCCAGGCCCGTGGGTTCGAGGAGTTCCTGACCCGGCCCAACGGGTCCCCCGTCCGCACCGAGTTCTCGCGGGTGCCCGACATCACCGACGCCATCCGGGCCTCGACCGGTCAAACCATGACCGGGGGCGAGTATCCCTGGCAGAAATACTTCAACTACGAGGTCAAGGACGGCACCGGCGGCAGTTCCGCGCCCACCCTGTCCCGCCCCGAGATCCAGGTGCTGGTCTTCGATACCCGCAACAACCGCTACCACCTGTTCGGTGACCGCGACCCCGCCCGGCGCGATTACCTCTTCACCAATTACTCGGCCAGTACCTGGTCGGATCAGTTCAAACTCTTCTACAACGATCCGGCCGGAGGCGCCGACCTGATGGACGTCACCCCCAAGCCCGCCTTCGTGGCCCAGAACACCTCGCGTTTCCTTTTCTACATCCGGGCCTGGGACAACCTCAACACCTTCACCAAGCCCCACCAGGGCATCCGCACGGTGAAATGCACCATCGAGGATTTCGCGGCCCGCGCCGACGAGCTGGCGGCCGCGGTGGCGCGCTGTGACGGCAGCAAGAGCTACGATTACGCCGACCTCCTGGCCAATCCAGTAGTCTGGCAGTTCCGCGAGGCCAACTGCGATGCCCGCGGCAACCCACTGCCTGGCAAGGATTGCGCGATCCGCCTCACCGCCACCGATTTCGCCGGCAACACCCAGGACATGCTGATCAAGTTCTACCTGATACCTGACGGCACCGCGGAGAGCACGATCCGCACCCTGGAAGAGCGGCACCGCCGCACCGACTGACCGTCTGCCCAAGGAGGATGCCATGAACCGGGAATGCCATCGCCCTCACCGCCAGACAGGAACCCCTCATGCCGGCGGGCCTCGGCACCCTGACCGGGTGCGGGGTGCCCCCCGGCCGGTTCGAACCGGGGAAGAGGTCCCTCCCCCTCCCCCCTCCCCGGTCGCTCGCCCGGTGCCGTGTCGGTGGTTCGCCCTGGCCACCGGATTGGCCGTCGGGCTCGTGGTCGGGCTCGCCGTGGCGGGCCCGGCCCTTGCCCAGGACCTCACGGCGCAGATCTTCGCCGACGGCATCCGGTTGTACGGTCAGCAGGATTATGCCGGCGCCGTCTCCTACCTCGACCAGGTCTGCCGCATGCAGCCGCAGCACCAGCAGGCCCGGTTCTACCTCGTCCATTCGCTCGCGGCGGTCAAGCGGTATGACGAAGCGCTGCGGGAAGCCACTGCCCTGGCCGCGCTCGACCCCGCCAACCAGCAGTACGCCACCCTGGTGGCCCAGATCCGGGCCGTCCTCGACCAGGCCCGGGGCGGCTCCGCCACACGTCCCGCCGCCGGGCCGGCCCCGATCGAGACGCTCCTGCGCGATCTCCTCGACGGTTCCTGGAAGGTCCAGGCGGCCGCCGCCGCCGACCTGGCCCGCCGGGGAGTGGCCGCGCTCGATCCCGCCCTGGAGGCGGTCAAGGCCCGTCCTGCCCGTGATCCCGGCCGTCGCCGCCTGGAGACCGCCCTGGCCAAGCTGGCCGATCCCCAGGTCGATGACCGCTTGCTCGAGCGGCTCGCCGATCCCCATCCGGCGGTGCGGGTGACCGCCGCCCGCCTGCTGGCCGACCGGCGGGTGGACCGGGCCTTGCCCGCCCTGCAGGCCGGCCCGGCCGACGCCCATCCCGAGGTGGCCGCCGCCTTCCGCGAGGCCGCCGCCCTCCTGGCCACCCCCGGCCTCGTGCCGGCGACCCGGGGCGCGGCGGCGGCCCGGGTCGCGCCCACCACTCCCGAAGGTCGGAAGGCCGATGACCTGTTCGAACAGGCCCAGGCCGCCCTGGCGAAACATCAGTTCGAGATCGCCTACTCATTGTTCATCGAGTGTTGCGAGCTTGACCCGTCCTTCCTGGATGGGTCCACCGATCCCATCATCCAGGCGGGCATCGCCTGGTTCGGGGCCGCTGAACGGGCCGCCTCGGGGGAAGCCCTCATCCGGAAGGGCATCCTCGAATTCTTCAAGGGGGACTGGGCCGCCGCCCGCACCTCGCTGACGCTCGGGGTGGCCCGCAAGCCTTCGCCCGAACTCGAGAAACAGGCCTTGGCCTACCTCGAGAAGGCCAAACGCCAGGAACAACTGGAAGCCGAGCAGGCGGCGATGACGCCGCCACCCCCTCCCGATCTGGCTGGCCTCCCCGCCGCCGCCAAGGGCAAAACCCCCGACGGGAAGACCGCCTCCGGCGCCACCGGCATGTCGCCCGCACCGGCCGGTTCGTCCGCCGAACCGGGTGTCAATCCGGTCCCGGCCGCGTCGGCTGCCATGCCAGAGCCGCGCCGGAAGCCCAGCCGCGAAGAGCAGGAACTGGTCCAGGACCTGCAGAAGGGGAAGGTCGCCGACCAGCGGTTTGCCGCCTTCCGTCTCGGCCACATGCGGTATTCCTCGCCGGAGGCCCTGCAGGGGCTGGTCGGCGCCCTGCAGGCCGACGACCTCATCGTGCGGGCCAACGCCCTGGAATCGCTGGGCAAGCTGGGGCCCTCCGCGGGCTCGGCGGTTCCTGCCATTCTCAAGGCCATCCAGACTGATTCCGATATCCTCAAAGTCAATGGGTTGCGGTCGCTGGCCGGCATCAAGGCCGATCCCGAGGTGGCCTTCCCCGTGCTGAGCAAAGCTCTCGGCGGCAGCAGCGAGAATGTGGCCCGCGCCGCCAAGGAGGCCTTCGTCGCCTATGGCCCCGAGGCCGTCGAGTATCTGAAAGACCTGGAGCGGGGCGACGCCGGCAAGGCCCGCGACCTGGCCCGTGAGGCCCTGGAGGAGATCGAGAAGCGGGAAATCGAGGAGTGACCGTCGAGCGGTGGCCATGAAACGACAACCCACCTACCGACCGGAAGACCGTGGCCTGCCCAGCGGGCCCCTCGAGTGCATCCCCGGGGTGGGCCGGAACCTGGCCTGGGATCTCATCGACCTGGGCATCCATCTCATCGAGGACCGCGGGAGGCCGACCCCGAGACGCTCTATCGCCATCTGAACATCCTGCGTGGCCAGACCCAGGACCGGTGCGTACTCTATGTCTTCCGGTGTGCCGTCCACTTTCCACCACCCCTCATCCCGCACCCGAGTCTCTCAAATGGTGGAACTGGACCGACACCCGCCTGGGGAAGGCCACCCCTCGCCCTCGCCGTGGAAGCAGTTCCAGAAGGGTGACCCGTTCCCCCCAGAGGAAAAGGACGAGCGGTCGATGAGCGCGCCAAATGACGGCGGAGCCGATCGCGGTCGCTGGCGACGGGGTGCCCGGTTTGACAGGGGGCGGGTCATTCCCTATACTCGCTCATCCGATCCTGAGTCTGTGCGAAGTGAGGCGAGACGACCGTGTGTGGAATCCTGAGCATCCTCGATCTGAAGGGCGACCCCAAGACCCTGCGCAGTCAGGCGCTGCGGCTGGTGAAACGACTGCGGCACCGGGGCCCCGACTGGAGCGGGATCTATAGCGACGACCGGGCCATCCTCGCCCACGAGCGACTGGCCATCGTCGACGTCATGTCGGGCTCGCAGCCGCTCATCGACGCCGCGCGGGGCAGCGTGCTCGCCGTCAACGGCGAGATCTACAACCACCGCGAGTTGCGGCAGGGCCTGCGCCGGTCCCATCCCTTCCAGACCGAATCGGATTGCGAGTGCATCCTCTATCTCTACGATGAGCTGGGCCCTGAGTTCCTGGGCATGCTCAACGGCATTTTCGCCTTCGTCCTCTGGGACCCGCAGCACGACACCTGGCTGGTGGCGCGCGACCACATCGGCATCTGCCCCCTCTACATGGGCTGGGACGGCGAAGGCAACTTCTATGTCGCCTCGGAGTTGAAGGCCCTGGTCGACGTCTGCAAGCGCATCGAGGACTTCCCTCCCGGGCACTACCTGCGGTCGACCGACCCGCGGCCCGTTCCCTACTACAAGCCCGCCTGGGCCGAGCCCGGGAAGATTCCCACGACGCCGTTCGATCTCGTCCGGCTGCGCACCGCGCTCGAGCAGGCCGTCAAGCGCCAGCTCATGTGCGACGTGCCGTATGGCGTTCTGATCTCGGGTGGCGTCGATTCGTCGATCGTGGCCGCCGTCGCCGCCAAGTATCGCGCCCACCGGATCGAGAGCGGCGATCGCGATCCGGCCTGGTGGCCCACGTTGCACTCGTTCTCGGTCGGCATCAAGGATCTGTCGCCCGATCTGAAGGCGGCGCGGCAGGTGGCCGAGTTCATCGGCTCGACGCACCACGACATCCATTTCACCATCCAGGAGGCGATGGATGCCGTCCCCGACGTCATCTACCACCTCGAGACGTTCGACATCACTACGATCCGGGCCGGCACCCCGATGTACCTGATGGCCCGCAAGATCAGGGCCATGGGCATCAAGATGATCCTGTCGGGGGAAGGCGCCGACGAAGTGTTCGGTGGCTACCTGTATTTCCACAAGGCACCCAACGCGGTCGAGTTCCACGAGGAGCTGGTGCGCAAACTGTCGATGTTGCACAAATACGACTGCCTGCGGGCCAACAAGGCGATGGCGGCCTGGGGCGTCGAGGCGCGGGTGCCGTTCCTCGACCGGGAGTTCCTCGAGGTGGCGATGGATCTCGACCCCGCCGCCAAGATGTGCGGCAAGGGGAAGATGGAGAAGACCATCCTGCGCCAGGCCTTCCAGGGCTACATTCCCGACGCCATCCTGTGGCGGCAGAAGGAGCAGTTCAGCGACGGGGTCGGCTACTCCTGGATCGACACGCTGCGGGCCCACGCCGAGCAAGAGATCACCGATAGCCAGATGGCCAACGCCCGGCACCGCTTCCCCGAGAAGACTCCGGTGACCAAGGAAGGCTACTGGTACCGGAGCATCTTCGAACACCACTTCGGCAATCCGGCGGCGGTGCCGCTGATCCCGGACGGGCCAAGCGTGGCCTGCAGCACGCCGACGGCCATCCGGTGGGATGCCGCCTTTGCGAAGAGCGCGGACCCGTCAGGCCGCGCCGTCCGCGACGTTCACAAGGAAGGCCTGCCCGGGGCCTGAGGGAGGGCGTCGGGCCGTCGGCCCGTCGCCGGACGCTCGCAGCCGTCTGAGGGCGGCGAAGGGATCAGGCCGAGGTGCGGCCGGAGATCATTCCGTGGGCAAGGCCAGGGCAGGATGGACCTGGGCCAAGGTCGGCCGTTCGGTGTGCTTCTGTTCGGTGTGCTTCTGGTCGGACAGATGGCCCTGGCGAGATCCAGCCTGGAAGGGTGAACCAGGCAAGCCCGAAAACCCTTCTGGGCCGTCGCGAGAATCCTCTCTCCAGGGCCGGCCCGCTCATCTCTTTTTGGAGGCTGCTCTCGTCCAGACCACCGAGCAGCCCACCGGATCCACCGTAGTATGACTACCGTATTTGACACATTGCCACCCTGGGGCCGGATTCGCCGGAAGACACACATGGAGCAGGCCGGATCGGTCCGAGGGAGAGGCCGCTTCGACGTCCCGCGAGGCCTGGATGGCCTCGCGCCTCGCAGATCGCCATGGATGGCGATTCTGCGAGGTTCGGAC
>CALLCO010000304.1 GCA_937998695.1 Candidatus Ozemibacteraceae bacterium
AGGTCGATGCCCAGTTCACCGCCACGACGGGGGGGGTGTTGGTCTCCTTCAGCGGCTTGGTTGCCCCTGCGTCGGTTCAGTTGATGGCATCGCGCACGCTCGTTTACGACGTATTGGCGGCCAATGCGTTCACCGCCGGCCAGGATTCGGTGACGGTCAGTTCGGCGAACACGCTCATCGACAACGCGGCTCCGACGGCCAACAAGTGCATCAGCGACCAAGCGGTGAAAATCCTGCCGCAGTAATGGCGTGATTTTTGCTTGTTCAAAGAATTTGGAGTTGTTTTGTATCTAAATTTTCGTGAGGAGGTGCAGAAAAGGAGAATTTTTGGAGGCATGGGAATTTCAGGGTTCGTCGCTCGAAACTGTCAATCGAAACTCATGGAGGAATGACATGAACAAAGGCTTTACGTTGATCGAACTGTTGATCGTGGTGACGATCATCGCCATTCTGGCCGGGGCGGCCATTCCGTATGTGCAAGAGTATATCGAAGACGCTCGTATTTCCCGGTGCAAAGCCGATTTGACCGAAATCAAGAACGCCCTCATCCGCTACGAGCTGGACAAAGGGAAAGCTTGGCCAGCCGCGGAAACCACCATCACCAGATTGGTCGGCCCCTATTTGGCCAAAGCGCTGATCGACCCGTGGGGTTCACCCTATTATATCGATGGGGTCAGCTCCGTGGTTATTTCCAATGGCCCCAACCGGACAAGGGATTCTGCGAATGGAGTTCTGGGCGACGATATCGCGGTGGCCTTCCGCCCCCCAGTGGCTATGACCAAAGCCTACTGGATCGATGTGGATAATTCCGGTACGGTCTCAAGTGGCGACCAACTCAAACTCAACTTCTCGCGCCCGGTTTCGACAGACGGCTGGGACGGGACGGCCTTCAGCCTCGATCTGAATAACTCTACTGTCGCACTGGCTGCCGGGGATATTTTCTATTCCAATGAAGATGGGTATAAGAGTGTTACTGTCAACTACACGACCAATGGCGCCTTTGTGCCTGGGCGTGATTCCATCTTCGCCGATGCGACAGGCGTCGTGATTCTAGATCTCGCGGTTGGCCCGTTTGGGCCCACCACCTGCAATCCTAACCTTGTAACTATTCAGGCGCAGCAATAAAAAACGAAGCCCAGCGAACCCTTCCAGAGACCCTGGAAGGGTTTTTTGTTCTTCCAGGCCATTGACGGGGAAGGCTTTGGTTGATAAGGTGGCTGCGCGTATGAGTGAAACGTTCCAGGGATTGGAGTCGGTCGAGGCAGAATCGAGCCCATCAGGGGGCAGGTGGACGATCGTGCCGTGGCTGATCGCGGTGACGCTCGTTCCCCTCATCGTGTATCAGCGGGTCATTCCTCTCGAGGGGGTCCGGTTTGAAAACTGGACCGGCCAAAAGAGTGAGTGGGATTTTTTCACGTTTTATAAATCACGCTGGCTGATGGCCCTCGCTCTCTTGGGCGGATTCCTGCAACGGGCCCGTGGTCTGCCGCAGGTTCCTCCCTGGTTTCAAGTCCCTTTGCTGGGCTATGGGGTTTTGGCGGTGTGGTCGACGCTGTTTTCTGACTACCCGTGGGAGACTCTGTCGGGGTCACCGGGGCGATACGAAGGGCTGGGCGTGCTTCTGGCCTACATCTGGATCTGCCGGTCGGGCATGAGATTCGTGGGTGGCCGCTGGCAGGTGGTTCGATGGCTGACCATCGGGGTTCTGGCGGCTTCGGTGATCGTGGCGATGATCGGTGTGGTGCAGAGTCTGGGGTTCGACCCTTACCAGGATCCTCGTTTTCGGGCCTTGATTTTTCGTGAGCCCTATCTCGAGATGGCGCGGAACCCGGAGATGATCGCGACCGGCGCCGTATCGGCATTTTCCACCCTGGCCAATTCGAATTATTCCGGAAGTTATGCCGCATTGCTGTTTGTTTTCACCTCCGGCTTAATGTATTTTTCCCGGTCTTCGCGGCGATGGTGGGTATTCCCCCTCCAACTTCTCCATTTCGCATTTTTGCTGGGAAGCCGGTCGAAGGCGGGCCTTCTGGGGGGATTGCTTGGGTGGCTGGGCGTCCTGTGGATGGCGCGAAGGTCAGGCGCTCGACCAGGGAAGGCGCTGATGGCCCTGCTGGTAGCCGGAAGCTTGACGTTTCTGCTGCTCGACCATGCGAGCATGAAAATGGGAGAGGGCAGCGAGCGCTTGTTGGACAATTTTCAGCGAAACAAGATTTTTTATGATGCCCCTCTGCCCAACGATTTCGAAACGATGACCTTGGGGAGCGAGACCGTCGATCTGCAGTTTCGTTCGTTTCGCCTGAAGATCGCCTGGCGCAACGGGTTTGTGTTTCTCGACGAGCAGAATCAGGAAATTCCGTATCGAACCGAGGGGAAGATCGTTCGATTTCCGGATTCGGTGGCTCTGCGAGTGAAAGCGAGAATCGCTCCTGAGCAGCGAATGGTGAAAATCGAGCGCGGGGAGACGGTGGTGCTGTTCCAGCACACGGACAACGGGTTCAAAATTCTCGATCAGCGGGGGCGCACCTATGGGTTGCTGCCTGTGCGCCGATGGTGGATCGACAATAATGATCGCTGGGGCAATGGTCGTGGCTTCATCTGGTCTCGGACGCTCCCATTGTTGTCACGGTATCTGTTACTAGGAGAAGGGGCCGATGCCTTCCTCTACGTCTTTCCCAATCATGATTTCATTGCAAAATTGCGAGCCGGCTATGGGGTGAACTGGTTCGTCGACAAGCCGCACAATTGGTATTTGCAAATCGCGGTCAACACCGGGGTTCTTTCTTTGGTGGCGGTGAGTATCCTGTTGGTTGGCTATCTTGCTCAATCGTACAAATTGTACTGGCGAGCTGATTTTACCGACGAGCGGGTGGTCTATGGGGCCACCTTGGCTTGGTCTGTTCTCGCCTACATGGTGACGGGGATCTTCAACGACAGTGTCGTCGGGGTGGCACCTGTCTTTTGGGCGTTTCTCGGCGGCGGGATCGGGATGAATCTCGTGCTCCAGCGGACCGGCCAGGGTCGAACATGCGGCCAAGCCACCGGAGCCGAGGAGGACGACCGTCGTTTGCCAAGCCCTGGGGACGGGTTCGTCTCCAGACACCATGCCGCAGGCTCGCATCGGTGGCCTCAGGGCGAATGGTTCACCTACGGTTGTCGTATGAGGGGCGAGACGATGAGGCGATCGCGGGGGAAGATGGAAGAAACGGGCGGCAGGAACAGGGACGTTGGTCGGGATGCAGGGATTTGAGGCAGGAACGTTGCGGAGGAAGCGATGAACGGTCAATCGACCCCAGCGGGCGAGGCCCTGTGGGGGGTTGAGGCCTGTCTGCTGGCCATCGCCGGGGTGATCCCGTTGATCGTGTTTTTGCGGGTGGTATCGGTGGAAGGCCAGCCGATGGAGTATTGGGCGGCGTACAAGGAATACTGGGATTTTTTTGCCTTCTATCGGGCGCGGTGGTTGTGCGTGTTGGCGGCGGGGGCGGGAATCGCCTGGTGGCAGGCTGGGGTGCCGGTGGTTTACGGTCGGGCCCAGCGGTGGTTGGCGGTGCTGGCATGGGGGGCGGTGGTTTCGACGGTGTTCGCCCAGCGGCCCGGGTTGGCGATAGACGGAGCCCCGGACCGATGTGAGGGGCTGGTGGTGCATCTTGCCTACTATCTGATCGCCTTTCTTGCCATCCAGACGGCTGTTCACCGTCCCACTTATCCGCCCCGGCTAGTCGGAATGGTTCTGGCAGGTGCGGTTCTCGTGGGAGTGGTCGGGTTGGCGCAGTTCTTGGATCACGATCCCTTGCGAACGACCTGGGGGAGGAATCTCATCCTTCCTTCCGAACTGCAGCATCTTGGAGAGCGAATGGGGTTTCTCGTCTCACCCACCATGGTCTATGGGGTGTTTTCCAATCCCAATTACACCGGGAGCTATTCGGCCATGGTCATGGTGCTGACCTTCGGTGCGGTGTGGTTCGGCCGGTCGTGGCTGGGGCGGTGGCGGTGGGCGGCGGTCGGGCTCTTCTGGTTGCTGTTCATCACCTGGTTGGGATGTCGATCCAAAGCCGGATTGTTGGGTGGCAGCCTGGGGATGATCGGGGTGATCATCCTGGGGAGGAAGGCCTGGCGGGAAAATCTCGCCATTTTTATCGTACTCGTGGTTGGGTGCGGTGGGCTGCTCTTCTGGATGGATTTGCGGAGTATGAAGGCCGACCGGGCCGATCGGCTGTTCAACAATTTGTCGACGAAACGGATCGACCATGTGCCATCGATCCCGACGGATTTTCAGGATCTCGTCCTGGGGTCGGATTCATTCGACCTGATCTTCGCCAGCAATCGATTACGGTGTGAGCGGGCTTCCGATGGGGTGTTCGTCTTTCGCAACGCCGAAGGTTCGGTCGTTCCCTATGCCTGGCGGGTTCAGACACTGGTCTTTCCGCCGGAGGATTTCCGGGGGTTCCTAGTGAAAGTCGCCACGGCGTCGCAGGTGGTGCAGGTCACCAGGGAAGATATCACCTTGAACCTCATGTATACCGACCAAGGGTTTCGCTTGCTCGACAGCTACCTTCAACCACGTTCGCTTCGGGCGATCGAGCGAGTGCCTTTTCCCGCCACGGACCGTTGGGGCAACGGGCGGGGGTTTATCTGGTCCCGCAGTTGGCCGTTGCTGAAAAAGGCCATGGTGGTCGGGTATGGTCCTGACATGTTCCTCAACCATTTTCCGCAGGATGATTTCTTGGCGAAAATCCGGGCGGGGTATCCTCTCGGGTGGTTGGTTGACAAACCCCACAATCTCTATCTGCAAATCGGCATCAATCTTGGGGGCATCGCTTTGGCGGCGTTTTTGCTGCTGTGCGGCGAGTATCTCTTGGTGACGGGGCGCCGCGGCTGGGCACGCCTTGGCGATTCTTCCCCGCGGGGTGCCATCGAGGTGACCATGGCGGCGGCGGTGGGAGCCTATCTCGCCGCCGGATTCTTCAACGACAGCGTGGTCGCGGTCGCCCCAGTTTTCTGGACCCTGTTGGGGGCAGGCATTGGGCTGAATCGTATTCCCGTCGGGGCCGAAATGGCGCCGGGTTCAGAAACTCTGGGTTGACACGCTTCGTTTGGCACGTCGGGATTTCACGTTTGACGAGCCCTGGGGCCGGGTTTGCCTCCAGAGGCCGTTCTGCAGGCTCGGATCGGTGGCCTCCGGCTCGGCTTGAATCGTCGTCCGCACCCCGCAGAATCGTCATCTCTGGCGATCTACGAGGCGCCGAGGCCAGCCAGGCCTCGCGGGAAGACGACGCGGCGGCCTTGCCTGCGGACCGAACCGGCCTGTTGTATGGGGGTTTTCCGGCGAATCTGGCTCCGGGGGGTAGCATCCGGGGTGAATGGGAGATCAGGGGAGTCCCACGAGAGGGAGGTCAGAGAACCATGATGCGGTGCAAGTGGCGGGGCAATTGGCGGTGCAAGGCAGCCGGATGGGCTTCACCCCTTCGCCTGACCTGCTCTACCGGCCACGGCGGGTTAATCGGGGAAGCCAGGGGAACGCGGCGCCTTCCCTCGAGGGCTGCTCGCCGCGGTGTGGGTCGTCGCGCGGGTTTGGCCCTTGGCCTAGCCCGGTGGCAGACTTCAGGAACGATCGGAAGGAGCAGTCGATGCTGGAAGTAGATGGCAGGAAAGGAACCCCTGATCCGGCTTCCCTGATGGTGCGTTTCGGAATGCTTAGTGCCCGGTGGTTCTACGTGGTCGCTCTGGGGCTAGGGTTCTCGTCCCTGGCGGTGGCGACTCGAGGTGGGTATGCCTTGCTCTTCGGAATCGCAGGCTTGTTGGCTTGGCGGTGGCGTCGCGGGCGGGAATTGTTCATTCTGCCGGACTGTTTATTGGTCTGCCTCCCGTATTTTTGGGCGTTGAACGCCACGGATTGCTTTCAACCCTGGTGGGAATGGATGGTTCCGGCTCTTTTGGTGGTGTTGGCGATCAGCCTCTGGGGTATCGTGTCCCATCCGTCGGGCCAACCTCCCTGGCCGCCCAGAGGAGTCGAGCAGGGAATTATCCTGGCATTTCTCTTCCTGACGCTATTTTCGACCGTGGTGTGGTCGATCTTCCCTCTGTTCTCGTGGCGGCTGTACGCCAAGACCCTGGTGACCGCCCTCTTCTTTTTCGGGGGCATTCCGGTCTGTCAGGCCGCGGGGAGAAGCTGGGTTTTGGGCTCGGAACCCAAGCCGGAGGATTTTTCCGGAGTCGGATAGGATGCAGCGCACAGGCCGATCAGAAAGAAGGCCAGCATCGCCACCTCCTCGTCGCCGAAGCTGTATTCGGTCAAGCCGGCCGCGAGAAAGCAAAGGAGAACGGCGGGGCCAGCCTGCGCCAATCCATGGTCCCAGCCCTCGGGCGAGGCGCTGGCCGCATGACGACAAAACTGCCACATTTCGGCGATGAACCACATGAAAGTGGTGAGGCCGAAAAGGCCGGTCATGACGAGGATCTGCATGAAGGTGTTGTGGAGGTGCCCGTGGACCTCGTTGTGCGCCCGATCGAAGGCGAGGACCCGGTCATGGTAGTGAGGTTTCACGTTGTTCATGCCCACGCCAAAAACAGGGTGCAGGTCGAGGATATCGAAACCGATTTGCCAGATCCGGAATCGGAAAAAATTGGTCTGGAGATCGAAACTCTTCAGGCGGCCGTAGAGCCCGTTCGAGACGATCAACATGGCCCCGCAGGCGAGGCAGACTGCCACGAGGAGGGGGAGCAAGCGGCGGGGAGAACGGAGGAACACGTAGAGGCTTCCGGCCGTGAGGCCGACCCAGGCACCACGGCTGAAGGAAATGAGGACCCCGCCGAGCAGGGCGAAAAATGACCCTAGGAGCAAAAGCCGGACCAGGCGGCTGTTGTCTCCCGTACCCAGCCAAGCCAGCGCGACGATTGCGGTCAGGGCTTGGCATTCGCCGAACGTGAGCGGAAGCGAAAAGAACCCGTAGGCGCGGAAATTCTCGTCGATATAGACCATCTTGATCACCGAGGCCACGGCGACGAGAGCCCCGCTGAAGACGAGGACTCCGGCGAGGGGTCTTCGGACGGAGGTCGGGAGCGCGGCCCAATAAGGCAGCCAAAACACGGCCAGAATGAGGAATTTTTTCATCTCGACGACACCCCGGCCCAGATCGATCACGTTCGCCAGGGAAAAGAGGCCGGCCAGGGCGAACGCGGCGAACGGTCGTTCGAGGGGAGACCAGCGGGGAAGGCGGGCGCGGCTCCAGAGCAGGCGGAGCATTCCCAGCCACCCGATCCCCAGGGCGCTTTGCGCGGCGGTGATAGAGAAGTTGCACGTCACCGCATAGAGGAACAACCCAGCGGTCAGGAGGGTCTCTCCCGCCCAGTTGGGGGCAGGGGCGCCCGGCGGGGTGTTCTCCGGTTTTAGGGAGGGGGCGGAATCGTCTTCCATGGGTGGTTGGTGTATCGGCATGATATCATGACCGGGCCATGGGGAATTCGGAAACCAGTTTGCGATGGGCAGCTCAGAGCGAAAACCAGAGCCGGATGAAAATGTCGGTGCAGTCGAAGTGACGATCGCCACCGGTGACCAGGGAACTGTTTGCGGGTGGGGTGCCGGACAACCTGTTCCACCAGGTCAGGCTGTCGAGCATCGAAGGCGCGAAAGTGGCTCCGGACTTGATCGCGATAGGAAACAGGGTTTGGGCATCTTCGATCAAAAGATTGATCTCATGACCGGTCTGGTCACGCCAGAAGAACATTGGCGGCTTCCG
>CALLCO010000305.1 GCA_937998695.1 Candidatus Ozemibacteraceae bacterium
GGGCCACCTGCTGCCCGTCGAGTTCGAGTTCGCCCGCGGCAGCCACCCCGCCCTCCACCCGGTCCGCCAGCTCGAGATCACCTGTCAGAACAAGCGCTTGGGCGTGGTCGGCCAGATCCACCCCCGGTTCCGCACCAACAAGAAGCTGCCCGAGGAATGGTTCGTCGGGGAGCTCGACCTCTCGGCCCTCAGCCAGCTGAAAGCGCGCAAACGCATGATGCAGCCGATTCCCGGCTTCCCCGCCATCCGGCGCGACCTGGCCATCCTGCTGCCCAAGACCGCTTCCTTCCAGGATGTCCAGCGCATCGTCCGCGAGGCCGGCGGCGAAATTCTTGAAACGTGCGCCCTGTTCGATGTCTACGAAGGGAAAGGGATCGACCCCGACAAGCGCTCTCTGGCCTTCAAGCTAAGCTTCCGGGCCAAAGATCGCACGTTGAAGGATGAGGAGATCCAGCCGAAGCTGGAGGCAATGATCAGCAAGATTGCCACCATCCTGGGAGGGAAATTGCGGGAATGATCGTCCAAGAGTGGATCGTCGTCTTCCAGCAGGTAACCAACTGTTACGTGCCGACGTTGATCATCCTGTTCCTCGTCTTCTTCGCCTGGATGGCCTTCGTCTGGACCACCGCCGTGCTAACGCCCAGCCAGAAGATGCCCTTTTCTGCCGTGGCCCAGATCGCGTTCTGTGTGCTGGCCTGCATTGGGTGCGGCCTAACGGCCATCGGCTTTCTCGTGTCCGCTGAACATACCGAATCTGTCGTGGAGGCTTTAAGACTCATGGACCTCCTGAACACCTTCAGTTCCTGGGTCCAGGTCGCCCTCCTGTGGGTGCTGAAAAAAATGGCCTGAGGCCTTGGCCCCTGCTTCAACGTCGTATTCCTCGAATTCGCAGCCCCCAATCCGGGCCTCCCCTTGTTCGTTTCCGTCGATAACAACAGATGCACCTGTGGAGGAGAACCATGTCCAGACCACTGCCCCGACTGTTCCTGCTGTGCCTGCTCCTGGTGGGAGGCGCCCTGCCCGCCTTGGCTGACGGGATCATCATCCCCTTCGAACCCGGGGAACCCACGTCGCGCCGGGTCATCTTCCGCCCCCCCGAACCCGACCAGGGATTCACCGTCCCCTTGTCGGTGACCCGCCATCGGGTCAAGGTCGAGATCAAGGACATGGCCGCTTCCACCAAGGTCGACCAGGCGTTCTACAATCACCTCAACCGGACGATCGAGGGTCTCTATATCTTCCCCCTACCCATCGGGGCGTCGATCAGCGGTTTCGCCATGGATATCGAAGGGAAGATGACCAAGGGGGAACTGCTCGACGCCAACAAGGCCCGCGGCATCTATGAAGACATCGTCCGCCAGATGCGCGACCCAGGACTGCTCGAATTCATGGGCACCGGGCTGTTCAAGACCCGCATCTACCCGATCGAAGGCCTCAAGGAGAAACAGGTCAAGATCGAATACCAGGAAGCCCTCAAGACTGAGGGGAACCTCATCCGCTACGTCTACCCCCTGAACATCGACCGGTTCACCCAGGAACCGATGAAGGATGTTGCCATCGAGATCCGCATCAAGTCGAAGACCCCCATCACCACCATCTATTCCCCCACCCATTCCGTCTCGATCAAGAAGCATGGTGACAACGAGGCGACCATCGGGTTCGAGGCCGATTCGGTCCGCCCCGACAAGGATTTCGTGCTCTATTACGCCGTCTCGCAGAAAGACCTGTCGATCTCGCTGCTCACCCACCGGCCCGACCCGACCGAAGACGGCACCTTCCTGCTGATGCTCTCCCCCCGCTCCGAACTGCAACGGAGGCAGGCCCCGGCCATCGATGTCGCCCTCGTCATGGATACCTCGGGCAGCATGGCCGGCCCCAAGATGGACCAGGCCCGCAAATCGCTGGAGTATTGCGTCAATGCCCTCCAGAAAGGGAACCGGCTGTTCCTTGTCTCCTTCGCCACCGAGGTCGACGTCTACACGAACGAACCCCAGGAGATGACCGACCAGCTCCGGCAAGGGGCCCTCGAATACGTCAAGCGACTGGAACCGGTGGGCGGCACCAACATCTCGGAGGCCTTGTTGCGAGCCGTCGAAGCGTTGAAGAAGCTGGGAGGCGACCGCCCCGCTTTCATCGTCTTCGTCACCGACGGCAAGCCGACCGCCGGCCTGACCGAAGCCAGCGAGATCTTGCGCGCGGTCAAGAAGGCCAATGACGGTCGAATCCGCCTGTTCACGTTCGGGGTGGGCGACCAGCTCAACGCCACCCTTCTCGACCAACTCGCCGAGGAAAACGGCGGTACCTCCGATTATATCGGCGAAACGGAGGACATCGAGGCCAAGGTCTCGACCCTGTTCTCCAAACTGACCCATCCGGTGATGACCGACCCCAGCCTCGAGATCCGCAACGTGGACGTCGCCCAGATCTATCCCCAGCGGATTCCCGACATCTTCAAAGGCACCAACCTGATGATCGCCGGCCGCTACCGCAAGCCGGGCGACGCCCTGGTCTCCCTCACCGGCAAGATCGACGGTCAGCCGGTCAAGCTCGATTACGAGGTCACCTTCCCCGAGCGCGAGACCGAGAATGGATTCGTCCCCCGGATCTGGGCCACCCGCAAGATTGGGTACCTGCTCGAGCAGATCCGCACATCGGGCGCCGACAAGGAACTGAAAGACGAGATCGTCATGCTCGCCAAGCGGTACGGCATCCTGACCCCCTACACCTCTTTCCTGGTCGTCGAGGACAAGGAGATCCGCGGGCCCAACCTGCGCCGCGCCATGCTGCCCGAGGATTCCCTCGGAGCCCCCCCCAGCCCCGCCTTCGAAGAGGCCAAGTCGCGGTTCTCTGCCAACAGTCTGCGCGAGAAACGGGAAGGGGCCGATGCCGTCGATGCTTCCAGGGAAATGCAGGCCATGAAAATGGCCGATGCCCCTGCTCCCGCCATGACCCCCGGCAGCAGCGCCGCCGGCGGCGGGTTCTCCGGCCGTCTGCGAGCGGCCCATGGAGCTCCCAGTCGTGTTCTGCAGGCCCCTCCGACCAAGGCGGTCGGCGAACGCACCTTCTATCAGATCGATGGCAAATGGGTCGACAGCCTGGTCACCAACGACCAGAAGCCCTTCGTGATCAAGGCTTACTCCGAAGCCTACTTCGCCCTCCTGGCGAAGTATCCCACCATCGGAAAGTTCCTGGCCGTCGGCGACCGGATCGTGCTGGTGGTCGAGGGCCGCACCGTCGAGATCAGCCCCGACGCAGGCGTCAGCGCCAAGGGCGACCTCTTCTAGGTCCTTCTCTTCCCTCGGTCCTCACGACCGCCGGCCTCTTCCGGGCCGGCGGTTTTCCGTTGTCCCGCGGCCTTCCGGCCCTGGTCTTCCGTCTTCCGTCTTCCGTCTTCCCCGGCCGGCGAAACCACCTGCGGGTCCGGCATGCAGGCACGGCGGGCCTGTGCTATCATGCCGCAAGCCTCGGAGGGAAGGAAGAACCGCCATGGAAAAGTATATCAGCCTGCTCGGCATCGCCATCCAGATCCTCATCTGCTACGCCCTCTCCACCAACCGCAAAGCCATCAACTGGCGACTGGTGGGCATGGGGCTCGGCCTGCAGATGCTCTTTGCCTATCTGATCATCGTCACCGAACCGGGCAAAGCGTTCTTTGGAGTGATGAACGACATCATCGTCACCATCCTCAACTTCACCTCCCAGGGAGCCCGCTTCGTCTTCGGCAATCTGGCCGATGCGGGAGCAGAGAAGGGAATCGGGTTCTGCTTCGCCACCCAGGTGCTGCCCACCATCGTCTTCTTCTCGGCATTCATGACCGTCCTCTACCACCTGGGTATCATGCAGAAACTCGTCTACGCCATCGCCGTCGTCATGCAGAAAACGATGAAAACCTCGGGAGCCGAATCCCTGAGTGCGGCCGCCAACATCTTCGTCGGGCAGACCGAAGCCCCGCTGGTGATCAAACCCTTCGTGGGCAAGATGACCCTCAGCGAACTGAACTGCATCATGGTGGGCGGCATGGCGACCATCGCCGGAGGAGTCATGGCCGCCTACGTCGGCATGATGCAGAAGAACTTTCCGGCCATCGCCGGGCACCTGATGGCCGCCTCGGTCATGTCGGCCCCCGCCGCCCTGGTCTTTGCCAAGATCATGGTCCCCGAGACCGAGGTCCCGGAAACGTCGGGCAGCTGTGAACTGAAGGTCGAAAACATCGACCAGAACGTCATCGACGCCGCCGCCCGCGGCGCGTCCGAAGGCATGAGCCTGGCCATCAACGTTGCGGCCATGCTGATCGCCTTCATCGCCCTGATCGCGATGGGCAACGCCGCCTGGCAGCTGGTCTGCCAATGGATCGCCGCCGGAACCGCTCTCGACCTCTCCGCCATCAACACCCTCGAAAAACTGATGGGCTGGGTCAACGCCCCCCTCGCCTGGATCATGGGGATTCCGACCAAGGATCTCCTGGTCGCGGGCCAGTTGCTGGGCGAGAAGACGGTCCTCAACGAGTTCGTCGCCTATGCCCATCTCGGGGAGATCGTCAACGGCACCTTCATGCGCGACGGGGTGCAGGTAGTCATCGATGACCGCACGAAAGTCATCCTGACCTACGCTTGCTGCGGGTTCGCCAACTTCGGCTCGATCGGCATCCAGCTCGGCGGCATTGGCGGCCTGGCCCCCCACCGACGCGGCGACCTGGCCAATCTCGGCATCCGCGCCCTGATCGCCGGCACGTTCGCCAGCTACCAGACGGCCAACATCGCCGGAATCCTGGTCGGGTAACCCGCGCCATGGACATTCCCGACATCCTGGTCGAACTCCTCCACTTCCAGCCCCGGTTCCCGCGTGAGGCCATCCTGGCCGCGCGCGCGCGCCGCGACGAGATCGTTCCCGAGCTTCTGAAGCTCCTCGACCACACCGCCGACCACCTCGACGAACTGCTGGAAGACACCGACTACATGGGGCACATCTTTGCCGCTTTCCTGCTCGCCGAGTTCCGGGAGCCCCAGGCCTTCCCCCGGCTCGTCCGCCTGTTGCGACAACCCGACGCCCGCCTGCAGGCGCTGTGGAGCGACCTGCTGCACATCTGCGTGCCGCGCCTGCTGGCCGCCACCTGCGGCCCGTCCCCCCTGCCCCTCCAGGAGCTGGCGGAGGATCTGTTGTCGCCTCCCCGGGCCCGCCGGCAGGCGCTGCAGGCCCTCCAGGTCCGGTATCTCAACGACGAATGGTCCCGCCAGGAGCTGGTGAAGTATCTGGCCCGCCTCCTGCAGCGGGCTCAGACCGACGCCCGCTGGCAGGATCCCGAGATCCTGGGCGAGATCGCCTGTCTCGCCTTCGAGATCCATCCCGAAGAGTTGATGCTTGACCTCGAGCCCCTCTACGACCGCCACCTCGTCGAGGAGTCGGTGGTCAGCCGGGCCGACCTGCGAGGCAGCCTGCGCCGCCCCGTCGAGGAGGTCATCGCCGAGGCTCGCCAGGATCCCCACAACCGCTTGCCGTTCGACGTTATCACCGAGATGGAGGGCTGGCCCTGCTACTCCGACCGTCAGCACAGGGCCCACCAACCCGCCTCGACCGCGGAGGACCTGGCCAGGGAGCGCTTTCTGCGCCAGTTCGCCGGTGATCCGGAAGCGGGCGAGGAGGCCGACCCCCACCACGCCCCCGGCGAAGACTGCCCGGATTGCGGCCGCCATCACTCCCACGAACCGCCCCCAGCCCCGGTCCGCGCCGACGAAGGCCCCGGTCGCAACGCCCCCTGCCCCTGCGGCAGCGGCAAAAAATTCAAGAAGTGCTGCGGCGACCGCAGCCACCTCCATTGAATTGGCCAGGGAGGACCAGCCCTACGCGCCCCCCCCTTTCTCTCATTGAAGACGGCAGTGCGACCAACCCGGGCGATCCCAACGACCATCGCGGAAACTTGCGAAACCCTCAGTGGAGCCGGATGGTGTTTCCGGATGGGACAGGCCAAGGCGACCGACGGGCGGGTTCTTCCCCCAGGGCGGTTACTTCCCCCAGCGGGGATGCCGATGGGCCGCCAACTGGATGAGCCGGCTGGCAAACTGGCCGTAGGAATAGCCCGCCACCTCCGCCGCGCAGGCCATGCTCGCATCGGCGCTGATATCGGCGTTGGGGTTGATGTCGAGCACATGGAACACCCCGTCCCGCAGCCGCACGTCAAGGCGAGCGTAATCACGACAACCCGCCACCCGATAGGCCCGACGACAGACCTCCTCGAGCGAGGCCATTTCGGACTCGGTGAGGGGGGCGGGCAACAGGGTTCCGATTTCCTGATAGAGAGGGGAGTCGGGGTCGAACTTGGAATCGTAGGTACACAGCCGCTGATGGATGTCGGTCAGGCGGGAGAAATCCATTTCGGCGGGGGGCAGCAGGTCGATCACCCCGTTCCCCCACAATGACACGTGAAACTCACGACCGTCGATGAAATCTTCCACTAGGGCTGGTTGTCCAAAGGTGTCGAGAACCCAGGCGATGCGGCGGCGCAATTCATCGCGCGTCAGGACGACCGACTCGGGGGAAAGCCCCTCGCTGCAATGTTCCATGGAAGTCTTGACGATGGCCGGGAAGCGGCTCCAGTCGCCGGGTTCAGGGGTCTCGTACACCCGCCACCTCGGGGTGGGAATCCCCGCCCGCTGCAATGTTGCTTTGATGCCGCTCTTGTCTTGCGCCCGCACCAGGGTCGTCTCGTCCGAGCCGGTGTACACGAAACGCAACTCCTCGAGCACCCGTGGGACGTGCGGCTCGCTGGACGGGACACCGGGCAGACTTTCGCACCAGTTCAACACGACATGTGCGGAAGGATTATAGGGACGAAGGGCTTCCCGCAATCTGGAATCTCTCACCAGCACCGGCTCGACCGGATGCCCCACCCCAGCGATCGCCCGAGCCAGACTCTCCGTCAACTCCGCCGACTTTTGCTGTTCTTCGGGGGGCCAGGCGGGATCGATATCGTACAGGAGGAGGACCGGGATGTCCGGTGCACATGTCCCTTGGCGCATTCCGCCACCTCGCTCGGCTGATTTCCCTGAATCCTGGCCTTTGGCAAACCTCTTAGCTTATAGTGCCCTTGGTTTCCACCGAAGTCAAGAAGTCTCTTCCAAGTATCGGAAGAAATCTTCATGAGATTGAGGGTCATGATTCCAGGACGCACCGGCCCGGGTACCCCGAGCCCTGAGGCGCACCCCCGTCCGTCACCTTCAGGCCAGAGCAGGTCGCGGTTCTCCGCCAAGAAAGAACTCCCGGCCGGCGTCCTGCACGGCGGCCGGGTTGCGCTCGTGGCACATCCGGCGCCGCAATTGGGAAGCTCCGGGATGATTCCGCAAGTAGGCGAACAGATGGACCCGAAACAGGGCCACCCCCTTGGACCCATGTTCCATCAGGACTTCTCGCAGGTGCCACCGGAAAATCCGGAACCGCGTCACGCCCTCATCCGGCAACGACCGGCCCAACAGCTCGGCGAAGACCCAGGGCCGACCGATGGCCGCCCGACCGACCATGAATCCCCGACAACCGCTGATCTGGCGCACGGCCATCAGGTCTTCTGGGGTGGCCAGGTCCCCGTTGGCAATGAAGGGCACATTACCGCATTCCGCGCCCAGCCCTTCCAGCAGGTCCCACTGGGCCCGCCCGGAATAGCCAGCTTCCTTGGTGCGGGCATGAACGGCCACCGCCGCTACCCCATGGTCGAGGGCCATGCGTGTGAAGTCACGGACGGTGATCTGGCCTGACGACCAACCCAACCGGAACTTGACGGTCACTGGCAGGGTCACCGCCTTGCGGACCGCGTCGATCACCTGCCCTGCCAAACGTGGGTTCTTCATCATGGCCGCCCCGGCCCCGGTCTTGACCACCTTGGCCACGGGACAGCCCATGTTGATGTCGATCAGATCGCACACCCCGGACGCCTCGACCGCCGCGGCCGCCCGGGCCATGGTATCTGGGTCCGCCCCGAAGATCTGCACCGCGAAAGGTCGCGGCTGCCCGAGAAAGCGGGTCAACGCCACGGTGGGAGCGGATCCCAGGGTCAAGGCGCGGGCATTGGCCAGCTCGGAAACCGTGAGGCCTGCCCCAAGGCGGGCACACAATGCCCGGAAGGGCCCGTCGGCCACCCCCGCCATGGGCGCCAGCACCAGGCTGTTGGGCAGTTCCACCCCACCGATCCGGAACCCCGCCGTGAGCCCTGAGGAGGAGCGGCTATCCGCCACCTCCCAGGGCTCGTGAGGCAGCCCGGGGGAGGATGGCAGCACAGGCGAAGGGCGGAGGGCCGGGGCCGATGTGGCCTGGCCGGGGACAGGTCGGAAGGTCATTCGGTCATCGAGTCATTGAAGATGGACGAGCAGTTCCGCCCGATCTTCTTGCAGTTGTAGAGGGCGATGTCGGCCTTCTTGATCAGCACCGACTTGCTCGAGGCATGGTCGGGGAAGCAGGCAATGCCCAAGGAGATCGTCACGTGGAGCGGCTTGTCCTGCCCGGGGAAGTCGTGCGCTTCGATGTTCTTGCGCAGACGCTCGGCGACCAACTGAGCGCCCCGGGCGTCGGTTTCGGGCAGGATGATCGCGAACTCCTCGCCGCCGTAGCGGGCCGGGATGTCGACGGTGTCGCGCACCGTCTGCTTGAGGATCTTCGCCACCTCCATGAGGACGATGTCACCCTGTTGGTGCCCATAGGTGTCGTTGAATTTCTTGAAATGATCGATGTCGAACAAGATCAGCGAAACCGTCGTGTGGTAGCGCTTGGCCCGCAGGATCTCCTCTTCGAGGCGGGCCTGGAAGTAGCGGTGGATGAACAACCGGGTCAGGCCGTCGGTGATGGCCAGTTCGTACAACCGGGCGTGTTCGACCGCCATCGCCGCCTGCTGGGCCAGGGCTTCCATCAACCGCTGGTCTTCGGGGGTGAACCCGCCCGGCTCGATCTTGTTGGTCACGTTGATGACCCCGGTCACCCGGTCTTTCACTTTGAGCGGCACCGAGATCAGGTTCTGGATCTGCGGCTCGTATTCGACCGTCGACTCGAAACTCTTGAACAACGGATCGCGGGACCCCTCGTTGACGATGATCGAGTTGCCCGACTGCAGCACTGCCCCGGCCACGCCTTCGCCGCGCTTGATGCGGGTGGTGCTCTGCAGCGGGGTGCCGGGCTCGAGCCCCTCGAGGTCCCAGACGATCTTGGTCATCAGTTCGTCGGTCTGGTCGACCTGCAGCATGATCGAGGCCCGGCGCGCCTTCAGGGCCCGCGCCGCCATTTCCAGGATCTGCCGCACCAGTTTCTCGGTATCGCTCTGAAAGTTCATCGCCTGGCTGGCCTTGAACAGGGTCTCGATCTCGAAGATCTTGCGGTCGAGGGCATTCCGGCTGCCCTCCAGGGTCACGATCATCTCGTTGAACCGGGAAGCCAGCAGCCCGATCTCGTCGTCCGAGGTTACCGGCAGCCGATACGTCAGGTCGCCGGTGGCCACGACCTGGGTGCCCTTCATCAACTGGTCGAGTCCGGAGGTGATGAATTGGGCCAGGGCCACAGACAACAGGATACCCGCCAGCATCGCCACCATGGAGATCAGCAGGATCCGCCGGCGGCTGGTCGACTTGGCCTCGGACAACCGTCCGAAGGTGTACTGCAGGATGACGGTGCCGAACTTCGAGGACCCGACTTTGATCGGGGCCACGTATTCCACCAGTTCCTGGTCGGGCACCGCCATCCGGGTGGGCGCGTCGATCGCGTCATAGCGGTCACGCAAGGCGGTGGGGATCTTCTCCCCCAGCTTGGATGCCGCATCGCCCCGCACGCGATGGGCGATGTACTTCCCGTCGAGATCGATGATCGTGATCTCGCGGATGTCCTCGCCCCCCAGGATGATCCGTTCGGTATAGGGTATGAGCTCGTCGTAGGCCTCACGGATCATCGGATCCTGGCAGGCAAGCGCCAGGGTCGAGCAGAGCAGCAGGCCGTTCTGGTCCATGCTTTCCGAGAGGAGCGACTCCTCGCGCCGCGAGGTGTTCACCGAGGTCAGGACGATGATCAACCCGACCAGCAGGGCGATGCCGCAGATGAACTTGTACTTGAGGGAAAACCTGATCACCGGCGGCGCGTTCACCGCTCAGCCCTCCCCTGCCCTGGTATACCCGCCCTACCCGCGGTTCTTCAGCAGCTCGAACACCTTGCGGGTGTAATCGTAATCGGCATCGGCCGCCGGCATGAAGCCCTGGACGTCCGTGCAGTCCTCGAGAACTTTTTTGTACCGGGGGTCGTCGATCTTCAACTTCAGGAAGGCCTTGCGGATCTTCTCGGCGAGATCCTCGGGCAGGTCCTGGCGGCAGACGATGGGCTCGTTCGAAATGTCCTGCGTGGTGGCCAGGATGGTCAGCTCGTCGATCTTTTCCTTCTCGCGCAGGGT
>CALLCO010000306.1 GCA_937998695.1 Candidatus Ozemibacteraceae bacterium
GGAAACACCCGATCCCATTCCGAACTCGGAAGTTAAGCCCGGACACGCCGATGATACTGCATGGGCAGCTGTGTGGGAAAGTAGGTCGCCGCCAAGATCATGAACACCCCTGGAGAAATCCAGGGGTGTTCTCACGTACCGTCCCCGCCCGCTCTGGCAGGGCGACCGCGAGGCCACCGGCCGAGCCGCGGGGGGTGAGACCCGCCGAGGCGAGTTGTACTTGGATCGGATGTGATAGAATGCCCGTCGAGAGCCGAGCCGGAATCGGCTTTCGGTCGGAACCCCAGGCGAGCCTTCCGTGGCGCGCTTCCAGGGAAACATGGTGGTTCCAGAAAGGTCAGAATTCCGTTGATCGTTCTCGAGCGATTCCTTCAGGGCCCCTACCCGTGCTCCTATCTGCCAGACCGGAAAGCCACCCTCGAATACGAGATCGCCAGCCGGATATCCGACCACGAGTACGAGGCCTGCATGAATCATGGCTGGCGCAAGTTCGGGGTGGCCCTGTTTCATCCCGTCTGTGCCGATTGCCAGGAGTGCCGCCCCATCCGTGTTCCTGTCGAGTCCTTCGTGGCCACCCGAAGTCAGCAGCGCGCGCGGGCCCGGAACCGACATCTCGAATGTCGTGTCGGGCGGCCGACCGTCGATGACCCCCGCCTCGACCTGTTCGCATCCTATCACCAGGCCCAGCAGGCCAGAAAGGCCTGGCCTCGCCATTCGCACGACAAGGAAGGGTATTACAACAGCTTCGTGGTCAACCCCATCCCCGCCCTGGAAATCTCTCTATGGGAGGATTCATTCCTGCGTGGGGTCATGCTTCTCGATCTGACTCCCCACGTGGTGTCGGCGGTGTACCATTACTACGACCTGTCCCAGCCGCAACGCAGCCTCGGCACCCTGCTTATCCTGAAGACGATCGAGCTCGCCCGCCAACGCCAGCGCCCCTGGGTCTATCTCGGCTATTACGTCCGCGGCAGCCCCAGCATGGAGTACAAAGCGTTGTACCGCCCTTACGAACTTCTCCTGCCCGACGGGGCCTGGGTCCCCGAGGGGGCCATGCCTCGCTGAGGATGTTCCTCACCGGAGAAGGAGGGGTCCGCTCCAGAGTGAATGGCCAACCGCCCCGCACCTTCTCTTCCGGTTTTGGTTGACCCGGCCCTGGGGCGGGGGCCGGTGGCCCGGCCACCTCCTCCTTGCGCGGGGGGGCCATCTCCTGGGGCGCCATCCGACGCAGCAGGAACGCCCATCTCCCGCTCCGATCGTTTTGGTTTCAGGAACGGTGGTCGGCGGGGTTTCCTTCGAGATGCCGGCCGCGTTGGTTTGCGCGGTGTCCTGGAGGGGGGACGATTCGAGGATCTGGGTCGTGAACGATCCCGAGTGGTTGGCCAAGGTGGTTTGAATGGTGTTGGCCAGAGCAGTCAAAGAGGCGACCGCGCCCGTGGTTTTCGCTAGGTTGTATTCGAAAGCGGACAAACTCTTGTCGGTGGAGCCCGCCACCCATTTCTCGAAGGTGATCGCCTTGGCGGTCTCGATCGGGTCAATGGTCGCGTTGACCTTGGTATCGGCGGGGATCGATTCCACCCGCTTCAACCCCTTCAGGAGAATGATCTCCGAGTCCCCGCTCACGATCTCGATCCGGTACTCTTTCTGGGAGTAGTCCACCGATGACTGCCCTTCAACTGTTGGGCCTCGACTGAAAGGTTGGCGGTGTCGATGTACAGGGCCGAGCCCGAAGGGACCCCATCCTTCATCGGAGTGATCTTGATCTTGTCATTCACGATGCTGATGGTGCGGGGCGCCGCTTGGGCAACGATAGCGGTCTGGGGGGACGTGCGAACGTTGGCGGCAAACGCCGAGGCAGCACCCGCCGTGCCGCCCGAGGCGACCACGATCAGAACGAAGGCTGCCAAGCCGGCAAAGAACCCGTCCCCCCATCGCCGCCGCCACAACCGGTGGTCACCAGAATGGCAAAAAGGAACGCGCCGAGAATACAGAAGCTCAGACCTTTGCGAATGGACACAACAACCTCCCTTTGGGGAAAACTGGGTCCCATTTCTAGTCGTACCTTTTTAACCTGTCAATGTTTTGTTGAAGTGTAAGAAAAATCACTTACAAGAGTTGTAAGGAAATGTGCGGGGAACAGGGGGCGAAGTCATTTCTGTGTTGTTCGGGCCGCTATGAGATTCGGGATGGGAGAGAGATCCTTAGGGCCTAGGGGAAGAATAGGGGGTTTCCCTTGTTCGCTTGTTCTTTTTCCTGGCCAGTTGGCGCTGCATTTCACCTGGAGGAGCGCACAATGGGTCCCCGGAAGACCGACCGAAGATCGCTTTCGTCCGCTTTCCTCCGCGGGCCATGGCGGGGAATCGTCTATCCATGCGGAAAACGAATGCGCATTCGTGGGCAGTGGGCCTGCCCGATACCCCGAAGGCCCCGGCTGGCCGTCCGTGATATCATTCCGGCAAAAGCAGTCCGCTCTTGAAAGGATGCAGCCATGGCAGGGTTGGAGAGGTTTTCGGAATTTTCGTTGATCAATCGGTTGACGGGGCGGTTCGAGCGGCACCCCAAGCAGCGGAACCGGACGCATCAGGCCGATGCCGAGATCTTGCGGATGGCCGACGGGTCGTGGCTGGCCGCCACCGTCGATGGCATCCATGAGGAATACGCCCTCGGGCTCCTTCGTGACCCGTACATTCTGGGCTGGAACGTCGTGGCCCACAGCCTCAGCGACCTGGCCGCCGTGGGGGCCGCTCCGCTCGGAGTGCTCCTTGCTGTCAACTTTCCGCGTGCCGCCAATCCCGCCTGGCAGGACGCCTTCTTCGCCGGCGTGGATGCCTCGGTGCGCGCCCACGGCACCTATTGCCTCGGGGGCGATACCAATTTCGCGCCTGAGCCCAGCTTCACCTGTACCGCCCTCGGCACCATCACCCGCTCGGAGCCCACCCTGCGCCTTGGCGCGGCGGTCGGCGACCTCCTGTACATCACCGGGCCCCTCGGCACGGGCAACCTCCTGGGCATCGCCTCCCAAGTCGACAAGGGCCTGTGGGCCGAGTTCGAACGCGCATACAAGCCTCTCGCCCGCCTGAAGGAAGGGCTGGCGCTGGCGCCCTTCGTCTCCTGCGCCATCGATACCAGCGATGCCCTGCTGCAAGGCCTGGCCATCATCGCCGACCTTAACGAGGTGGGGATCGACTTCGAGCACCACCCCGACCTCTATTCGCGGCCGCTGGTTCAGATGACCGAGAAGATCAGGTTCCCGCTGTGGCTGGTCAATGGATTCGGCATGGGCGAGTATGAACTGATCCTGGCCGTGGCGCCGGCCCGCGAGCAGGAATTCCTGGCCCGGGCCAGGGCGGAGAACTTCGGGGTCATGCGGATTGGCAGAGTTCGCCGCGAGCCCGGCATCACCCTCCATCTCGAGGGCAAGGCCTTGCCGCTCGACGTTCCTTCCCTGCTGAACCTGTTTGGCACCTGTAGCGACATCCAGGACTACCTCAAGGAACTCCTGGCCTACGACGCCCGGTTGCGTGGGGGGCGTTAAAGGCGGTTAGCCCCGGCTCTGGAACGGATGACCATGAACCTGCGCGGCAAGAACATCCTGGTGGTGGGCGGCACCAGCGGCATCGGTCGAGAATTGGTCCGGCAGCTGCAAGACCGGGGCAACGGGGTGGCCGTCTTCGCCCGGAGGGCTGCTGAGGTGTTTGGTGGTACGCAGGGTGGCGCCATCAGGTCTTTGCCGAAAGGTGACGCAGATCCGGAAATAGGCCCACCGTGGGAAGTACCGGGCGATGTTCGCCGCCCCGAAGACCTGACCCGGCTCGGCGAATTCTTTCGGCAGCACCTTCCCGATCTCGACGGAATCTTCTACTGTACCGGGGTCTCCCGACCCGACTTCGTCGAAGCGCCCGACCTTGCCCGTGCCCTCGACACCATCCGCGTGAACTTCGCAGGGCAATCGCACTAAAATTCAAGCTGTGATGACCCTTAGCAGGGAGTCATGATCCCACCCCCCCTTCAGTCGCTTGGCCTTGATTCCCAGTTTCTCAGTTCGCTCCTTCTTCAGCTGGTTCAAGGCAATGTGTCGGATTATTGCCATGTTGCAAGCAGCGTCGTCCTTGCGAATCCTTGATTTATCTTCGTGGAAGATTACGTCCAAGGACCAATGGAGGCAATTTTCCACCTGCCAATGCCGGCGGACCGCCCTCGCAAAGGGAAGGATTTCGACCAAGGAAGTTGCGAAGTATCGGAGCTCCCTGGTGACCCCTTTACTTGTTTTTCGTTCCGACTCGACCATGCCGATGGCGCCTAATCCAGGCCATTCTCCAGCCTTCTTCAGGGAGGATACCTCGGTGACCAAACGATACACGCGGGTTTCCACACGCCCATGGTCCTTCTCGATCGTCATAGTCTTCTGATGGGGGGGTGTCTGCAAAGTCCAGACTCATGGCGTTCTCGAAGAAGGCCTTCACTTCCTCCTGGAATGTGCCTTGGTTCCCTTTCAGCGCAAAGACGAAGTCCGCGCCTTTCGCCTGGATCAACTTCGCATGTTCCTTCTGGCACCCCATGGCATCCATCGTGACTATGCAGCCTGAGATTTCCAGGAGTTCGAGCAACCGGGGGACTGCCGTGATCTCGTTGGATTTGGCATCCACCTGAGTTTGCCCCAACACGCATTGATTTGCCGAACTCCAGGCGCTCACCATGTGGATTGCGACCTTCCCGGAGGCGTGATCGAAGGAGTTCCGGAGTGTCTTTCCGTCAAGGCTGACGACGTCCCCATCCGTTTTCTCGCGAACACAGGCTATCCACCAGGAAAAGCATTCCTGAAAAGCAAGGGGATCCAACCGGGAAAACACCCGGCCAAAGGTATCGTGTGAGGGGATGCCGTTGGGGAGGTGCAGGAAGGTCTTGAACCACTTTTCTTTGGACTTTCCAAAGAGGGCGATCTCGGTCCATTCCTCGGCGCCGCAGATGACAGCACAGATGGTAATGGCAATGATATCTGGAAGAAGATGGAGCTTCTTTCGATCGATCCGGGGGTCCGAAAGAAAGCGAAAATGTCGAACAAGGGGTGGGGTCTTGCGAATTGCCTGGGCCATAGATACCTCCGAAATTGGTATCAAGCCCAGTACCACCAAAACCGTGAAAAGTACAGCGGTTTTTAGTGCGATTGCCCTGGTGAACTTCGAAGGGGCAGTGCGGGTCATCGATCTCGTTCTGCCCCCTCTGCAACGCCGTCCCGCCGCCTTCCTGGCCGGGTTCTCCAGCATGGCGGCAGGGCGCGGGGTACCGCGCGCCTACGCCTACTGTACCTCCAAAGCCGCTCTCGAGCGTCGTGTCATTCAGGTCTCCTCCGTGGCGGCGGTCGGCCCGGCACGTTCCGGGATTCCCCTGTCGGAAACGGCCCTGCCTCGCCCGGTCTGTATGGCCGATCGAAGCTGGCGGGAGAACGAATGCTGTTGGGGAGCGCCATCCCAACAACCGCGGAAGGAGTTGACCAAGCGGGAGCCACTGTCAGGTTCGGGACCGGGAGGGTACCTGACGCCGTGGCAGGGCGGAAATTCAACCTGCCTGGCGGAGCAGCCTCCCTTCCTCGGGATTTCGGTGACCCCCTTGCCCGACTACCCAATCCCGTCCATCGTCCTCCCCAGGATGATGTTCGCTGCATTTTCGCGCCGGCCAGCCTGGCCAAGAGGAAAGAGTGGGCGGTTGCCCCTCGCTCAGCGCAGGGAGGAGCCGAGCCGATCGCTCCGCCTTTGGCAGGTCTGGCCGGCCGCCACCTGGTGGTGGGACTTTCCTCGGTATACGGGCCAGGAGATCTTTGCTTCTTCGACCTCTTTCAATGGGCCGAACGTGAGTGCTTCCTGCGTCTGGCCACCCCCCGCAAGCGGTTCCAACTGGCGTTGGTGACCGATGTCGCCCGGGCGTTGTGGCGGGTGGTCGACGATGAAAGTCTGACCGGCATTCTCAATGTGGGTAATCCCGCTATCCACACCGACGACGATCTCGCCGCGGCATTGGGCGAAGCGTCGGGGCGGGCCCCGCTGCGGAGCGTGTTCCTGTCGCCCGGGGCCACCCGCCTGGTCGGCCGCCTGTATGACACGACCGAAGCGGTCACCGGCTATCCGCAGTTGATGAGCAGTGGAAAAGCCCGCGAGATGAGCTTCCCCGATTGGCTGCAGGATTTTTCGCGGCAGAAAAGCCGTTTGCCCGGCCTGACCTGGAATTCCCTCATCTCAGGCACCGCTCTTACCCGGCAGTGGTATTTTCAGAATGGCTGGTTGAAGTGACCGGGAGCCGGAGGTCCGACGTCGGTTGACGAAACGAAGAGAGCAGGGGATGAAGACCGTGACAGAGGCAAATGCCAGGAGGGACCTATGATTACCCTGATCGATCTGCTGCTCGACCATCCTTGGGTGATCGCGGTGGGCGGGCTGGCCATTGCCGGACTCTGGTGGCCTCGGTCGGACGGAGGGACCCTGGCCGGAAAACTGGGGGCGCTATGTACCCTGCGGAGCGAAGAGGAGCGCATCCGCCACATTCATGCCATGGCCCAGGAGCCGGTGTATGATCCGATGGGGGATGGATGTCCCCAGGATGACCCTGGAATGTGGCGTCGGGCCTACCAAGAGTTGGAAGGATACCTTCTCAACGATCCGTCGTCCCGGGTTCGGGCGGCAGCGGCGCGGGCGATCGGTAAATGCCGCTTGGCTCAGGGGGTTCCCCTTCTTCTGAAACTTCTGGAGCGGGAGCGGTCGCCCGATTTCCAGCGAGCCCTCATCGAAGGACTGGCGGGAGTTCGGGGCACAGCGGCCATCGATGGGTTGATCCGATTCCTAAAGGCAAAACCACCCGCTTCAACCCGGTTGTTCCTGATTCAGACCTTCCAAAATCTTGACAACAGGTCGGTGGTGCCATGCCTCCGTGAACTCGAGGGCGAGGAAAAGGATCCTGCAGTGAGGCGCGCCCTGGCAGAGGCGATCCGTTCCATCCTGGCTCCCGCCTCTCCCCGTGTCAATGATCGCCCTAAAGGCGCCACCCATGATCGGCATAATGGCGCCACCTCCGTGCATTGATTTTCGGGTCTGATCTGCCCCGCGAAATTGCCCTTTTTTCCTCCTTTCTGGAATGGGTGGTTTTCCTTGTGAAAAACAGGGCCGGATTGACTGGATTTCCAGGTTTTTCCTGTACTGGAGAGGCTCAGCGAGGATTTTTTGAGAAGGAAGGGGCTCGGATGGGGTCCAGGGTCCCACCTCCTCCTTTTTTCCCTGACCCCGCGTGGTTTTCTTTTCCTGCGTTGTCTTGGCCGCCCGGAAACTCGCTCCCTCCAGGATCATGACATAGGCCCCATGCCGGATCCGGTCGATCGTTGCCGCCACGAGCAGTTTGTTCGGAAACGCCTGGGGCCACTCGGGGAGGTCCAGATTGCTCGTGATGATCGTCGAGCGCCGTTCGTAGCGTTCCGCGATCAATTCATGGAGATCTTCATCCTGAGGGGTTCGGAGGGGCTTGATCCCGAAATCGTCGATGATCAGCAGGTCGATCTTGGCGAGCCCTGCCAACTTCCGCTCGAAGGTGTTGGTGGCTCGGGCTTCCTGCAGGATGCCGAACAGCCGGGTCTGATTGGTGAACAGGACATCGTAGCCGTTCCGGGCGGCGACGTTGGCCAGGGCCTGGGCGATGTGACTCTTGCCGGTCCCGCAGGGCCCGACGATGACCACGGGGGCACGCTCCTCGATGAACCGGCAGGTGGCGAGATCCTGGACCAGGCCTCGATTGATGCCCGGATTGAACGAGAAGTCGAATGTCTCCAGGGTTTTGTCCGGCCGGACGTTCCCGCGCCGGATCCGCATGGCCAGTTTCTTCTGCTCCCGGCGGGCTACCTCGTCCTGCAGGAGCATGGCCAGGAAGTCCAGGTGAGAGAGCTGCTCGTTGACCGCCTGCTTGGTTCGGACCTCCAGCGAATCGAGCACGCCAGACAGACGGAGTTGCCGGAGGGCGGGGGCGAGTTGCGGCATCGGGTTCATGGCTGGCCTCCTTCCGCCGGAGTGCCCCAGACATTCGGGCGAACGAACCGGCCGCTTCCTTGATAGGCTTCCTCCAGTGGACGTACGACAGCCTCGAGGCCGTTTTCGCTGGCCAGACGGGCCAGGATTTTCCGGATGGTGGAAACCCGCAGGGAGTTGCAGGCCAGTGCCTGCTCACAAGCCTTCTCCAGGTGCTCCTTCCCATCCGTTTCCGCGAATCGGATGATCCGCTGGGCGGCTCGCAGGCAATCCAGCCGTGGGTGGGACAGGAGCCGCTCGATCACTTCCTGACTGTAGACCCCGATCAGACCCGCCTGCTCTCGACACCACTCCGGGGGCCGGTCGACGAAGGCACGGCAGGCGGGCGAAAGGTGGTCGTTCACCGTCCGGTGTTCCCCCTGGCCAACGCAGCGCCCGTGGGTCGCCACCAGTTCTTCCTGGTGAAAAATCTGGACCGTCCTTGGCCCCGCACGAACCCAGACTTCCTGGTCGATCAGAGGGAACGGCGCCGAATACCAGTTCTTCTCGAACCGGACATGGTTGTTCCGATACACCTGGCCTTTGGCCCACTCCACCGTCTCCGGGGGAACGGCCGGCAGTGCCTGCAAGAAGGGCTTCTCGAGGGTCTGGAACGCAACCAGCGGCTGCTGCCCGGTGGTTCCATGGGTACGGTGCCCCGCTTCTCCCAGAAGCCATTCCCGGAACTGCCGGTTCCCGTCAGCGATCGACCGGAAATCGCGCAGGGGAAAGAACGCACGTTTCACATACTTCACCCCCGACTCGACCTGACCCTTTTTCTCCGGGTCATGCGGGGGGCAGGGACTGATGATGAACCCATACCCCTCCGCAAAGGTCTCGTAGGAACGCTGGACCTCAGGATCATACAGACAAGCCTTCAAAATGGCGGCCTTCAAGTTATCGATGACCACTTTCCGGGGGACCCCGCCAAAGAACTCGAACGCCCGGCGGTGGCATTCCTGGAAGGTCGTGATCTTCTGGTTGGTCACGATCTCCCCATACGCATGCCGACTGAAGGCCAGGGTCATCAGAAAGAACCAGGTCCGTTCAGGCTTTCCGGTGTCCGGATGCATGATCACCGGGCCAGCCCCGAAGTCCACCTGGGCCACTTCCCCGGGCTCGAAATCCAGGATCATCGTCGGCTGCTTGGAGGCGGGACGAATCTTCTGCACGAATCGCCGGACCGCCGAATAATGACCGGTGAACCCCTTGAGCCGCTGCAAGGCGGAGTGAATGGTGGTTGCCTGGTGCCCCTTTTCTACCCATTCCCGAACGAGATCAGCGTAAGGGGCCACCAGGGAAGTGGTAGAGACTTTGGTCTTCATCACCTTGAGCTTTTCCGCCAGAACCTTGTCATCTGGCAGCGGTGCCGTAGGGTCGAGCCAGCCCTCTGCCTGGGCAATCGCTCGCACCCCGGTTGCCTTCTTGCGGCCGATGAGGCCAGCCTTGGCAAGGTTCCGATCTGATTCTCCCTGCCGCATGTGCAAGAGGATATTGCGATACTGATACACTTCAAACCTCCGGTTCATCCATTCCTCCGTCCGAAATGAGTTC
>CALLCO010000307.1 GCA_937998695.1 Candidatus Ozemibacteraceae bacterium
CCCTCCAGGAGTGCCCCCTGTTCCCCCCCACCCGACCACCGGGAGGTCGGCCGGACGACCCGGCGCCTCCCCGGCCGAGCGGCTTCCCTTGTCCGGAGCAGGCACCGAAACCCCCGGGACGAGGGGGAAGAGCGTTCCCTCACGCGATGAAGCCAGGCTGCGGGTTGGCACCCCCCCCAGAAGCGGCCCGGGGAGTGTCTCCGATGGCGGCCCGGCGAGTCCGGTATCCCGTCCGCCGGTCGCGGCCCCGTCCGGCCTTCCCGCGGGTGACGTGCGACTGGCCTCAGAGGCGGGGGAAGGTCCCGGCTTCCGATTCGCCGCGTTGGCCACGGTGGCCGCCCTGACCGTCGCCTTCCTCTGGTATCGCCTGTTCCGGGCCCTGTCCGGCAGCCGATGACGGAGGACCCGACCCCTCGGCCGTGGAAGGTTCGCGGCGGCAAGTCCACCCCGCCCACGCCCAGGGGGGCAGCCCCGTCCGGAACCGTCCCTGCGTCGCTGGCTCGCCGCCATCAGAGCTTCCAGTGGCTCTTTCTGCTGCCGGCCCTGGCCGATACGGTGACCCTGGCCCTGTCGGGCACCCTGGCCTACCTGCTGCGCACCTCGACCCTGTTCGAGGTCGATCCCTACCTGCGCAACCCCGGCCAGTATCTGCTGATGCTCGGGGTGGCCGTCGCCCTGTGGCATCTCCTCCTCGCCTGGCGGGGCGGCTATGCCAACCGCCTCCTGTTCTTCCGCATCGACGAACTGCAATTGCAGTTCAGCACCTCGCTGATCCTGCTGATAGTGCTGATGGCGGGCACCTTCCTCTATCGCGAGTATGACTATTCCCGTCTCATCCTGTTCTTTTCGTGGGGCTTCTTCGTGCTTCTGGGCAGCCTCGGCCGCCAGGTCTCGCACCGCTTGCGCGAGGCCATCCACCGGCGGGGATGGGCGCGTCGGGCCGTTCTGTTGGTGGGGAAGGGGGAACGCCGGCGCCTCCTCGCCACCCGCCTGCGCGAGAACCCCGGCCTCGGCGTCCGCCTCCTGCGCCTGCCCCCCGGCGCCTCGCTCGTCGATTTCCTGGCCGTCACCCCGGTCGACGAGCTCTTCCTGTTCAGCGACCGCGTCGCCTACGAGAACATCTGGGCGCTGCGCGAGCGCAGCTGCAATCCCGACCTCGTCGTCCACCTGGTGCCGCCGTTCGGCAATCTCTACCTGCGCAACCTGACCGGCGGCTTCTTCGACGGCACGGTCATGATCAGCCTCGACAGCCCCCTCGCCCGCCGCTGGATGCTGACCGCCAAACGGGCTATCGACGCGGTCACCGCCGCCCTCTTCCTCATCCTGTTCGCCCCGCTCCTGCTGCTGCTGGCCGTGCTGGTCAGGCTCGATTCGCCTGGCCCCGTCCTCTTTCGGCAGCGCCGGGTCGGCATGGGCGGCCGCGAGTTTACCATCCTCAAGTTCCGTTCGATGTACGTCGAGGCCGATCCCTACGCCGTGACGCCGACCGATCGCGCCGATCCCCGCATCACCCGCGTGGGGGCTTTCCTGCGGTCGACCGGGCTCGACGAACTCCCCCAGTTGTGGAACGTGCTGGTCGGCGAGATGAGCCTCGTCGGGCCGCGGCCCGAGATGCCCTTCATCACCGCCGGCTACACCCCCCTCGAAGCCAAGCGCCTGCAGGCCCGCCCCGGCATCACCGGCCTGTGGCAGGTTTACGCCCGGTCGAGCCACCTGCCCATCCACCACCATATCGAATTCGACTTGTACTATATCGAGAACATGTCATTGAGCCTCGACCTGATGATCCTGCTCGATACGATCCCCACCCTGATCCTGCGCACCGGTATCTGAGGCGGGTTGCCGTCCAGGGGGTTCCCCGCCCCCGGGGCGATGACCGAACCCGGTCCCGTGGTTCCCCGCCGCCCGCCGGATCAAAAAGCCCCGGGCCTGAGGGCGGTCCGGGGCTGGGTTCGGCGACAGGCGCCTTCGCGGGCGCGGGTTACAGGCCGAGCACGATCTCCAGGTAGTCCTTGGTGACGATGTCGCTTTCGGCCTCGCCCAGGAACTTCAGCAGTTCGTGGACGAGCTTCGATTTCTGCTCGGCGTCGGCCTTGCTCCAGGTGCGGCTCTTCACCTCCAGGAAATGGCCCAGTTCGGGTTTGGTCACCTGGTCGATGTTGACGTAGAAGTCGGTCTCCCGGAACCGCACCAGGTAGCGGTGGCGGTCCTTTTGGATCTCGACCTCGGACGACGGCTTGAAATACTCGCGGTAGAACCGCAGGCTGTTGGTGGCGGGGGCGAGGTAGCGGCTGCGCGACAACAGCGCCTGCTCCTGCATCGGGTAGAGCGGATCCTGGCCGATCAGGGTCAGGCGGGCGCGGGCCCCGGCGATCTCATCCTTCTCGCCCAGCAGCTCGTCTTCCCGGTAGCGCAGGCGACCCTGCGAACTGCCCGCGAACAGGAAATAGGTGTCGAACTGCCGGTAATGCTTCATGTACTCGATGGCGATCTCTGGCTTGCCGAGGGCGGCGACGATCGGGGCCGGATCAGCGATCCGCACCTTCATCTGGATCTCGAAGCTCTCTTCCTCCATGGCCCCGCCGATGGCGACCAGCTTCGACAGGACGCTCTTCTCGCGATGGGTCAGGAAGGTGTCGATGCGGCGCGCGTAGTCCATCGCCCGCCCGGTCAGGGCCTTCTCGTCGAGGGTCAGCACCTTGCGGTCACGCATCAGCCACTTGCCGTTGACCATGGTGTCGGTGACGTCGCTGGCCTTGGTGGCGTAGACGAGCCGGGCGTAGGGCGCGTTCTTGTCGCGCAGGAAGTAGGGCATGTTGTGGACGGGGTTGCCGTCGACCAGGATCAGGTCGGCCCGCTTGCCGACCGTCAGCGACCCGGTCTGGTCCTCGATGTGGCAGGCGGCGGCGCTGCCGCGGGTGGCCATGTAGACGGCGGTGCGGGCGGGTACGGCGGTGGGGTCGCCGGTCTGCAGTTTGGCCACGAAGCTGGCCAGCCGCATCTCCTCGAACATGTCGAGGTCGTTGTTGGAGGCGGGGCCGTCGGTGCCGATGCCGACCTTGACGTGCAGGTCGTTCATCCGCTTGACAGGGGCGGCGCCCGAGGCCAGCTTCAGATTGCTGCTGGGATTGTGCGCCACGCCCGCTCCGACGTTGTGCAGGGCCCGCATCTCGCCCTCGTCGATATGGACGCAGTGGGCGGCGATGACCTTGGCGTTGAACAGGTGGTTCTTCTTCATGTAGGGGATGACCGGCATACCAGTCTCGGCCCGCACTCCCTCGACCTCCTGGGTCGTCTCGGCGAGATGAATCTGCAGCGGCACGTCGAACTCGACCGCCATCTCCATGCAGGCCTTGAGGATCTCCGGCGTTGTCGTGTAGGGGGCGTGCGGGGCGATGCTGGGGGTGATCAGCGGGTGGCCCTTCCACTTCTGGATGAAGGCGCGCGTGTAGGTCAGCGCCTCTTCATAGAATTTGGCGTCGGGGGTGGGGAACTTCAGGACCGACGAGCCGCAGATGGCCCGCAGGCCGGCCTCGGCCGCTCCTTCCGCCACTGCCTCCTCGTAGTAGAACATGTCGGCGAAACAGGTGGTGCCGCCCCGGATCATCTCGGCGCAGGCCAGCTGGGTGCCCAGCTTGACGAACTCGGGCGAGACGAACTCGCGTTCGACCGGCATCATGTAGCCCATCAGCCAGACGTCGAGCCGCAGGTCATCGGCCAGGCCGCGCATCAGGGTCATCGGCGCGTGGGTGTGGGCGTTGATCAGGCCCGGCATCAGGATCCGGCCCTGGCAGTCGACCGTCTCATGGCCCTGCCATGTGCCCCGGACCTCGCTCTCGGGCCCGACGGCGACGATGCGGTCGCCCTGGACCGCCACCGCGCCGGGCAGATACTGCCGGAAGGAGTCGTCCATGGTCAGGACGAGCGCATTGGTCAAGAGAATGTCCGCTTGTTGCATGGGATTCATTCGTTCCTTTCTTGTCCGTTCCGGGCATCATACCTGTCTCCCCGGCGTCGCGCAACCAGAGGTGCCAGGCTGGTCCGGAGTGCCCGAAAGCACCCCGGGCGGCTGTGACAGCCGCCCGGGACGAGGGAATCTCGAAGAGAAGGGAACGGTGCGCTACAGGTCGCCGGTCGAGAACTGGCCCCAGAGATTCGAGAAAAGGTGGATGCTGCGCCCCGACTTCGACCGCAGCCCGCTGCGGACCAGCTTGACCAGGTAGGGGGTCTGGGGCCGCAGCACCCGGCGCGGCACCAACGAGACCACCGAGTCGTTCTCCGACCACTGCACCGAAAACGAGGTCTCGAGCGACGGCCCGTCGATGGCCACGACCGCCCCGCTCTGGACGTTGGTGATCTCCAGGCGCAGGTCCTGTTTCAGCGTGGCGGGATCCATGGCGCGGTCGAAACGGAGGGTGAAGGGGCCCGACCGCGACACGTCGGTGTCGCCGTTGCGCGGGGCGGTCGCGACGATGCGGGGGTCGCCGTCCTCGTCGGTGGTGAACGCCCCGAACATGCCGGCGTAGCTGCGCAGGACGCGGCCGTCGCGGGTGTGGGCGTTCCAGCGGGTGACCGAGAAGCTGTAGCGGCGCAGGGGGCGCAGCGGGGTCTTGGGGGTGAGGCGCACGATGGTGTCCCCTTCCCAACTCACCGTAAAACGGTTGGGAATATCGGTTCCCGCGAGTACCAGGGTCGTTCGGCTCTCGGGTTCCTGGATCACCATCTCCATGTCGTTGAACAGGGTGGCCTTTTCCATGGGCTGGCCGAACCCGATCTCGAACGGCCCGGTGATCGGCACCGCCTTCTGCCCGTTGAACGGCTTCGTCCAGGAGACGATGGCGTTGCTGCGGAACCCGGCGCTCTCGGGCACCAGCCGCGCCCGCACCAGGGTCACCCCGTCGATGAAGACCGGCACCTTGTATCCCGACAGGGCATGGTAACCCGACTTGGTCACCCGCAGCAGGGCTTCGCTGCCGGGCAGCTCCGCGGTCAGGAAGGCGACGCCGCCCTGGGTCACCTGTTGCCCGGTGCCGACCTGGACGGTGACCTCCGACATCGGCTTGAATTCGCCGCCAGTCTGTTCAACCACCTGGACTTCCACCCCGCCGCGCCGGGTCAGGAACGAATCCCCCCGCGCCACGGCGACGGTGACCCCGTCGAACCCGGGGAGGAACTGGACGGCGTCGCTGATGGCCGTGGGCCGGGTGGGCAACACCACCTGGTAGCGCGCTTCCCAATCGAGATACTGGATGATCACCTCGGTCTGGCTCGCCACCAGTGGGCCTCCATCGAGGGCGAATTCGACCTGCCCGGTCGGCCCCGACACCCCGGCCAGGCCGAGCGCGGGCAGACTGACCTTGGCCTGCGCCAGGGGCAGGAAGGCGACCGGCTCCGCGTCAGCCATGGCCCTGGCATAGAGCGAGCTGCGGTCGACCTGCAGGGCCAACCGGTAGATCCGGCCGCCCACGACCTCGACCACGGTGCGGGCCGAGGCGGCGCCACCCTTGCGGTCATCGACGCGGCAGGCGATTTCGGCGGTGACCGCCCGGTCGGGGGCTTTCCAGGTGGCCTGGTTCGACGATTGGGAAATGATGGTGCCTTCCGACGCTGTCCAGGTGAACTGCAGCGGGTCGCCGTCGGGGTCGAGGGCTTCCGCGAACAGGGTGACCTCCTGGCCGAACCCGACGAGGGCCACCGACGAACGCAGGGAAATGATGGGCTGACCGTTGGAAGGCACCTTGGTGGAGTCCGATGCGAGGCCGCCGCCTTCCTGCAGGAGGGCTTCCCGGTTGACCGCCACCGAGTTGGCGGCGGTGCAGCCCGACATGATGGCCGACAGCACGGCCACCGCCGTCAGGAAGAGGATCAGCTTGCCGCTGGGGGGAACGCGTGACATGACGACACCTCCGGGGGGCTTGCACCCGGTATCGGAGGAAGTCGCCGTTTTCTTGAGGGATGCGCCCCGCCCGGGAGCCTGGAAGATTCTCAGGGAACCGGGACAGGTTCACCCCTGCGTCAACAGAAGTCGGGGGGCGAAGCGACCAAGGCGGGTGTTCGGACTCTCGCCGCAGGCAGGTTCGCCTCGATCTGCCGGGACCGTACCGGGTGCGACCTGCCCTCGTCGGTCAGGTTGGCGACAGCGAGCTGTCCGCCTCGATCTGCCGGGACCGTACCGGTTGCGACCGACGAGCGAACGTCAGGGATGGGACCTTCGTCACTCAGTCAGAGACAAGCCACAGGTTCCGAAAATCCGGCGGCGGTGGGGACTTCATGCCGTTCGGCCGGCTGCCAGGGGAAGAGGCGGCGGGGGGGGGCTTGTCCCTGGTCAGGGGGCGGCGGGGGTTTCGCCGGGAACCGGCGCGGGAAGCAAGGGGAAGATGGCTGTGGGCGTGGCGATCTGGCCCTTGCGGTCGGCCTCGCCGACCCCGATGGCGATGACCTGCCCGGCGATGGGCAGGGCGTAGGCGGGGTTCTGCCCGTTCTTTTCGAGGAAACGGGTGAGCGCCACCCTGTCCGCGTTGGCCAGCAGGGTCAGGTGTGGTTCGAACTGGGCGAAGACGTTCGGACTGCCGTATTGCTTGAGGTACTCCACCTTCTCGGGGTTGTCCTTGGCCCAATCGGGGATGAAGCTGGTCGGGGAGCGCAGCGGGGAGGCCACGCCGACCACGGCGTCGGACAAGCTCTGCAGGTTGCGGTCGCGCTCCAGATCGAGGAAGAACCAGTTGTCTTTGGTGATCTGCAGGCGGGTGGTGCGGGCCGGGAACGCCCGGGTGGTGGCGGCGAGCTCTTTGATCCGGGCGACTAGGTCCTCCTGGGCGGCTGGCGGATAGGTGGTCATATACAGGGTGCAATGGATCTGGAACCCGAGCTGCGGGTAGGTCGACAGACCCTCCTGGGTTTGCAGGTCCTGGCTGACGGCACGGGCCGCCGCCTCGATCTCCGGGGACAGCACCGCGAAGACATTCAATTTGACGTCGCGGGCCGCCGCCTCGGGAGCGGCCGGCGCGGAGGTCGGGGTCGGGGTGGGGGAGGGGGTTTGGGCCCACACCGGCCCGAACAGGCCGAGGAACAGGCCAAGCACCAGCCCGAGGGCGGGCATCGACGCTTGAAGGCGAGAGAAGCGAACCATTGTGCGACCTCCGTGAGGGGTGTCTAAGACTGGAGAACCTGCTGCGGGCATTGGATTTTGTGTTTTCTCTAGAGCCTGTTGCACGAATGCCCACAACAGGCCGTTTTCATGTGCCGTCCATTCGGAGATGCCGATCGGACGAGAGGTGTTATGGGCGCGAAGAGCAAAAAACCGAGTCATGCCACAGGCTCTCATGCACCAGCCTTTTGAGCGTTCATCTGTCTGAGAGTATGCCACCACTCAGGCAGGCTGGCAATCTCCCGAATCAGCCACGTCGGG
>CALLCO010000308.1 GCA_937998695.1 Candidatus Ozemibacteraceae bacterium
GCGGGGGCCACGGCCGGCGGGGGGCGGACCGGGGCGGTGGGGTGGAAGACCAGGCCCAGGGTGGTGAGCAGGGCCATCACCGCCCCGGCCATCAGGGGACGCCAGGCGGCGCTCCCGGGGGACAGCCCCAGGGCCTCGAGCCAGCCGGACCAAGGGGTGGCAGGGGTGGGCTCCGGGTGGGCGCGGGCGATGCGGTCCATGACCCGGCTGATCTGGGCTGGGGTGGCCAGGTCCCCGGCCCCCACGGCGCAGACTACCTGCAGGTCGCTGAAGAAGGCGCGGGTCCGCTCCAGGTCACGGGCGCACCGCGCACAGCTCCGGACGTGCGCTTCCAGCTCCTGGCGGGCGGCCGCCCCCAGTTGGTCGTCGACATAAGCCTGGAAGTCGAAAGAGGCCTGGCAGGGACGTTCGCTCATGTCATTCCACCCTTTCCGTGACCCGTTGGACGGGCACGCGGGTCCAGAAGGCTTTCAGCAGCTCCCGGGCCCGGAAGAGGTGCACCTTGATGGTGCCGACGGGTTCTTCGAGAATCTGGGCGATCTCCTCGTAGCGGAACATCAGACCGTGGCGCAGGACGAACACGATGCGCAGGGCCAACGGCAGGCGGGTCAGGCAATCGTCGAGCAGGACCCGCCCCACCACGGTGTCTCCGGGTTCATCCCCGCCCCCCGGCTGGAAGAGACGTTCGTCGAGAGGCACCAATTGCAGCTTCTGCCCGTTGCGGCGGAAATGTTCTCCGATCAGGTTGACCGCGATCCGGGCGATCCAGGGGCCGAACTCCCGGGTCAGGTCGAAGGTTTCGAGCTTCTCGAACGCCCTCAGAAAGGTCTCCTGGCAGATGTCCTCGACCAGCTCCGATCCGTGCAGGATCCGACGGGCGAGGCTCTTGACGCGGGGCCAGTAGCGTTCGACCAGGGGGCGGAACGCCTCGCGGCGCCCGGCCTTGACCTGCCGGATCAGGTCGGCCTCGGAGGTCAGATTGGAGGGCGGCATGCGGGGGCGGGTTACTGCCCCGATGACGAGGGAACGGCTTTGTCCATCGTAGGCGAGACCGAGTTGTACTTGGGAGGCAACAACGTCTTCTGCACGGTGTCGGTCGGCACACGTTGGATTTTCCCGGTGAATTTCTGGGTGGCCTTGCCAGGGACCTTGGGGACCCAATACTTGAACTCAACCAGTTCCCCGTTCGCGTTGCGGAAAGTGCCGTGTCGTTCTTCGAGGCGCACATCCTTGGGGGGGGCCGGGGTGCCCGATCCTAGGGGGGATTTCTCGTGCAGACCCTCGGCCACCACGTCGATCACCCCGAGCAAGGAATCGGGCACCTTGCCCGTCGGAAAGGCCGATTGGGTTGGAGGACCCTCGGAGGGTTTCTGTTCGACGGGTTTGAACACCTTGCCGTTGCGCAGCACCATCTTCTCGAACCGGGAGATATCGGAAGGGATGAGTTGCATCTCGCTCAGCAGGCGCAGAGTGCGGCGGTTGATCTCGGTGATGGGGGTCTGCGGTGGGCACTTCTCGCGGTTGAACCGCTCGATGGCCCGCTCTAGGAGATCGGTATTGGCGTCGGTCGAATACAGGGTCTCCTTCGATTCCCGGCCCGGGGGCGGGGTGGACACCGCATCGAAAGGGGACTTGGTGGAGGTGACGCCGAAGGTGCCGATCTTGCCGGTGGCGCCCTTCGAAACGTCGACCGTGCCAGAACCGGTGCCGGGGGAATCACCCGCCGGCTTCTGGGCTTCGAGCAGGGCAGAGTTCAGGATCAGGGCCACCAGGCCGAGTACCAGGGCGGCCACTCCGGCCGGGGGACGGCGAGAGGAGGGCGGCGGGACGACCATGCGTGCCATGGCGGGACCTCCTGGTCAGAAGGAATCGGCCAGGGACTCGGCCGTGTCGGGAGGGGTGTCGGACGTGGGGGAATCGCCAGTCTGGGTCTTACCGGTGGCGGCCGGAGGGGGGGCCGCGGTCTGGCCCGAGTCATCGGCCGCTGCCGCGGGCGGGGTGGAGCCCGCCGCGGACATGGTGGAGAAGCCGGAGGCATTCTTGGCGGTGTCGGTGGTCACCTTCTTGGTGGTCTGCGTGGTGGGGGGGGCCTGGGTGGGAGGGGCCGCCTTCTCCTGGTGGGCCATCAGCCGGATGGCGCGGTCGAGCCAGGGGGAGCCGGGGTAGTTGGCTTGCAGGAAGGCCAGAAGCTTCTGGGCCTCCGCCAGTTTGCCGTCCATCTTGAGGGCTTTGATGAGATAATACAGCCCCTGGGCTTCGAGGGTGCTGGCCGGCAGGCGGGTGGCAATGGCCACCCGCTTGGCGGCCGCCTTCGGGGCCAGGCGCTCCAGGGAGGAGGGGGAAACCATGCCGGTGATCTGGGCGGGGGCCACCAGGCGCGGATCGGACATGGCCTGGAGGAAGGTGAGCGAGGAGCCCCAGAACCCCGTCGGCCGTGGGGTCTCCTGGGGGGTGGGGGCGGCGAGTTCTTTCATCAGCCGCTCGAACGTGGGGTCGTCGAGGGTCATCTCGGCGAGCAAGGCCCGGGCCACCAGCGCGCGGCGGTCGGCGCCGGCCAGTTCGGCAAAATCGAGCAGGCGACGACTGGCCGCGACGTCTTCGCGAGCCAAGGTGGCTTCGAGGGCGGCATACACCCCGTCGGGGAGTTCCCGGGCGGCGGCCCGCAGGCGGGCCACCAGGGGGTGGGTGGCCGGCAGATCGGCGCGGCAGAAATTGGTGAGGGCTTTTTCCACGAGGTGTTCCCGGAAGCTGCTGAGCCCTTTCACCGCCGGGTCGGCCAACAGGTCGAGGAAAGCGGTGATGGCGGGGATGGTTTGACCGTCGTGCTCGGCGCGCAGAGCTGCCTCGAAGGCAGCCAGGGTCGCCGGCATATTCCCGGCATCCACTCCGCTGCCCCAGCTTTGGCCGGGGCCGACCACCACGGGGGCGCTGCCGTCGGCCGTCGCCTCGACCGCGCCGGCCTCGACCGCCAGGCCGCCGTCGGCGTCGAAGGCGAACACGGTGCCGCGCACCGCCAGCATGGCTCCGGGGAGGCGGAACTTGAACCCCTGGGCACTGCGCCGGACGAACGCCTTGGCCGAACCCCGTTGCAGGAGCAGGCCGGCGGGCTCGATCCGGACTTCCGAATCGCCGTGCAACACCAGCGACCCGAAAGGGAATACCAAGGTGCCCCAGCCGGTGGTGTCGGTCTTCAGACGGGTGCCGACCGTGAATTCGTGCCGGGGAACGGTCAGCGGAATCCACCCCTCCGGTTGGCCCAGAAAACACCCGGTCGGCGAGCCGCGGACGAAGGTGCCCAGAGGGGCGGCCTCGGCAGCCGCGGTCGCCCCGACGAGCAGGACCGCGACCAGCAGGGCGAATAGAAACAGTTGTCGCATGCAACACCTCCCCTCAGGGGTCGCCCGGCAGACCCCGTG
>CALLCO010000309.1 GCA_937998695.1 Candidatus Ozemibacteraceae bacterium
GGAGGGGCGATTTCCCCAGGGGAGGTTCCCTGTCCTGGGAGAGGCAAGCCTGTAGAGGTGATCCTGCGCGAGAGGGGGACGCGGGAAGTTCCTTGCCCTGGAAGAGGCAAGAGGCGAATGTGGCTTGCGACGCAAGAGACAGGCACGGGTGACGTGCCAGCCTGGAAGAGCAGTCACGGCTTGGAAGCGACAACAGCCCGGCCGGGGGGCGAGGACCGCCCCCTGCCCAGGGCAATCGCATTAAATATTTCGCGCTGGAAGCCCGTTTCCCAGTCTCCCTCTCTGTATGATTGAAAAATTGATGCGGGTTTCCAACGAGGGCGAGGTACGGCAGTGTGCGCGCGGTTTTTGAGCAGCCCCACTTCCAGAGATGTACGGTTTAGTGCGATTGCCCTGGCCCCCTGCCAGGGCCCTACCCATGGGATTGCCGGAGCGACGTCAGTTCCCGCTCGACTGGATGAACTGGACCGAGGAGGCATCGGTGAGATAGGGGTCGGTCATGAAGTTGAACTGCTCGGGGCCCTTCAGGCCCTCCGCCCCGGCGGTCGCCTTCTGGAAGGCAAGGACATCGACGCTCTTGCCTGAGCCCTTGTCGGTGAAGCCGACGGTGCCCTCGCTGACACTGAGGGTGGTGATGTCTTTGTCGGCCTCGACCTTGAAGATGGTGCCCTTGATGCTGGCGATGGCGCGCTCGGTTTCGACCTCGAATTTCTTGGCGCCCTCCTTGTCGCGTTCGACGTAGAAGTAGGCGATGCCCTGGGCGAGGCGGGTATAGATCACCTTCTGGGAGGTCTGGGCGAGCTTGGCCGGCTGGATCTCAAACTGGGAGGCCGGCATGACGCGGGTGATGGCGCCTGTGGCGAAGCGGATCACCACCTCACCCGCCTCGGAGGTCTTGACCACGTCACCCTCGAACAGGGGCAGGCGGCCTTCGACCTTGGCGAAATCGGTGGCGGACGCCTTCTTCACGAACGCTTCGCCCTTCTCGACCTTCTCGACGAAGCCGAGCGGCTCGGTGCCCTGGTTCCCACAGCCAACGGTGACGGCCACAGCCAGGATCAACAGGACCAACAGGTTCATCCGGGTCATAGATTCCTCCTCATATGATGTTTCCCATGACGGAGCACGGAGATGCTCCGGCTCGTCCAAAATTCTAATGGGTGCCGCAGCATTTCTTCGCTTTTTTCCCGCTCCCACAGGGGCAAGGAGCGTTTCGCCCGAGGGGCAGGGCAGTGGGCGCAGGGGGCTTCCGCCTTCTCTTGAGCTCGGATTTGATGTCATGATAATGCTTGGCGAAGGTGGCGTCGAGCCGAGCTGGTTTGAGGTTGTCTTTGAACCGCTGGAGAATCCGCCGGGCGAGCTCAGTTGATGGGGTGAGCAATTCGAGGGCCGGGCCTTTGACCTCGTGGGGATCAACCCCTGGCAGCCATTTCTGGTAGAACTCCAGCGAATCCCACCCATAGGTGATGACGGCCAGCGGTTGTTGGAGAGTGAGGTCGGCGTAGACATTGACCATCACTCTGCGGCAGTCGCATTCCGGGTCGATGCAGTAAAACTCAATCATCGGATAGGAGTGACCGTCCAACTCGAGATAGGCGAGTTCTCGTTTCGCCTGCTCGGGGAAGAATTCATGATAGGGGGCCATTTCTGACATGAGGGTGACTCCGCAACTGAAATCTCATCAGTGGTTAACGACCACCTGGTCGGGGATCAGATTGAACTGGGGATCATCGAAGGGGTTGAACGCTTCAGAGGCGGTTACCGCCCCGGCCGGGGAAAACCGGACTCGGCGCAGGGCGGGAACGACGTGGCGGTCGCTGGGGGTGACCAGGGCCACTTGTCCCTCGGCCACTTCGAGGGTGGATTCGCCCGTCGGATCGAGCGCCAGGCGCCAGACGGTGCCGGTGATCTCGACCCGGCAGGCGCCGGCATGCAGGCGGAAGGGAATGGGGGGGCGGCTGGTCCAGTGGGCGCACAGGCGGCCGCTGTCCTGGCGCAGGTCGACCCCGGAATCGGTGAAAGAGGTGAGAACGAGGCGGCCGGGGCCGCCCCAGAGGCGAAGGGAACGTCCGCCCGTCGTGGTCAGGGTGGCTTCGCCGCCCGGCTCGACGGTCAGAACTTCGTTGGTCAATTGGGCCTGGCGAAGCTGAAGGCCGGCGAGACCGGACAGTTGGGCGGGCCGGCCGTTCCCGAAGGGGATGACGAGCAGAAGCACCAGCAGAAGCGCTCCGCCACCCACGGCCAGGAGGGGGCGGGCGGCGAGGGCGGCGAACCAGCCGTCGGGTTCTTCACGGGCCGGCGTGGTTCGGGCGGGGGTGGTGGTCGGGCGGCGGTCGGGGCCGGCGACGGCGATCTGCCGCAGACGTTCCCGCAGGGGGCCGGGGAGGGCGTGGTCGCGGGCTTCCCGCAGGGGTCGCCGCAGTCGCTCGAGGTCGTGCCGGAAGGCGCGGCAGGCGGCGCAGGCCGTGTCGTGGGCGGGGTCGTGGCCGGCGGCGGCGCCGGCCGAGCCGGGGGCCTCGCCGTCGAACCCAGCGCTGAGGGCGGCCCGGAAGGCCTGGCAGGCGACTGGTTCGCTCATGACCGCACGTACTCCCGCAGCAACTGCCGGGCCCGCAAGATATCGGAGGCCACCTGGTTGACCGAGCGGTCGGTCAGGTGGGCGATCTGGGCATAGGGTAGGTCGAGGCACTCCCGCATGAGGAACGGCACGCGCAGGTCGACGGGGACGGCCTGCAGGGCGCGGTCGACCTCCTCGAGCTGCAGGTGTCGCTCGACGATCTGCTCGGGATCGGCGGGGGGGGCGGGGGGTGGGGGCGCCGCGAGGGCCCGCCCTTCCGCCTGGCGGTGGCGCAGCATCTGCAACCCCTGGGTGCGGGCGATGCGGTAGATCCAACCGGTCACCGAGCCGACCTCCGGATTCTGCTGGCCGGCCTTGGCGCAGAGGGTGGCGAACGTCTCCTGGAGGGCGTCCTCGGCGTCGCTGGCCTGCCCGAGCAGGCGTTTCAGGAAGGAGAAGAGCCGGGGCCCGAGCAGGTCGACGAGACGCCGCAGCCCCTGCGGGTCTCCCTGGCGGAGGTGGCGAAGGGCATCCTGGGCCTCCTGTTCGATCCTGTCGGATGGTTCCACTAGAGTGATGCGCGGCGGGGGGGATTAATTGAAGAAAAAAACTGCCCCTCGCCGGCACCGGCAAGAGTGGTTGGTGGCCGGCCATCTCGGGAGCCCTTGCCGCTTTGATCAGGGGTCACAGCACATCCTCCCAGGTCGTTCATGGGGCGATCGCGGATTCAGTGTGGGGCTTCGCCCGCGGCAGCCAGGCGGCGCACCTTGGCCTGGAGATCCTCGGTGAAGGCCCCCCAGACGGCCTTGCCGTTCCGCTCGATCACCGGCACGATGTCGATGCCTCCTGTCAGTCGCAGGGCCACCTGCCAGTCGGCGTCGCTGGCATCGACGTCGTGGTTGACGTAGGGCAGGCCTTCCTGGTCGAGCCAGGACAGCAGCCACCGGCAATGCGGGCACCAGGTGACCGTGTACACATTGAGGGGCGCCAATTGGAGCACGTGAAAACTTCTCCAGGTGATTTTCTCTCTTCTGGATACCACGGGAGACTCCTCCAAGCAAGCGCAGGCTCGGCACGGGATCAGGCCACCAACTTGGTCGGCCTCCCCTCGTGTGGACATTGGCACCCTCCTGGAGGAAATCTTTCCTCAGGCCCCCGGCAGAGAAATGCGCCATCCCGGGGTCAGGCACAGGGCGGAATTTGGAGGCTATATCTCTGGTGCCTCTAGCGGGGGGAGGCCTCAATCCTGGCCCGGGGCTCCCCAGGAGGTGGGAGGTAATCGATCCTACGGCAATTGCCTCAACGCGCAACGATCGATGGAGGTCTGGGCACCAGGACCGGGAATCTCTGAAGGGGTGATGGCATTGGATC
>CALLCO010000310.1 GCA_937998695.1 Candidatus Ozemibacteraceae bacterium
TCGAAATCGGCCAGCGCGTCCCGGCAGACCATCACCGCGTGCCCGGTGCCCTTCTGCTCGGCCTGGTCCACGAAGCTGACGCCCGGTTCGCCCTGAAAGGCAGCGATGACGTCCTCCTTGCGGTAGCCGACGACCACGATCAGACGTTTGATGCCGGCGCCCCGGCAGGCGTCCAGCACGTACGCCAGCATCGGCCGGCCGCACACCTCGTGCAGCACCTTGGGCAGGTCGGTCACCATCCGCGTGGACTTGCCCGCCGCCAGGATGATCGCCGCCGTCGGTCTGGTCATCAGCAATGAACTCCCTCGGCAGCCGCGCGCGTCCCGGTACGCCGGCCGCGTGCGGGCGGGGACGATCCCCCGCAACCGCTTCCCAACTACCCGGCCTGGACTCGAACCAGGAATGCCAGGACCAAAACCTGGTGTGTTACCAATTACACCACCGGGTAGTGATCTGGAGGCCCTTGCCGGCCGGGCCGGGAACCACGACGCTGTGTTCGGGCGGCGAAGGACCCTGCAGGATCGGTCGCAGCACGCAACACTGGCCACGCACGAGGCCTGAGCTCCCTGCTGCGCGGCGGAAGCCCACTGTCCCGTCAGGAACGCGCCCCAGCGGGCGTGGCAGTCTTCGGACTGAAAAGCCCCCCGTCCGCGAGGGGCGAACGTAGAAGACTAACAGAATCCGCCGGCTCAGTCAACGAGGGGGCACCGTCCCTTCGACCGGGGGGCCTTGGCCGCAGCCTGAGAACTCGCCGCCGACCTGGCCGCGCACCACCCCTCCAAAGGAGGGACCTTGACAGTATTGGAGGGCCCAAAACGCTCCAGCAGGCCGAGCGCCGCGATTGGGGACGCGACGGAGCACGTCCCTCCGGAGGGCCCCGCTCCGTCGGGACCGCAATTTGCCCGGAGAGCCCCGCCCCGCCCGGGCCGTCAACCGCCGGGGCAGGCTGCCATACACCCTCCGTCAGGGCCAGCCGCCCCAGGCTTCCGGCCCCCGCGACGGGCCTCCGTCGCCCCAGAGGGGCCCGCGGGGGTGTTCCGGCGAAAGCCGTCAGTCTGCTTCCCGGGGCCTCTCATCCTCTCCGGGCGGTCAGGATCAGGTCCACGCTGCGGTCACGACTGTAAGGGTCGAATTTCCAGGATCCCCAGAGATGGACTTCCCCCCCGCCAGCCCGACTGACCGCCTCGGCCAGTTCCGCCGCCTCGACCCCCGCAAACCTCGCTTCGTCGGTCAGCAATGCAGCCCCCCCGCCAGCCAGGAGAACCTCCGCCCGATCGATCTGACCGATTGGGCCGTTGCGGTGCAGCCGCTTGAGCAGGACCCGATCGCCGGGCCCGCCGGCGTCTAGCCGCCGGCACTTCTGCCAGACAGTCTGGCCATCTGTAAGGTGCCACAGATTCAAAAGATGTAGCACCAGGACCCCACCGGTCCGCAGTCCTGAGACCATCGCCCGCACCGCCTGCGCGATGATATCCATCCCCCCCGCCAGGGCCAGCGAGTTGCCGGTGCAGATCACCGCGTCGAAGCTGTCTGGGGGCTCCGGAGGAGTGTGAAAGGACCGCACCACCCAGGTCAGCCCCGGCCTCTCCCCGTGGCGCTGTCGGGCGCAAGCGATCATGGCCGGGCTGAGGTCGGCACCTTGGACTTCCAGGCCCCAGGTATGAAACATGGCTGCGTGATGGCCCGTTCCGCAGGCTGCGTCGAGCACCCGCCGGACACCAGCCTGCTCGAACAGGCGGCGGAAGAACGGCTCCTCGTGAGCCAGCCGCCCGGGCCAGTCGATCAGCGCCTCGTAACGCTGGGCGGCCTCCAGGAACGCATCGGCTGCAGGTGCAGTGTTCATCAGAATCCTCTTGCCTTGCGTTAACCTGCCTGCCCGCGGACCGCGCGACAATTCTAGCCCCGGCGGGCAACCCTCGTCGATTCCGGGGGCTGCCGCCGTCCCGAGCGGGACCTCGATTGCCGAGTCGGCCTCAGCCGGTACAATGGACTTCTGCCGTCGCGATTCGTCCAACGATCCCCGACCGCCACCGGTCTCCTGACCGGGCCTCCCGTTCGGGCACCGAGTGCCGGGGCAGGGATGAACCGCCTCTGCTGAAGCCGGATGGTCGTCGAATGGCCGCGACCGCATCCTCCCCCGATGAAAGGCTCTCATGGCCCGCATGAAGGCTCCGGACCGCCGTCGACAGCTGCTGGACGCGGCGGCGCGCTGTTTTGCCCGCCACGGGTACCGGGGTACCAAGACCGCGATGATCGCCGCCGAGGCCGGGGTTTCCGAGCCGATCATCTACCGCCACTTCAAGAGCAAGCAGAAGCTGTTCATCGACCTGATCACCAAGGTGGCCGACGAGGTGTTCGAGAACTGGCAGGAGGCGGCCGGGCGGGCGACCTCCCCGCTGGACAAGCTCCGCACTCTTCTGGTCCGCAACCCCGCGACCAGCGACCCGCGGACCGCGGAGGTCTACCGGATCCTGTTCCACGCCTCCACCGAGACCGCCGAGCCGGCCATCCGGCGGGCGATCCGGCGGCATTAC
>CALLCO010000311.1 GCA_937998695.1 Candidatus Ozemibacteraceae bacterium
ATCCAGCGGTCAGGTGTGGTAGCATACAAGGTACCAGTTTCCTTGGGAAACCCGCCGGGGTGGTGAAATTGGCAAACACGTAAGATTCAGGATCTTATGCCCGTTCGGGCTTGGGGGTTCAAGTCCCCCCCTCGGCAATCAAGGCGGGAGGAAGCGGCTTCCGCGACAACGCGGGGGCCATTTCTCTTTTCACTTGGTTTTGGCCGATGGTCGATCGCGACGCCGAGGACGACCGTCCCGGCCTGGAGATCACCCTACCGGGAGCGACCTGAGCCGAGGCGGCCCAGGGCCTCGAGGAGCGACTCCGCCTCGCCATCCCACGAAAGCGAGAACCGACTGCCATGACCACCATCCGGACCTGCACCCGTTGCGGTTTCATTCTCGGCACGCGACCCGGGCTGAAGGAACGCGACGGCGTCTGCCTGGCGTGCATTAACGCCGACACCAAGAAGACGATCGATTTCGCCGCGCGGCAGGCCTGGCTGACCCGTTTCCTCGCCGAACACAAGACCCACCCCGAGTACGACTGCCTGGTCGCGGTCTCGGGCGGGAAAGATTCCACGATGATCGTCAGCCGCCTGCTCGCGCACCATGGGGTGAAAAACCCGCTGTTGGTGAGCGTCCTCGATGAATTCACCCCGAGCCAGGCGGGCTTGCACAACCGCAAGAACATCGCCGAACGCTTCAATCTCGACCACATCCTGTTCCGGTGTCATCCGCAGACGTTTCTGGAGCGGACCCGGGCCGATTTCGAGAACGAGCTCCACCCGCTGAAATGGATCGAGGAAAAGATCTACTCGGTGCCCATCGCCATCGCGAAAGCCTATGGTATCGGGGTGGTCATCTTCGGCGAAAACAGTGCCTTCGAATATGGCACGTGCGAAACCCTCGAGATCTTCCATCCCGACACCACCGACGAGACGAAGGTCGTGTTCATGGGGGCGATCTATCCCTACTCCATCCAGGATTCCTACCGGCAAGCCAGGGAGCACGGATTCAAGGATCTGACCGATTTCGGAGAATGGCCCCGCCAGGGCAGCATCGAAGATTACACGCAGATCGACAGCCTCGCCTACCTCATCCAGCTCTGGACAAAATTCGTGAAGTTCGGCTTCCAGCGGGTGTCCGACATCGCCTGCCGGTTCGTCCGGGAAGGGGTGCTGACGCGCGAGCAGGCGATGCAGTATATCCGCGACCGCGATTACGTGTGCGACCCGACGGCGCGCCGCGACTTCTGCCGCGCCCTGGGAATCACCGAGCAGCACTTCGCCGACGTCGTCGACCGCCACGCCAACCCCGCCCTGGTTCGAAAGGACGTCAACGGCATCTGGCGACGCCTCGACCTGCTCTAACCCCTGCCGCGGGAGCGGCCAGCCGTGCCCGGCACGAACCTCAGCCAAACTCCCCATGCCGGCGCTCCAGGATCACCGAATAGATCAGGGTCGACCGACCAACGTGGCCCGGAACGCCGCCATGATGCCCCCGGCCCCCACGGTTCGAGATCACAGCACCCCCTTGCGGAAGGGCAGCTGCAAGGTTTGCGGAATGACCCGGGGATCTGGAGGGAACTGGATGGTGAACCCGGTGGCCTCGGGCGGCAGCTGAAAGGAAAACTTCCCTAACACTCCCTCGGGGAACTCCTGGACCACTTTGCCGCTCTGGTCGCAGATCACCACCGCGGAAGCCACCACCCGGTCGACGGGAAAAACGGTGGATAGCAGGTCTTCCGGGTCATTGATCTCGGCGAAGGGTCGGTAGTCCCAGAGATCGGTGCCAGGGGCGATCTCGAGGCCTTCCATGTCATCGAAGACCTTTCGATTGACCTGGTGCCCCACCCCGATGGCCAGGAACTTCATGAAGTGCTTTTCCTTCGCCTTGATCAGGACGGCCAAGTTGCGGCAATAACTCTGGACATCATTGGCATCGACGAACCTCCCGTCGGTCACCAGCACCGCCAGCGTGCGGGGCACGGCCCCGGCCTCGGACACCAGATGCTTCAGCAGAGGCAGAAGGCGGGCCTCCCCACCGAATTCGAACTCTTCGTCGCCGGGCAAGGGACGGTCCGCCGCTTCCGCCTTCGTCACCCTTCCCAGGTTCAGCCAGCCCGGTTCGCCGCCCGCCCCGAACACCATGAGCCGGCATTGCTGTTGCTGGTCAACCTTCCCGGCCAGCAACTCCAGGAACTGCTGCCCCGGTCGTTCGATTTCGTTGGGAGTCCATTTCAGATATCCCTTGGCCAGGGCATCGTCATAGGCCTCGGGCAGCAGCAGGCGCTGGATCTGCCCGTCCCGGGTTTCCTCGAGCATCCAGCCTTGCCGGGCATAGCGCTCCTGGATGACCAGCGGGATGTCCCCTTCGAAGGCTTTTCCCCAGAGCGGCCGCATGGATTCGCTGGCATCGATAGCCACCACCGTGTCCCACTCTTCGTGGGGCGGGAAGAGAAGCGTGGCCGTCACCTCGATCGAAGGCCCGACCTTCCGGTAGGCGACCGCACGAAAGACCCTGGCCAGCAGGTCGCGCGGGATCGGAATGAACTCACCTTCCCGGATGTCCGACACCGACGTTCGCGGGGCCATGTCATCCTCCTGAAGCCGGGGGGCCCAGAACCGTCGCCAGGACGTCGGCGGACACGAACAGTTTCCCTCTTCGCTGCATCGGGGGCGGGCAACTCTCCAGGGTGGTGCCGTTCCAGCGGACGAACGGATTGCCGGGAACCACGATCAGGAGCTGCCCGGGACCCTTGCGGCAAACCGCCCCGCCACGGGGCCCGCCCCAATGAACTGACCAGCCGTCGGCTTCGAGCACGGGCCGCAGCTCGACCATCGGTTTCCCCTGGTGGATGAAGGCGGGCGAGCGAGGAGCCCCGGAGACCGGTGGGGCTGGGGCAAAGGCGGGCGGCACGGCGGGTTCCCGGCTGGGTGGAATCGCGGCAGACGGGTCGAGGCTGACCACCCAGCCTTGTGGAGCCGCGGGGTCGCGGATGAGAGCCACGCGCCCCGGCATGATCTGTTCAAGCAGATCGAGGGGAACGAACAACCGGCCCTCGGCTGACAGAACCGGCGCCATCGGTAGACGGATGGTCTTCCCGGCCAGGGTCGCCTGGCGGCGGCCCGGCACCAGCGTGAGGGTGCGCCCCCCGGGGCCGATGCCGCGGACACCGGTCTGGCGGTCGACCCAGGTCAACGACCAGCCCGCCGGCTCCAGCACCGAGCGCAACCCGAGCAGGACACCCCCCGCCCGGGCCAGGACGGGGATTCCCGTTGCAGCACCGCAAGAGACGGCCGACAGAGCGGGGTCAGAGGGGACCCGGGCCACCACGGGCGGGACCTCCGGTCGGGCGACGGGTCGGGGGTGGGCACCGCCGCGGTTCAGCGCTGGCACGACCGGGCCGGCCAGTTCGTCGTCCCCGGTGCGGCCGGGCGAGCCGGCCTGAGCCGCCAACCGAGCCCACCGGGAGACGACCGGAGCCGGCGGCGGCGACGGCGACGGCGACACCAGGGGTGGGACGGCAGAGGCCCGAGAGGGCGGACGGAAAGCCGACACCTGAGCTGGGCGACCGGCCGGAGCGTGAGGAAGCGCCACCCGTGGCGCGGCCGGCCGGCTGGGCTCGGCCGCGACTCGCCAACCCCTGGTAAAATCAGGGGTCAGCGGTCCATCCAGCTCCTCCCGCCAAGAACGCGCCGGCGGCGGGGAAGGGGGGGCCGGGGGCTCGGCCAGAAGCGGAGGAAGCTCCAAAGGGGTCGGTTCCTGGGCCGCCCCGGGGACCGGCAGGGCCACCGGAACAGCGCCGGACGGACGGACAGCCGCATCCGCCGGGGGAACGCCCCGCTCGGATGGAGGCTCGGATGAAGCCTCGGCCGGGACGGCGGGCGAGGCGACCGACGGCGAGGCGGCTGAGGGTGTGGCGATTGAAGGCGAGGTCGGCGTTGCTGGCCCCGGCTGGGTGAGACCGGCTTCCGCCCCTTGTTCCTCGGGGGCGGCCACCGGCGCCGCAGGCTCGGGGAGAGCGACAGGGAGACCCGGCGATTCCTTCCGGTCGCCGTGCTTCCCGGCGGGAGAAGGAGAGGCCTTCGCTTTCGGCGGCTGAGGTTCTGCATCGGGCCTGTCCATGGGTGGCAGGGCCGCGACGAGCGCCGGGGAAGCGATGACAGCGGTCGCCGTGACGACCTGGGAGGCCATCGCTGGAGCGAGCCCCGTGAGAACGGGCGGCTCCTGGTCCACCGGGCTTCCCGCGGCCTGGTCAGGAGGATACGGGTTTTCCCCGGAAGGGTCGACCCGCGGCGTAATTCGCGGCGGGATACGGGGCTGTTCCGGGGGCCGCGGTGAAACCCGCGGCAGACCCGGACGGCCGCTGCCTTCGGTGGGTGACGCTAGGGCGATCACCACGCCCGCAGAACTCGGGAAGCCTGGAGAAGGGCCACTGGCCGCACCGACCTCGGGCCCGCCCGGGAGAGAGTGCCCAGATGGAATCAGGAAGATGCTCGAAGATGCTTCGGAGCCAGCGCCCCCGTCGCGGGCAGTGCTGTCCGGCCCCGACAGGGATCGGCCCAGCCACCACGCCCCGAGGACGACGACCAGGAAGGCCGCCGCCCAGACGCCATAGCGAGGCTTTCCCACCCCTCCCGGCAGTCCCTGGCCCGCCGACCCTGTGAGAATCTGGCTTCCCGGGGGAGGGCGCCAGACTTCGCCGGTCAGCGTCACCGGCACGGGAGCCCGGACGGAGGTTTTTTTCGCTTTCGCCATTACGCGTAGGTTCTTATTGAGAGCGGAAATCCTTAAGATAAGAGAAGACCGAGATCAGATTACCAAACAGTCTCTTGGGAATCCACCATTGTAGAGGAATTACCCTTCTCGGCAGCCGGTCCCACCGCAGGGTCCAGTCCTCCGGCCGCCAGTGGTAATACCCCGACCCGAAGGTCACCAGGGCCGACCCGGTGAACAGGGCCTGCCAGGCCCGCCGGGCTCCGGCCGGCGCGGGGTTCCGCCCACAGAGCAGCAGCCCCAGCCAGCCAGGAACCAGGAACACCAGATTGGTCAGCACGTCCCCCGCCTGCGGGATGCCAAGCCACGTCCGGGTGTCGGCAAAGCCGTGGTAGGCCTGATTCTGGGGGACGGGGGGCCGCCCCAGCATCGCCGCCAGGCTCACCACCGCCAGACCGGCCAGCAGGAGGCCACGCCATCCGGCCGGCCTCGGGAGGGCGGGGGCAACACCGGCTCCGCTGCTCCTCTGCATGTTTCCAGGACCCCCTCGTGAAGATGCCCCGCCCCCTGACTTGCCCCTTCCCCCACGCTCCAGGGCTGGCGCGAAAACTCTACCGGAAACCCCTGCCTCCGTCAACGCTCATGCTTCGCTGACGACCCGACCGCCGCGCGCCTTGCCCGAGGGAGGATTCTCAGGGTGTTCGGCGCATCATCCCCGAAAAATGGTTTCCCCGAAGGGGGGGGGAAGGTGACTCTTCACGGGAGCCGGCTCGCGACTCCCGAAATCACCAGGAGGAACCCACCGATGACTTCGCGCACCACCGCCCACGATCTGCTGGAAGACGTCCTGCTGGAAGCGGGGTTCGCCCTGCAGGCCCTCGACGAGGGCCGCGACGACCTCGCCCGGGCCCACCTCGACCGCCTGTTGCGGGCGGGCCTGCGCCTGCCGGTGGCCGCCGTGCTGCCCGGCCTGCCACGCACCGCCGCCCGGGCCCACGTCGAAATCCTCGAAGATCTGGGCGGTTCGTTCCGGGCCGCCCGCCGCACGCTCGACGATCTGATGCGCCGCGCCGCCGACCGCCTGTCGACCCTGCCGTGAGCTCCCCAGGCCGCCACCCCCAACCCGGCCGCCCCCCCCTCGTCTCGCCCGCGAACACCTCCCCGGGGAGGGCCCGGCAACGTCCGTGGGAATCGCCAGGCCAGCGTTTGCCCCATGCCCGTCCACCACCGCTTGTTGGTCGCCATTGGGGCGCGTCGGCGTTTCCGCCAAGCCACGCCACGCTTCCCCCCCGTCTCCTCAACGACGGTCATGATTGCCGCTCGGGAAAGGCCAACTCCCCGGCACGACCGGGCGACATCGGCCAAAGGGATGGGTGGCCGGAGCAAAACCCGAGGGGCTCAGCTCCGGTCGTCGGTGCCAGTGCGGGCTTGAGCCCCTCCGCCCGACCGGCGCTGGTAGGCCCGTTTCAGGCCTTGGGCCGTTTTTGCCTCCAGATCCCATTCCGCCGGCTCGAATCGGTTGCCTCAGGCTCAGCTCGAATCGGCGTCCAACCTCGCAGAATGCCTGGGCGGCCCCCGCCATCCATGGCGATCTGCGAGGCGCGAGGCCATCCTGGCCTCGCGGGACGTCGATTCGGCGGGGCGGCCATCCGCTTCGCCTTCGGACCGATTCGGCCGGCTCCATGAGGATCTTCCGGCAAATCCGGCCCAAAGCTCTGGGTTAACTTTCTCCATCTCTCAACCTTTTTAGCGCCGAGCATCAAATGACCCTGCCAGTTCCTCCTGAAAACTGGTATACTCTCGCCATCCTAGTCCTCCGTCACCAATGACTTGGGGATTTATTCCCCCCGCAACTCCCCGGAGACTACAGCCGCGACAGGAAATACCCCAAAAATCGACGATGACAAAGGACTAGAATAAACTGGAGAAACGGTCATGCTCGTCCTGCGATCCCCCCTTGTCATTCTCTGCCTGACCCTCTCCGCCCTCCCGGCCGGGGCCGGCGAACCTCCGTCCACGGGGCTGGCGCCCCTCCCGACGGTGCCGGCCAGCCTGGCCGCCGCTCTCGACGCCGTCGGCGCCCGACAGTGTCTGTGGGTGATCGTCGACGATCCGGCCTCGATCAATGCCCACGTGGTTCCCCTCGAGAAGCGCGACGACGGATGGACCCCCGCCCGTTCCGCCTTTCCCGCCGTCATCGGCCGCAAGGGCCTGGCCCCCGCCGGTGAGAAGCGGGAAGGGGACGGCCGGTCGCCCGCCGGGGTCTTCCCTCTCGGCCTGGCCTTCGGCTACGCCTCTGCCCCGGAGGTCGCGGTCCGGTGGCCGTATCGGGCCATGACCGCGGACGACATCTGGGTCGACGACCCTGAAGCCCCCGATTACAACACCCTCACCACCCGAGGGAAGACCTCGGCCACCTCCTTCGAGGACATGCGCCGCCGCGACGACCTGTATAAACTCGGCCTCGTCGTCGAATACAACACCAATCCCGTCGTCAAAGGCCATGGCAGTGCCATCTTCCTCCACCTGTGGGACGCCAACCGCACGGGTACGGCCGGCTGCATCGCGTTTGCCGAAGCCGACATGCTCGGTCTGCTCGCCTGGCTCGACCCCGCGGCCAGAACCCAGGTCGCCATCATGCCCCATCCCGATCGTTCCTGACCCCAGTCCCAGATCCGGCCTCCCCGGCCGGCCATCCTCGGACACCCCCGACCGGGGCATACTGCGGAATCCTCCTTCAACGCTCGCGCTCATCTGACCAAGGAGCCGTCATCATGCTCGAGACCCTCGAATTCTTCGCGTCCCTGACCCCCAACGAAATCCAAGAAGTGGCCCGCATCGCCAAGCGGGCCGAATATCGGCGGGGAGAAGCCGTCTTCGAGCAGGGGGAGGTCTCGCGCGACCTGTTCGTGATCGAGAGCGGACTGATCGAGATCTCGATCAAGAGCGTCCTGCAGGAGACCAAGGTCCTGGCCCAGATGAAGAACGGCGATCTGTTCGGTGAGATGGCTCTGTTCGACGCCCATTCGGTGCGGTCCGCCACCGCCCGGGCCCTGCAGAACTCGGTGCTCATCGTCATTCCCGGCGCCGATTTCGAGAAGCTCCTCAAGCAGAAACCGACCATCAGCTTCAAGCTGTTGGGCACCCTCAGCAAGCGGCTGAAAGACGCCAACCAGCGCACCGCCGGCAAGACAGCCGGCGGTGCGGCCAGCTCGCCCCGCTCGGCCCGCATCATCACCGTGGCCAGCCCCCGCAACGGGGTCGGCAAGACGACCTTCGCCGTCACCATGGCCCAGATCCTCGACCAGGAGGCCGGCGCCCGCACCCTCTTCCTCGATCTCGATCTGCCTTTCGCCGACGGCACCTTCGCCCTCGGTGTCCATTCGGTGCGCACCATCACCGAGTTCGTCCAGGTGGCCCGCGGCGAGTTCCCCGAATTCGACTCGCTGAAGCGGCATCTGGCCCACGTCGGCACCAACCTCTACTGCCTGCCCGGCCCGGTCAACATCATCGACGGCGAGAAAATCGACGCCTCCTCCTTAGTGGTCGCCATCCGTCTGCTGCAGCGGTTCTTCGAGTATATCGTCATCGATACCGATGCCCGCATCGACGAGCTCTTCCTCGCCGCTCTCGACCTCGCCGACCGCATCTACTTTCTGATCGACGTCCAGACCCCCTACGGCATCAAGAGCAGCACCCGTTACTTCTTCGGGCTCGGCAAGCTGAGCCTGGCCGAGAGCCGGATCTCGGCGGTGCTGTCACGCGCCACCCAGCCAGCCGACCGCAAAGCTCTCGCCAATCTCCTGAGGTTGCCTGTCCTGACCCAATTGCCGATCATTCCCGACCATCAGATCCAGTATGGGAAGGGTCTCATTCCCGGCCAGTCCAGCCACCCGTACTGTCACACCATCCGGCAGATCCTGCAGGCCTCCTTCCCCATCGAGTTCCGGTCGAACCAGCAGCAGAGCTTTCTGGCGCGCCTCTTCACCTCCGACGACACCATGTCCGGTTCCGGAGCGAACGCCACCGCTGGCCCCCGCACCAACCGCGATGTTGCCGAACCATCCGGCACCTCCGAGCCCAAGATCGGATTCCGCGACGCCAACTTCCGCGCCCTCCTACGGTACATCCGCACCGGACTGATCGCCGGCCAGATCGAGGAAGCCCGGCGCGCCGTTCTGCAACTGGTCGAACTCAGCGGCACCTCCGCCCCGGTCTACCAGACCTACGGTGAGATCCTGATGCAGGAAGGCAAGACCTCAGAAGCCATCGAGGCGTTCCACAAAGCGGCCCAGCTCGATCCCGACTGCCACCTCGCCCTTGGCTACGCGGGCATCTTGTCGCTCGACCGGTCGCTTTTCCAGCAGGCCATCGACCTGTTATCGAAGAAAATCGAGAAGAATCCTGGCTGGCCCGACCTCCGGCGCGACCTCGGCGAACTCTACCTGCGGTTCGACCGCCCCGCGGATGCCCTTCCCCCCTTGCAAGAAGCCAGCCAAATCAATCCACGGTACGATGACGTTCGCCTGCGCCTCGCGGAAGCGCTCTTCCTGCTCGGCCATGGCGAGGAGGCAATCCGGGAACTCCAGACCATGAGGCAGAAGAACGCCCCGGCCTTCTACCTCATGGGAAAATGCTTCCAGACGATCGACCGGTTCATCGAAGCCCTCGAGGCGTTCCGGATCGTGCAACGCATCTGCCCGGCCTATCGTGATGCCAACGATCGCATCGCCGAGCTGCAAGAGTATTTTTCCAAACTCAACAACCTCATCTCGATCCACCAGAAGATCCGGCGCGAACAGCCCACCTATCTCGATGTCCGGCTCAAGCTGGCCCAGTTGCTGACCACCGCCGGCCGGCCCACCGAGGCGGAGGCCGAATACCGCGACGCCCTCACTCTCAAACCCGACTTCAAACCCGCCCAGGAGGCTCTCGAGCGCCTGCGAAACATGCCCGTCTACGAGATCGAGGCCATGGCCGCAGCGGCCGGCGGTCCAGCCCATCCGTGCAAGGGCGTCGCCTGCACCGGCTTCCATATCGAACTACACCTCGGGAACCAGGCCCTCGAACCGTCGGTGCAGGAGCGTCTAGCGAGGCATCTTTTCTGTTTCCGCAACATCCGCACCGGCCGGACTTGGGAGTTCCGGATTCCTTCCACCCTTTCGCCCAGGATCGATCTCAGCGCCGTCCCCCTCTGCCCAGTGGGAGAAAACGATGTCATCCTGATCAAGCTAATCAATCCGCAAACCGGCGAAGTTTTCTTTTCGGACGCCATCCTCGTCAGCCTCCTGCAAGACTCGCCTTGCATGATCAAACTCGATTTCTCCGATCCGCTCCGGCAGGTCATCGACCGCATCCCGCTGCTCACCCCCGTCCGGGTCTTCCTGCTCGGGGTCCCCCGGGAAACCCTCTACCCCGCCGGGCGCGATCTGCCCACCCTTCCGCCGCCCATTCTGCTCAACCCGCGCAACCAGGTGCGGGCCGAGGGGCGGGTCGACCCCGACCAACCCGGGCAGTTCTGCTTCGTCCTGTCCGCTCCCGACGCCGAAGATGACGTCGTCAAGATCGGTGACCTGCTGGAAGTCCACCTCGGGCACGAGATCGGCAATGATTCCATGGCCCTACAGGTCCGGGTCGGTCCCGAGGATATCAATTCCTTCTCACGCATTCTCACCCATGAGGAGGCTGCCCTCGCCCTGCCTGCCCTCCCGCCAAGACTATCGGCCGCCTCCTCCACGCTTCTCCCGAAACCCAAACGCCCGGCTCCCCCCAAACCCCCAAACCCCACAACCTGAGCCACCGTCCACCGCAGGGAAGAGCGGGGAGAACCCCGGGTTTCCCCGCGTCACTTTCATGTTCCAAGGTTGCCCCTACCCAACTGCTAGAAGGAGGCCTCCTATGTCGCGACGTATCCTGGTCCTGGTCCCCGCGTTCCTGATGCTGGTGCTGGCCACCGGCGCCCTGGCCGGCCCGGGATTTTCCTCAAGCCTGGAAGGGATCTCCGCCCTCGATTTCCCCAGAATCGTCCTGACGGTCAGGGTTTTCACCCCTGAACCGGTCACGCTCACCTCCGACCATTTCGTCCTGAGCGAACGCCAGACCCCCATCGCCAGTTTCAGCGTGGAAATGACCCGCCAGGAACCATACGTGGCCCTGCTGCTCGACCGCTCCTCGAGCATGGAGCCGGTCATCGGCCAGGTTCGCGAGGCCGCCGCCGCCTTCACCCAGTCCATCACCGGCCGGGCCCGGGTCGCCCTGCTGACGTTCGCCAGCGACATCGACCTGGTCCAGGATTTCTCCCGCGACCCCGCCCCCCTGCTCGCCGGCATCAAGGCCATGCGGCCCTGGGGTGGCACCGCCCTGTATGACGGCATTTTCCGGGCGGCCGAGCAGTTGCGTTCGGGCACGGGACGCGACGACCAGAAGGTTCTGGTCGTGCTCACCGACGGCAAGGACGAGAGCCCCCAGGGCAAGCCCGGCTTTTCCATCAAAAACCCCAGGAACTGTTCGAGCACGTGCGCCGCGCCGGCATCCGGGTCATCGCGGTCGGGCTCGGCACCAACCTCGACACCGCCTTCCTGACGAGCCTCGCCTCGGAGTCCCGCGGCACTTTCCTGAAGGCGCCGACCGCCGAGCAACTGGCGGGAACCTTCCAGGCCATCAGCCGCCGGCTCCTACTGGAGCGGCGCTACCGGCTCACCTACCAGACCCCTGACCCCCGCCGCGACGGCACCCGGCGCGATCTGCAGATCACCAGCGAATGCAAGGGTCAGAAAGACCAGGGAAGCGGCTTCTACCTCGCCCCGGGTCCCGGCCAGGCGGCCAGCCCCACCACGGCCGGCCACCCGGCGGCCGGGGGTGGCGGCGGCCATCTCCGCCACGACCTGTCCCTCGGACGCCTGACCTCGCCCGATCTGGGCAGTGCCACCACCGTGGGCCATCTCGGCCATTCCTCGCTGGGCACGTATACGCCCATCGCCACCCTCACGGCCGACCATCCCGCCGCCCAGGCCGGCATCGACGCCGCCAACCGGACGATCACGGAGACCAACCGCGCCAACCAGGAACTCTTCCGTCGCAACCAGGCCACCTTCGACCGCCAGATCGACCAAGCCAACCAGGTCATCGATCAAGCCAACGCCACCAGCCAGGCGGCCCAGGAGGCGGCGCAACAGACGGCCGACGAAGCCACCGACGCGGCCAATCACGCACTCGAAGAAGCCGAACAAGCGGGCCAGGTCGAGATTCCCGAGATGCCCAATTTCCAGGTTCCCGAAGGCGGGGACGACTGACCACCGGGCAGGGGTACCACGACAGTCACCGGGGCAATGGCCAGGTCAGGATTTGCCCCCCGCGATGCACGGAGCCGCCACGGCGAGCACGCCGGGGTCTGCGGCCGCGACGAGGGCCCTCCCGGCAGGCCGGGGGGGCTACCGCCCCTGGTTCCGCGCCGACCGCCGGCACACACGGATGGTGGAACCTTCTGCGAAGGGCCGGCCCGGGGGATTGCACCCGCGGGCGATTCCTCAGGCGCAGGCCGGCAGGTCGCTGACGTCGGCCGGGATGAACCGCCGCTCGGGAGCGACGAAGGGCGACGGCGCGGCCTCGGGAACCCCGCGACAGAAGCGCTCCTCGACCCGTTCCACCTTGATCATGTTGGTGCTGCCGGACCGGCCGACCGGTAGGCCGGCGACCAGCACCACCTGGTCGTCGGGCCCCAGCAGCCCGGTCTGGGCGGCCAGCCGCACCGACTGCACGTGCAACTCCTCGAGCGTGCGGAACCGCGGTGCCAAGACGGGCACCACCCCCCAGTTGATGGCCAGCTGGTGGAAGACCCGCTCATCATCGACGATGGCGATGATGGGGATGCCAGGCCGCAGGCGCGACAGCATCCGGGCGCTGTAGCCCGTCTCGCTGACGGTGACGACTGCCCGCGCGCCGATGTTGTAGGCGGTGGTGATGGCGGCGTTGGTGATGGCAAACGTCGTGTCGGTGTGTCCGGCGGCGTGGGTGCCATTGCCGAAGAACGCGGCCTGGTAGTCGATGGCGGCCTCGGACCGTTCGGCGATGCGGCCCATCGTCTCGACGCAGATGACCGGATAGTTTCCGACGCTGGTCTCGCCCGACAGCATGACCGCCGAGCAGGAGTCGTAGATGGCGTTGGCGACATCCGACACTTCCGCCCGCGTCGGCCGCGGGCAGGTAGTCATCGTGTGCAACATCTGGGTCGCGGTGATGCCAGGTTTCCCGGCGAGGTAGCACTGCCGGATCAGCTCCTTCTGCACCACGGGCACTTCCTCGGGGGGAAGCTCGACCCCCAGGTCGCCGCGCGCGACCATGATCCCGTCGGCCGCCTCGAGGATTGCTCGGAAATTGCGCAGACCTGTCTCGTTTTCGATCTTGGCGATGATCTTAATTTTCGCACCCCCCGCCTGGGTGAGTACCTGGCGCACCGTTCGCACCGTCTCGGGGGTCTCGGTGAAAGAGACGGCCACGAAATCGAACCCCTGCGCCGCGGCGAATTTCAGATCGGCCACGTCCTTGGCGGTGGGGTTGGGCAGATTGGTGCGCAACAACGGCACGTTCACCGAGCGTTTGCCCCGCATCGTCCCGCCGACCCGCACCACCGTATCGATCTCACGCTCGTTGCGGACGCCGGTGACCTCGAGCTGCAGCAGGCCATCGTCGAGCAGGATGATCTGCCCCGGTTGCACCGCCCCGGGCAGGGCGGGGAAGCTTACCGACAGGCGCTCGGCACTGCCCAGCACCGGGTCGGTGGTCAGCACCAGCGGAGCGCCGGCCTCCAAGGTGATCCGATCCTCGACCACCGGCCCGGTGCGGATCTCCGGGCCCTTGGTGTCGAGCAACAACCCGACGGGCCGCCCGAGTTCCCGCCGTAACCGCTTGACCCGCTCGATCCGCCGGCCGTGCTCTTCGTAGTCGCCGTGAGAAAAATTCAGACGGGCCACGTTCATCCCCGCCAGGATGAGGTCACGAAGAACCTGCACCTCTTCGGCGGCGGGCCCGAGGGTGACGATGATCTTGGTCTTGCGCATGCTTCAACTCCTACGGTGAATGGTGCCCACCGCAAAGCAAGGTTCATGCCACATGCCTGGGGAGAAGTCACCCATTCTTCATGGAGGCCCCGACCTCTTGGCGGCGGAGGGGAAATGGTCAACTGAGGAGACAGGTGGTCCGTGATGTCCATGGACCGGGTGATAGAAGACAGGCCCCACCGCCGACCACTTAGAGGAAATATGGCCATGATGCGTTGTTCGCGCTCACCCCTCGCCAGGCGCCGCTTTGGCTGGTTCCTGCTTCTCCTGGTGGCCATCGCCTCCTCGGGTGGGATGGTCGGTGCAGCCCCCAAGGAAGTCCCCCTCGAGCAGGTGCAACGCCTGCGGGTGGTGGGCATTGCTAACCTGCCCCACAATGCCCCACAAGGTACTCGTCGTGGCCGCCCCGCCCGCCAACGGGGAATTCGTGAAGCAACTGGTCGACGTGGTGGATGAGATCCACCGCCTCGACCGCCTCGAACCGTGGCCCAATTTTGTCCGGCGGGAGGCGGAGTCAAGGTTCTTGCCGCGCGGAATGAACGGCACCGACTTCCCCTCTTGCCAGGATCGAATTGGAGCCCGCCCTGAGGATGGCAGAAACTCCTGGCAAATGCTTGGGTGGGATGGTTGTGGAACCGCTCCGGCAACGGTAGACATGGAAGCATGTCCGATCGGCCTGTCCTTGAATCGACCGCTACGCATGGGTCTTCTCTTCCCGTCCGACCGCCACTCCGCACGGTGGCGTTCGGCATAGCGATCGTCGCGACCGTCCTGGTGATCGGCCTACGGTGGAGTCAGGGCGGGAATGGAGACCTCGACAAAACGGCCTCCGGCGGGTCGGTCATCCTCGACGTCCGGGGCATGGGCATGGAAGGCTACCTGCTGCGCCAGTTGACGGCCGAGTTCGAGAAGCGATACCCGCAGGTGACGGTGCGGGTGCAGGCCATCCCCTGGGGGGCGGGCCACGAAAAGCTGATGACCGCCATCGTCGGCGACATGACCCCCGACGTGGCCCAGATCGGCACCACCTGGATGGCCGAGCTGATCGCCCTGAACGCCCTCGAACCGCTCGACCCCTGCCTGGCCTCCTCGCCCATCCGCGAGGACGATTTCTTCCCCGGCACGCTCGGCACCAACCGCATCGGCGGCGTCTGGTACGGACCGCCGTTCTATGTCGACACCCGCCTGTTGTTCTACCGTGCCGACCTGGTGGCTTCGGCCGGCTTCGCCCGGTTCCCCGAAACCTGGCAGGAGTTCGATGTATTGTGTGACCGCCTGCAGGTCTTCAGCGAGCCGTACATGCTGACCGGGGGTGGGTCGGTCGACAGCACGGTGACACTGGTTTTATACATGTACACCCACGGGTTCAGGTTCTTCCGGGTCGGCTACGCGTCGGCGGTGGCCATGACGCTGTTCCTGTGTTCGCTGGTGCTGCTGATGGTGCGCTCGCACCTGCGCCGGGAGATGCCCGGCGGGAGGCCGTCATGAACGAGACCCGCCTGCCCCGCTGAGAACGCCTGGCCTTCGTCGCCCTGCTGGCGGTCATCCTGGCCGGCACCCTCTTCCCCTTCCTCTGGATGCTCTCCACCTCGTTCAAGGTGCGGGCCGAGATCCGGTCGGTGCGGCCCACCCTGCTGCCGATGCAATGGACGACGGCCAACTACCGCGACCTGCTCATGGTCTTCCCCATGCTGCGCCACCTGTTCAACAGCCTGTTCTACGCCAGCGGGGTCACCAACGCCGTGGACGAGGCGGACTACCGCCAGGCCCAAAAAGACGTCCGTGCCCTCGGTCTGTCCCCTCGGAAGATCACTCACCGCCGCCCCGCGGCGAAAAAGTGATCCGTGCTGACCATCTTCCAGGACCTCCCCATCCTCACCGCCGCAATCCAGATCAAGGCCAATATCCTCCTGACTGGCGACTTCAGACACTTCGGCCCTCTGTTCGGCCGCCGGATCAAAGGGGTCCGCATCCTGACTCCCGCCGATTTCCTCGGCTCCCACGAATCCACCTGACGGGGGAAAGCCCCGCCCGGAAGATCTGATCGCCGGCCTGCAAACCGCCTTGCGCGGGTTCACGCGCTCCGAGCCATGGCATGACGACGTGTCGATCGCCATCCTGTCGCGCAACTGAGCATTTCCCTCCCTGGTCCCCTAGCACCACCTGGATTCTCCCTGCCGAAACCCCTGGCCGACAGGCATGGAAGATTCATCCACCCGGCGAAGCGAGAGTACGGTCACCGCCGTTTGGTGGTAGAATCGGCCGGGGCAACCGCGATGCGGTACCCCGATTTCTGATCGCAACGGGAGGTTCCTTCATGGCTCGCACGCTCGTCCGGTCCTGGTTGTTTGGTCGGTCTGCTCGTGCTCGTTCTTCCTTTCGGCGTTTCCGCCCTGACCCTGCAGCCCATCCCCGAGGGGATGGACGTGGTGGTGTCCATCGCCAACCACTCCGACCTGCCGCTCCAGGATCTCGTCACCAACAACCCGATGGTGCCGCCGCCCGCCCGCGACATGTTCGAGAATTTCCTGAAGGCGGTTTCCTTCAACCCGCTGACCGACATCACCGCCCTCCAGTTCTTGGGAGCGATCGAGAAGAAGCAGATGGTGGTCGTGGCCAGCGGCAAGTTCGACACCGAGAAGATTATGGCCCAGATCAAGCTGGTCGGCGAGCAGAAATTCGAACCCGCCCAGGGCGGCGGCCAGACCGCGCAAATGCTCCCATCCCGTGACATGGACCAGGCCTGCCGGCCGCGCGGGGGCGGCCAGGTGCTGCGCCATGCGGGCATCTTCGGCCTGGAGCCTGGCCACCTCTTCGCTGCCGAGGGTCTTGCCGGCCCGCCAGTGGCGGCGGGCACTGGCCCACTCCCAGGCCACCTGCTCGGCGAGAATGGGTACCTCGGCGGCGGCCAGGATGTCGAGATTTTCCGGGTCGAGCAGGTCGTGTTCGAGCAGGGCCAGCCAGCGCCGCGAGGTCTCACTGTCCCCGAGGGCTTCGACCGGAAGTCCCGCCCCTTCGGCGTACGCGAGGGCCGCCGTCCATTCATACGGCAGGGCCAGTTGGGCTTCCACCGCCTCCAGGCCCGGCGGCAACGTGCCATCGGGGCGCCGGAAGGGCTCGAGCCGCGCCCGTAGGGCGGGCCCGCGCGTGCGGCGGAACTCGAGGGCGTAGGGGCTGACCTCGACGGTCACGGCCGCCGGGCGCAGAGCCCCCAGAGCGCCCAGCAGACGGGCTTCTCCCGAAGGGTCGAGGTGGACGGTCCCCAGGAGGGTGAGATTCCCGGCGTTCATTGGGCCTCTCCGGCGACCACCACCACCCGTTCCGTCAGAAAATCGAGGAAGGCCCGGCGCCGACCGAGGGCCGCTGACCACCGGTCCCCGGCCCCATGGGCGGCGGACCCTGAGGCGGGAACCTCCACACCCGTGGTCGTGAGCGGGATTTCTGAATCGCCACTTGTGCTTGCCGGGGCCGGGCGGAGGCGGGAGCCAGGGGGCCACCCTGCCTGCTTCCTTTCCGAGCCTGCGGAGTCGCGAAGGAGGCGGGGTAGCACCTCTTCGTGCCAGGTCTCGAGGAAAGCCTGATACTGGAAGAAGTTCCGCCGATAGGCCTCCCAGGCGGCGGGGAAGCCCGCCCCGGGGAGGGCGGGGGCGGTCCAGGGTTGCGGACAACGGCTCTGGGGAATCATTCGCAAGCGCCCCTCACGCACCGCAAACGGGTAACACCGGCAGACATCGGGCCTCGCGACATGGATACGGCAACGTCCGGGCAGGATCGGCCGGGGAGCCCCCGCCGCGGCGCGACCAGGAAGCAGGAAAACACAAGCCCCGCGCGAGCGGCGCAGGGTCAGCAGGAACCGTCCCCTTCCCCCCAGCGAGAAGGCGTAGGGCTGGAACGCAGGCGCGGCACGGGCCGCGGGCAGGAACCCCACCACTTCTCTCCACCGATCGGGCAGGTGATCGCGCAACCGCGCCAGATCGAAGGCCGACAGGAACACCGTAAGCCCGACACAGCAGTCCACCCGACAGCCCGAACACGGGTTCACCGCCCCGACGGCATCGCCCGACCTGTTCCCTCCACCCTCTGGACAGGCTCTTCGTTCCGCCAGGTGATCCCTGGGGTGGCGGACCCCGCTATCCCTCGCCATCGGGCCTGGTCCATGCGTTCCCACCATGACCGTTTCCCCTTTGCCATCCATCAGGACACACGCTCCGGATCGAGCCCACCGGGTACCGAACGCCCCGGGATCCGGGGCATCGGCGAACTCGAACCCCCTTCGACATGCTCACGGCCCGCCTCCGGCACCAGCCAGCAGGGTCCGGCAGAAGGCCGGCACCACTTCGGTGGCGGGGCCGTAGACCGCCTCGTCGAACAGGGATGCCCCCTGCGAGGGCTCGAGGTTTAGTTCGACCGTGCGGGCGTGGGCCCGCCTCCGGGCCACCTCGACGAACCCGGCGGCCGGATAGACGTTCCCCGAGGTGCCGATCGAGATGAAGAGCTGGCACCGTTCGAGAGCGCGCCCGATCTCGTCGAGATGCAAGGGCCGTTCGCCAAACCAGACGATGTGCGGGCGCAGGCGCCCCGGGCGGGCACATCCCGGGCAGGGCGTACTCCGGTCCAGATCGGAGGTCCAGGTGAACACCGCGTGGCAGGCCAGGCAGGTGATTTTCCGGAGTTCCCCGTGCATGTGCACCAGGCGCCGGCTGCCCGCCCGCTCGTGCAGATCGTCGATGTTCTGGGTGACCAGCAGGAATTCCCCGGGCCAGCGCTGCTCGAGCTCGGCCAGGGCCAGATGGGCGGCATTGGGCCGGATGTCGGCTGACTGCAGTTCGCGACGTCGCTGGTTGTAGAAATCGAGAACCAGGCCGGGGTCACGGGCGAACCCTTCGGGAGTGGCCACATCCTCAAGACGAACCTTGTTCCAGATGCCGTCCGCGTCACGAAAGGTGGCGATTCCCGACTCGCGCGAGATGCCCGCGCCCGTCAGGACGACGATCGCCCCCGAGGTCCCGCGTGCGGCGGCCTTGCCCATGCTACCTCCCATCACAGGAATCCGGACCGGACCGGTCTCCGTTTACCCTACCGCAACCATCCGCCGCTGTCCACCCGTTCCGATCGATGGGGCGCCATTCCGCGCCATGGTCACGATCTCCGCGCCGGCCTGACCGACACGAGGTGGGAAGGGTGAGGCGGTGACGCGGCGGCCACCTCCCAGCAGACCCGCCCCTGGATCGAGACCGCGCCTTTCGGGGAGAATGCCCGTGCCCTGGCAAACCCTCGAGGAGGTTCTCCCATGCCCCGACGGACCGACGCCCTCCGGCCACCCACCCTGGTCGCCGTGGCCGCTTTGATCGCCTTGTTGGCCATGACCGCCCTGTGTTCAAGGCTGTCCGCGGCCGACACCCCCGACGACGCGATCGTCTCCCGGGTGATGGATGCCCTCAAGGCCGCAGGCCGCCCCGTGGCCCAGACCTTCCGCTACGACGGCCGGTTCGAGGAAGGGGGACGCGCCTTCCACCTGGTCACGGGGGGCGAAAACCAGGAAGATCCCTTCGTCAACACCGCCTGGTATCACGTCGATGCCAAGACCGGCGAGATGCAGCACCGGCGGAGAACCGCTCGAAGGAACCGGCCACTTCACGACGGAAGGATTCCAGGCCGACGCCCCGCTCCAGGCCAGACCCAGTGTCGAACCCTGAACGACTCCCCAGCCTCCTCGACTGCGAAGGTGAAGCCGGGCCGGCGCGGAGGCTCTTCCCGACAACGGATGCCCCGAACTTCCCGAGGCGGGATACCGTCCCGGGCGGCGGGGGGCAACGCGCTCGTTGCGCTGAGAGCGGCTCATCATCGGTTCGCCCGAATTCCCCCCAATTTGGCTGTTGGCCGGCATTTCTTCACCCCCTGCGAGAATCCGTTACCTGGGATTCTCCGCGCCCCACGATTCCGCCAGGCGGGCGGCCAACGGGGTATGCCCAGGCCGGGCCTTGATAACCACGTGTCATCCGACGGTGCGCGCGGGGCGAAGCACTCCTCGAGGTTGGCGCTCCATAGACGCGGCATCTCGCGCCGATTGTATGGAAATTCCCCCCCCACCGCAACCCGGGAACCATGCCGTCAAATCCGCTCCGGATCGTATGCTGAGAATAGCTCACGGCATGCGGCTGGTCCATCGGGGGACTCCCGACCTTGTCCCGACCTAAGGGAGTCATTGCCAGGCCGAATCGATTCGGCCATACTATCGTCACCTTACACAAATCGGAGAATCGTATGAGCGACGGCACGCAGAACAATCAAGGCTGGGGAGGGCCTCCACCGCCTCCACCGCCTCCTCCGCCCCCGCCACCTCCCCCTGGGTCATACACCGCATTTGGCCCGGGCGACGGACCGGCCGGTTCCCCCGACCCCGCCGGCCCCCTGCCCACCGGCAACTTCGCGCAGGCGATGGTGGGCTCCGCCCTGTTCGCTCTCTTTTTCGGGGCTCTGACCGGGTTCTTCCGGCTGGTGTCCGGCTTCGTCATCGGCTTCCAGGGCATGTTCGTCGGCGGCTTCGCCGGGACCGCCGCCGGCAAGCTGTTCGCTACCTGCAGCGTGGTTCAGCGCTCGTTCCAGGTGCGCCTCTTCCTCTGCCTGGTCTTGACCGCCGTCGTCGCCGCCGGCCAGATCATCGGCATGGGCCTGGTGTTGCCCGAGTTCGATCCGGGCTTCATCCTCAAGTCAATCTGGGCCGGCACCTTCCGGGAAATGTCGCTCGGGGTGAGCCGCAGCACCAGCTTCATCGAGCGCCTCGAGCTTGGCTGGTGGCTGCTCTTCAACCTGCTCGATCTCGGCCTGATGGCGCTCCTGACGCTCGCCGGCCTGACCATGCAGGTCTTCCCCGACGACTCGCACCGGAAGAGACGCCATGACCCGGGCTGGTCGCCACTCACGGTCGCCCTCATCTTCGCCGTTGGGTTCGCCGGCTGGTGGTTCGGCTTCGCCGAGGAACGCCTCCATAACCGCGCCCTGCTGGCCCAGTGGTATCGCGGCGCCTGGGCGGAGAACGCCGCCGACTCCCTCGACAACCAGCTCGAACGGGCCATGATGGGCAGCGAACAGGCCAAGGAGGACCTGTTCCGCAAGGTCGATCGGATGCTGCAGGGCCGCACCGGATTTCCCGAGGGCTTCGCCACCCGGGCTGCCCTCCACACGCAAGCCGGCCGCCTCCCCGAGGCCATCGCCGACTTCTCGACCGCCATCGAGCAGGCCCGCACGCTCGACCGCAAGGTCAAGTTCGGCTTCATGAGCAGTCACCCGGCCCCGGTCTACCTCGCCCTCCTGCAAATGTGTCGCGCCAAGCTCCACGTCAGAAACAAGGCCTGGCAGCCCGCTGCCGACGATTTCACGGCCGCCCTCGCCACGCTCGCCGAGATCCGTCGGCAGCAGGGGCCCGCCGCGAACCTCCCCCGCCCCCCCCACCCGCTCGGGTTCATCGTGGAATACCATTCCAAGCTGCCCGATTTCACCGAGGGGGCCTGCTACTTCGGCCGCGCCATCGCCCGCGCTCGCCTCGACGACCGGACCAACGCCCAGGCCGATCTTGCCCAGGCCCGCGCCCTCGGCTACGACCTCTCCCGGCATTCCGAAAAACCACCGGAGGCCCTCAAGGCCGAGCAGGAATGATCTATTCCGCCACCCGGCCTGTGGTCCCGCCCTCCCGGCAGTGAAAAACCCGGGCCGGAAAGGTCTCCGGCCCGGGTCGGGGAGAACGCGTCGGGGGCTAGATGTTGCCCTGGTCGATCATCGCGTCGGCGACCTTGAGGAAGCCGGCGATGTTAGCGCCGTTCTGGTAGTTGCCTGGAGTACCGTATTCGGCAGCGGCATCCAGGCAGGCCTTGTGAATGTTGACCATAATCTGGTGGAGATGTTTGTCGACTTCCGCGGCAGACCACTGCATCCGGATGCTGTTCTGGGTCATCTCGAGACCGGAGCAGGCCACCCCGCCAGCGTTGGAGGCCTTACCCGGGCTGTACAGCACCTTGTTCTCGATGAACAGGTCGATCGCCTTGGGTTCGACCGGCATGTTGGCGCCCTCGGTGACGGCGATGCAGCCGTTCTTCAGGAGGGTCTTGGCATCCTCCTGGTTGAGCTCGTTCTGGGTGGCGCAGGGGAAGGCGATGTCGCACTTGATGCCCCAAGGGCGCTTGCCGGCGTGGAACTCGACTTTGAACTTGTCGGCGTAGTCCTGGACGCGGTCGCGGCCGCTGGCGCGCATCTGCAGCATGTAATCGATCTTTTCGCCCTTGACACCATCTTTATCGTAGATGCAGCCGTCGGGGCCGGACAGGGTAACGACCTTGCCACCCAGCTCGGTGACCTTCTTGCAAACACCCCAGGCCACGTTGCCGAAGCCGGAGACCGCCACGATCTTGCCAGAGAGACTTTGCCCGCGGGTCTTCAGCATCTCGTCGCAGAAATAGGTGGCCCCGTAGCCGGTCGCCTCGGGCCGGATCAACGAACCGCCCCATTTCACGCCCTTACCGGTGAGAACACCGTCGTACAGGTTGGTGAGGCGGCGATACTGGCCGAACAGGAAGCCGATCTCGCGACCGCCCACGCCGATGTCGCCGGCCGGCACGTCGGTGTTGGCGCCGATCTGCCGGTAGAGGGCGGTCATGAAGCTCTGGCAGAAGTTCTCGACCTCGTTGTCGGATTTGCCGACCGGGCTGAAGTCGCTGCCGCCCTTGCCGCCGCCCATGGGCAGACCGGTCAGGGAGTTCTTGAAGATCTGCTCGAAGCCCAGGAACTTCAAGATGCTCAACGTGACCGAGGCATGGAAGCGCAGGCCGCCTTTGTAGGGGCCGAGCGCGCTGTTGAAGCCGATGCGATAGCCGGTGTTGACCTGGATGTTGCCCTTGTCATCCTTCCAGGGGACCCGGAACTGGTAGACCCGCTCGGGCTCTACGAGCCGTTCCAGAATCCGCATCTGCTTGTAGATCGGATTCCGGTCCAGAACGGGTGACAAAGAGATCAGAACCTCGCGCACCGCCTGGTTGAATTCCTTCTCCCAGGGGAAACGCTTCTCGACCCGTTCGATGACCTCGTTCACATAGGGATTGACCTTCTGCACAACCACTCCTCCTTCAGACGCTGTGGCGTCTTGATGATGCCCCCGGCCTGGACGGCCGAAGGGGGGTACCCCAAAAGTCGGATGATCGGCCGGTGACCGCGGCGGGAATCGACCCACCGGGTTCCTTGGCACCGCAAGGTATTCTATTCCGAACCGCCCCAAAACTCAAGAGAAATCCTTCACACACTCTGGCTCGCCCTGATGGGAAGCCCATGACATCCCAACAGCACCGTGTCGGCCGCGCCTCTGCTGAGGGTGACTCCCGTAGTTTCTCAAACCCTGGGGCCGAGCTCGCCTCCAGACATCATTCCGCAGGCTCGGATCGGTGGCCTCGGGTTCGGCTCGATTCGTCGTCCGAACCTCGCAGAATCGCCATCCATGGCGATCTGCGAGGCGCGAGCCGCCCGCGGCCAGGGCCATTCAGGACTCGCGGGACGTCGAATCGGCCTCTCCCTCGGACCGATCCTGCCTGCTCCATGTCTGTCTTCCGGCGAATCCGGCCCCAGGGTGGATGTTTCAACTACGGTAGACATATCAGGACAGGGAGCGTCGGGGTTCGGCGAGAGGCTTCCAGGGCAAACCGAGCGCACCGCGCTCCCGGGCCGCCGCCAGCACGATCATGGCGCACGCCTCGGCGTCAGCCGCGGCATGGTGGTGCTGCAGCGAGAATCCCAGGAACTGGCAGACGTTGGGCAGGCTGTTGCTCGTCAGGTTCCAGGTCCGGCGCGACAACTGCACTGAACAGAAGAACGGCAGGGCGGGCGGCGTCACCCCCGCCGCCTGACAGCAGGCGATCAGCACCCGGCGGTCGAAGGAGGCATTGTGGGCCACCAGGAACTGCGCCCCCTCGAGGAATCCCGCCAGCTCCGGCCACAAGTCGCCGAACGTGGGCTTGTCGGCCACGTGCGACCAGGCGATGCCATGCAGCCAGGTGAATAGGATGCGCGGCCGGGGCGGCCGAATCAGGTGGTAGAGCCGCTCGACCGGTCGCCCCGGGGCCACTTTGACCAGCCCCAGGGCGCAGGCACTGTCGCTGCCCTGGTCGGCCGTCTCGAAATCGAGGGCCACGAAGCAGCCGGTGACGGGATCGCCGACCCCCGGTGGCAGGGCATCCTTCCCGCCGCTCTTTCGGGTCATGCCGCCCCCCCTTCCCCGGTCCGCCGGCGCTCGAGTTCAGCCCGGAAGACCTCCACGGTCGGAGCGTCGATGTTGGTGAACCGGATCTCGCGCAGGGGGCTGTCCCCATGCGCCCGGCAGAAGGCAATGGCGGCATCGACCAGGATCTCCGCACACCGATCCTTGGGAAACCCGAAGATCCCGCTGCTGATCGCCGGCATGGCCAGGCTGCCCAGTTTTAGCTGGTGCGCCTGGCGGAGGCTGTTGGTGGCAGCGGCGCGCAGGGCCTCTTCTTCGCCGGCGTCGCCACCCTGCCAGACCGGACCAACCGCATGGATGACCTGCCGGCAGGGCAGGGCCCCAGCCCCCGTCACCGCCACCTGTCCGGTCGGCACGGGGCCGTGGGTGGCCACCCAGGCCGCGCTCTCCTCCTGAATGACCGCTCCTCCGCGGCGCACGATCGCCCCGGCCACCCCGCCCCCGTGGGCCAGGTGCCCGTTGGCGGCGTTGACGATGGCATCGGTCGCCTCGGCGGTCAGATCCCCCTGCCGCACCTGGATCTTCTGCCCGCTGGGCATGGTCAGTTCGACGATCACCGTGCTCATGTCCGTTGCTCCCACCTTTGCAGATGTCCTGGCCATGATACCCGATCATGACCCTGGTCGAAACCCCCACCCCCCGTCGGTTGCCCCCGATTCCCCTACCGAATCGATATCCGCCCGCCGGTGGTGTTTGGATAGGGTGGAAATTTTCGCCAAAACTCTGTATACTGGTGAGAGTAATGGGGAAGCACCACCCACGTTCGGGAAGGGAAGGCCGGGCACCGTCCAATGATCGGACGAGGATGCTCTGGCTTGTCGTTGGAATAATCGTCTCGAGCCTCCACTCCACGCCAACCCTGGCCGCCCCTTTGCGCCTTCCGGAATACGACGCCGTGGTCCGCTCCATGGTGGTCGACCAGACCGGCCGCCTCTGGATCGGCTCGTTCGGGGCCGGTCTGTGGCTCGTCGACAACGGGAGCGCGTCCCCGGTCCTCGATGCGCAGGGCGAATACCCCAGCCGCCGCATCAGCCGCCTGCTGGTCGATGGCCGGTATCTCTGGGTGGCGACGGCCGGCGAAGGTTTGCTGTGTTTCGATATGGAGGCCCGGGTCTGGCTTCCGGTCAACCCCGACCCCGGCCCGACCATGCGCGCCCTGCACGGTCTGGCCCGCACAACCGACGGTCGCCTGTTGCTGGGCTCCGTGGGCTCGGGCGCCGCAGAACTGTGGAACGGGACCTGGCGACCGCTCGGGCGCGACCAGGGACTCGGGGACGACTGGGTCAACGACATCGCCCCGACCCCGTCCGGCGCCTGGTTCGCCACCTCCCGCGGGGTCTGGCACGTGAACGCCCCCGCCAGCACGACGTCATCACCCCCGCCGGAGACGGCAGCCGGTTCGCCGCCCCGGGAGCTTCCCCCCGCCGCCACCTGGCTCTACCCCGGCGGGTCTTGCTGCGGCCCCGACGCCTGGGAGAACCCCGAGGTAAACGTGCTCCTGCTCCTCGCCTCGCATACCTTCCTCGGCACCATGGCCGACGGGGCGTTCCGCCACGATCCTGACGGTGAGACCCGCAAACTGGCCGGCACCCGCGGCAGCATCCAGGCCATGTGCCTCTGGCAGGGCACCCTCTGGGTGGCCGGCGCCCAGGGCTTGTGGCAGGTCACCGACCCCACCGCCCGCCGTCCCACCGCCACCCCGATCCCCCCAACCTGGGAACCAGGAGTGGTGCTCAAATCCCTGGTTGTGACCACCCGCGGGTCCCTCCTGATCGGGACCCAAGACGGCCGCATTTTCGAAACCCACGATGGCAGCACCTTTACCCTCGCCCTCCGCTACGCCGACGGCGCCTTCCGCCGGCCATGAGCAGGGCATCTATCTCCCCGAGAGAGAGGTTCCGATGAACGACAGCTCGCCCCGGCCCTCTGCGACCCCGATCTGGCCTGTTCTCCTGCTGGCGACCGCGCTTGCCGCGGCGCCCGTCCTGGCCGCCCCGCCCCCTCCCCCCGCCGGCGGCCCCAGTCCGACTGCCGCCACCGGCGGGGACGAGGCGAGTCTGCTCGCGCCCGCCGCCCGCGAGCCCTTTCGGCAGGGGTTGGCGATCCTGCGCGAGGGCCGGATCTTCCCAGCTATTCAGACCATGCTTACCGCCTGGAAGGCCGACCCCCAGAATCCCATCCTCCTGTCCCGACTGGGGCGCCTGATCGTCGAGTTCGGCGAAACTCGTCTCGCCGAAGGCCGGGACATGCTAGCCCGCCTGATAGTCCTGCGCAAGGACACGGCGACCGAAGAAGAACGCATCGCCTACGCTCGGGCTCTCTTCCTGGTTGAACCCTTCAAACTCCAGGAAGCGGAAACCCTCCTGCACGGGATCCTCAAGGCCAATCCCCAGAGCGCCGACGCCCTCACCGCCCTCGGCGATCTCGACCTCTTCCGCAACCGTCCCCAGAGCGCCCTCGACTCCTTCAAGCAGGCCAAAACCCTGCGGCCGGCCGATAAGCGAGCCCTGTTCGGCATCGCGGATGCGCTCATCGCCCTGAAGAAGGACCAGGAAGCCCTCGAGGCCCTCCATACCGCCCTAGTCGCCGCCCCCCACGATCCCTGGGCTCATGTCCGTATGGGGCGCGGCCTTCTCAAACTAGGGCAGCCCATCACCGCCTCACGTCATTTCAAACTGGCCCTCGAGACCGACCCCGACTACCTGCCCGCCCACCTGGCCTACGTCGCCCAGCTTCTGCCCAACGTCGGCGACATGACCGCCTGGAAGCACCTTCAAGCCGCCCAGCGCCTCGACCCCGAGAACCCGCAGGTCTACTATTGGCTCGGGTATTTTCAGGAGATGCGCGGGCACATCGACCAGGCCGTCGAGAACTACGAGATCGCCGAAACCTTCGGCCCTCAGGCCGTCGAGGTCAAGTTGCGCCTGGCCCGGATCTTCGCCGGCATCGGCCATAGCTTCCCCGGCAACGTCTTCTCGAATGAAGATTTCATGGCCCAGAAGGAATACCAGCTCTTCTATGACGGGGAACGAGCGCTCCGGCTGCTGCGCGAGGTGCAGGCTCTCGCCCCCGACCACCCGGAAACCCCGTTCATCACCGCCACCATCGACAAGCTCGAGACCAGCCTGGCCCGGATCGAGGGCGCCGGACAATGAGCCGGCACCACCGTGAAACCTTTTCCGCCCGCCCGTCATACCCTCTGGTGCGAATGATCCAACCCTCTCATCCGCGTTATCAAAAGGAGGAATGCATGTCCCACTCCGCCCACCCGTTCCCCCGCCCCTGGCTCCTGGTGTGTTGTCTCGTCGCCCTGGCCCTCTGTCATGCCGCGGTCGCCCATGCCACCGACGTGTCGGGGCTGGCGGAAGACGAGAAATTCCTGCCCACCAACATCACGCTCATCTCCGGCATGTCGGTCGAAACCAACGAAGTGCGCCGGCCGGCCCGAATGACCCATGAGCCCAAAGCCTCGGTCGGGGTCTGGTGTCCCTGGCTGGAGCCGCCCCCCGTCGTGCGTGACCGCGCCAATAACCTCGACGGGCGCAAGGCCAAGATCTATGTCAATTCCGGCGCCACCCGCGACAAATTCCCCTTCATCGTCAAAGACGTCGCGTCCGGCAAGTTCTACGTCTACCGCCACGTCCGCTATGAATGGAAGTTCGAGCGAAGCCCTGCTGACGACGCGCAGGGCGGCAACAAGCCCGGCAAGTCCGGCCCCCCCACCTGGACCCCGTTCTACCGGCAGGCGCTTCTCGAAAGCGAGGTGCTGAGCTTCATCCAGCGGTTCGCCGAAGACAAAGCCACCAACGATGATCTTCCCGAGAAAAAGTGCTACGCCAACCGTCACACCACTCCCTACGACTCGGGTATCACCGGCAACACCCAGGTCGCCGAATCGACCATCCTGCAGCAGGTCGGCATGACCCTGACCTACGACCGGGCCGAGGTCACCCCCGAAAAGGTCGACGGCCCCGGCTACCCCGAAGGCGATCTCGGTACCGCCGACCTTGCCGATCCCTTCCACCAAATCAACGGCACGGCCGAACTCAACCAACCCGTCGACGCCGACAAATGGGTCAGCAGTCGGGTCATCAACCCTGTGCCCAAACACCTCGCCAAGATCTGGACCCTCGGTGACTGCTCCGTCTACACCCTCTGCTACGTCGAAGACTACCGTAAACCCGAGGGGACCCCCCTCGCCTCGCGCGGGAATACCTACGAAGGGACCGTCGGCGGCTACATCAAGGGCGGCGTCGTCATCGACTACGAAGACGACAACATCAACGCCAAGATGGAATCCGACCAGATGCAGGCCAAGCTGAAATACTACGTGGCCAACGGCGACATCTACAAGGTCGAAAACCCCTTCTACGGCGAGACCTCGACCCACGAGACCCGCGCGCAGCCCTACCTGTATTTCTTCTACCTCGGCTCGAACTACGAGTTCGGCCCCTACACCTGCGCCGCCCAGCGTGACCGCGAACTCGACTGGTACAGCGAAGGCCACCCATACTGGAGCGGCAAGGAACCCGCCGCCATCATCGATTATGTGCGCGAACGGTATGGCAATGCCTGGAACTCGGCCAGCATCCCCGACTGGGAGATGGGGGTCGTCTACGTCACCCTCGGGCTTGACGGCAAAGGGAAAAATTCCAAGCGCATTACGGAACAGCTCAACGAAGCCTGGACCACTGGCTCGATGGCCAAATGCACCTATTTCCACGCCCTGCGGGACGACCTGAAGGCCCGCGCCGGTTCGACCCCCTCCCCCGCCATCAGCCGCGCTCTCACCTGCCTGGCTGCCCTCGAGCAGGCCATCGCCCGCCCAGAATCTGTGGGCATCCGCGGCGATCGCACTTTCTTCCGGTTCGCCCCCGCCGGGTATGACCCCAACCTGGGCTCCTACTGCGTCGGTCCTCAGACTCTCGAGAAGAACAACCCCCAGGTCCACCAGGAATGGATCGCCGATAAGCAGGGCGTCCCCATCAAAAAGGGCAAATGGATCCTCGCCGAGAAGCGTCTGATCCTGCCCAAGCACTTTACCCAGGCCGCCTGCGACTCGTGCAGCACCGATCTGTTCACCTCCAAACAGATCCTGCAGGTGGTCCTCGCCGACTGCTGCGGCAACATGACCACCGTCAACCCCTCGACCGTGAACACCCGCGACGGCGTCTTCATCCACGATGATGCGCACTTGTCCCTGCCTGTGCCGCAAATGACCGTGCACAACCCCATGAGCAAGATCGACATACCGATCCAAGTGCCCGGCGATGATTCACTGGGATATGGGCAGAAACTGATCGTCAAATCGAAGAAGGACGGCAGCGAGAAAGCCTACGGCCCCAACGAGTATGGCGGCCAGTTCGATCTCGCCGCCAACGATTTCTACCTCCAAGACCGTGACGGCAAACGTGAGCTGATTCAGTTCTTCCCGGACAACGACCCCGAGAAGGCCATCTATGAGGACACTCGCGTGCAGTTCACCCTGGGCGGTTACGACAACATCGACGGCATGTCGAGCTTCCGCGGCGTCGGCAAGCAACGACTGACCATCTACACCCTCGACGCCTCCGGCAACCGCATCGGCCCTGAGACCCTCGAATACACCGACGACACCGGCCAGGTCCGCACCGGGGAGTTCATCGAACGAACCAATTCCGGCGATCCGTATAAATTCAATCCCCAGTACAAATTCCACCACATCTTCCGCAAACCTGGCCATTACCAGATCGAATATGTACTGACGGAATACACCAACCCGAGCGGGCCCAAGCAGTCCCGCACTTTGACGTATAACGTGCGAGTTCTCGATGCCAAGACCGAGAACCGCAGCCTGCAACACGACACGATTCGGCAGTGATTGCCGATCTCCACATCCCATCACGATGACGAGGGAAGGGCGCCCCGACCGGGGCGCCCGTTTCCTCCCCGGAGGCCCCATGCTTCATTCCCGTCGCCCCACTCGCCTGGCCCCCCCCGTCCTGGCCGTTCCCCTCGCTGGCTCCCCCACCGCCGTCACCGCGCGACGGCCGCTCGCCCTGTTGGTCCTGGCGGCCCTGGCGTTCTGCCTTTTCGCCGCCTCCCCTGGCTTCGCCCAAACGGGATTCGCTATCAAATCCCGTATTTCTGTACAAATACCCACCGAC
>CALLCO010000312.1 GCA_937998695.1 Candidatus Ozemibacteraceae bacterium
TGATCCGTTCCCGGCGGCCGGGCGACCGCTTCCATCCAGCCGGGGGAAGCGGCAGCAAGAAACTGGGGCGTTGGCTGATTGACCGGAAGGTGCCTGCCCATCAACGGGATGGTCTGATCCTCGTGACCAGTGGCGATGACATCTTGTGGATACCCGGCCTAGGTCGTTCGGCGGTGACCTGCGATCGACCCGCGTCCGGGTATGTGTTCTTGGGCCGGGTGGCCCTGGGTGGTCGGAAACATGGTTCCCGACAGACCACGAGCCCCCGGAGAGGGGCTCGTAGCGAAGAAGCAAAGAGGCCGGGGCCGGTCAGAACTCCCGCCCGCCCATCACATACTTTTTGATGAATTCATACCGTTTGGGCTGTTTGGCCTTCATGTTCGGGCCATCCTGCCAATAGGCGCGCACCGATTCGGCCATGTCCTCGAGATAACTGGAATTGCCGTAGGAGGAAACCGAGGGCGGCCAAGGGCCGATGAGCCCGCCGACCGGCCAGAAGGTTTTCTTCCAGAGTTGGGTGATATCGGGGTGACTGGACTGGAAACAATGGGTCATCTCGTGGACCAGGGTTCCCTGGAAGGTGCCTTGCTTGCAGGAGCTGTCCATCAGATGGACCGTCGGAATACCCATCCGGACATACCCCAGAACGCTGCTGCTCTGATACATCTTGTCGCGCTGGATTTTTGTCGTGCAGCTGCGGAAACTGGCGGGAAGGGTCGCCAGCACCTTGTTGGCCTCTTCGAGCTGGCGTTGGCTCCACGTGGCGCCGTCCCCGTCCACCGCGGTGATGCCGAACTGCTTCTCCATAAAGTTCTTCAGACCGGCGATGGTGCCGGGGAGGGTGCCGGTCGAAGGCGGCGTGGTGGTCGGCGGGGTCGTAGGCGGTGTCGTGGTGGGTGGCGAGGTGGGGGGAGGAGGTGTCGTGCCGCCGCCCCCGATGATGATGACGATCCTGCTCCCCTTGGGCAGATTGGCGCCGAACCAGTTGAGAATCTTGCGGATGAACTCTGGGATCTTGATGGTCCAGCGCTTGCCCGTACTGGCCGTGGTCGTTGTGGTGGTCGTGGTGGGCGAAGCGGCACTCGACACCATCCCCTTGCCTTGTTGGGGACAGGTGGTGGCGGGGCGGCGGGTGACCCGGGCTTTCAAGCGGTGGAGCCGGTCGCGACCGCGGGTCGGCTGGGGATCTACCGGAGCCGGTTTGATGACCGGTGGCAAGGGCTCGGGAGCAGCTCCGCGCACGATCCCGATGCGGGCAACGCCCAACACTGGATCGGCCATCAGCCCAGAGGTGCCCCGGGCCGGTGGCCGGCGGGAGGTGGTTCCGGGGGTGGGCAGTTTCCCGGCCGATGGGGCAGCGGGGTCGAGGGCCGGGCCCGACTCGGTCATCTGGTCATCCGTGGTGATCAGGACATCCTGGAATGGGGAGGCCGCCATGACCGGAGAGAAGGCACAGGCCATGACCATCAGGACCACCCCGAGAGGGAAGGGATGCCGCATCATACGGTTCTCCTGGGAAAAGAATGACCCCGGCCAGCGGGCCGGGGTCGGGAGTCACGTCACTGACGGGTGTCCTTGATCAGGGCTTCGAGTTGGGCCATGGTCGTGCCGAGGCCCATACCGAGGGGCTTGCCTTGCGGATCGAGTGGCCACAGCCCCTGAACGAGGTTGACCGTTTGCAGGCTGCCGTCGGGGCCTTTTTCAAGGAACAGAACCACCCGGAAGCCCTTGGGAGGAACATCGGGTTGGTCTTCCAGCCAGCCGATCTGGCCGGGTTCTCCGCATTTCTTGGTCATCAGGGTGATCGGCTCGCGGGGGTTCCAGTCACCTTTGAGGACCTTCTCTGGTAGGAGCACGTTTTTCATCGTGCTGATCTGGTTCTTGTCGACGGCGATCTCGGTTTGCTGGGCGACCTTGGCGATGACGATATACTGGGCTTTGCGCACGAGGTCTGGGAGGGCCCAGGTCTTGATCATGGCCAGAGCCGGGGCTAGGAGCAGGGTGGTTAGGAGGAGGGAAAGTGCGGCGATTCTCGGGATATTCATGGGATGCGTGACCTCAGAATTCCTTGCCGTCGAAGACGTACTGCTTGATGAATTCGTAGCGCGCGGGATTGGTCTGCCGCATGTACGACCCCGCCTGCCAATATTGGCGGCAGGATTCCGCGAAGTCTTCGACCGGTTGTGTGTTGCCGTAGCTTGACACCGATGAGGAGACGGGGCCGCCATAGCGGCCGTTGGGCCAGAACTGGCGTTCGAAGGCCGACTGGACGGCCGGGAAGTTGGCCTGGAAGCAGTGGGCCATCTCGTGGACCAGGGTTCCCTGGAATGTTCCCTGATAGCAGGCGGAATTCAGGAGGTGGACCGTCGGAATGCCTGGTTGGACCCAGCCCAGGACCCCGGGAGGCATGCCGGGTAGGCCGCCCGCGTCGCGCTGGATGTTCTTGGTGCAGGAGCGAAAGCGCTCGGGAAGGGTTGCCAGAACCTTGTTGGCTTCTTCCAGTTGGCGGGCCGACCAGTCGGCGCCACCGTACCCGGCGGTGGCGTTGATGCCATACTTGCTGCGCATCTCGGCCTTCAGGCCGGCGATGTCGCCCGAGCCTGTGCTGGTACCTGTTCCCGTGCCGGTTCCGGTCGAGGTGCCGGTGGAGCCGCCAGTGCCGGTCGACGTGCCCGTGGCGGAGCCGGAGCCGGTTCCAGTCGAGGTACTGCCGCCACCGGTGCTGTTGGTGCCACTGCAGCCAGGGGAGCGGATGATGATGATACGCACTCCGCACCCGCCGCCGGCGCTCATGATCTGGGCGATAATCTTGCGGATCAGCTCCTCGAGCTGGTCTTGGGTCATGGTGCTGCCCCCCCACTGGTACTGGGGTTCGCCGACGGCCTGAGAAACCCGTTCGTCCGCCGGGGCGGCGGGAGGTTCCATGGCAGCAGGTTCGGCCGGGGTCAACTCGTCGGACCGTCCTTCGCCATTGTCGGTCGCCTGATACAACGAATCGAGGTAACTGCCGGACTGAGCCTCGACCGGAGCCACGCCAAGAGCGATCAGCAAGGCGACACTCGGGATCAGAGACCACCATCGTCGGTGCATACACGCCTCCCTGTACGTGAAGGTTCTTCATCCCTATTATATCCTGGGGAAGACTTTTAGGGAATGAACCGTAGGAAGATCACTTTCCCCCGTTTAACTGCCGGTTGAGGCGGACCGGGAAGAGTTTGGTGGTGATGGCCGACACCCGGGAGGCCATGCCGGGGCGCCCCTGCCCGCCCAGGGTCAGGTTCAGATCCAACCAGATGCGTCGGGTGCCCGAACCCGGGCCGGGAGCCACCTCATCGCCCAGGCGCCAGGCCAGACTGGCCACCCGGTTCTGGACCAGGGTGCGAGGGGATTTCGTGCCTAGAGCGCGACTGATGCTGCCGCCGTTCGAGCCTGGGGTGAATGCATACGTGACCCGTTCCGTCCGGCCCTGGTCATCGCTGAACACCAGAAAACTCACCCGGTCTGGGGTGACGGTCAGGGCGGCGTCCTGCCAGCGCCCGGGGGGGGCATTCTTGTCGAGGACCGCGTTGATCAGATCGTTCCGCAGGGACCCCAGCAACAAGGCCCCCTCTTGCAGCACCACGGCCGATCCTTCGCCCTTTTCGTACCCCCGGCGGAACTGGGTGAAGGCGTAGATCAGCCCGCCACCCACCATGATCAGCAGCCCGGCGGCCACCAGGATTTCGACCAGGGTCAAGCCATGTCTAGGTTTCATTGGCCACCAATGTCTTCAGGGTCACGACCCTGCCACCAGGTTTCCCCGAGCGGTCGAGCAGGGTGATCCGTACCTCGAGCCGCTTGAAGCGGACTTGCGCTCCGGAGCGGATCTCCTTGATCTCGAGGGCGCGCTCGAGACCGGGAACCGGGGAGATGCGAAAGGCCAAGGGATGGGAAGGCCCCATCGGCAGGCCGTCCCGCACCTGGGCATCGCTGAAGGTTCCCACCGGCAGCAGGGCAAAGGGGGTCGCGGCCAGCTGTTCGATCAGTTCGAGGGCGGCGTTGTGGGCGACGAACTCCTCCGAGGTCATCTGGATTCCCCGGGCTCCTGACCCGAACGTGAGCAGAACCGGGGTCATCAGCGCGGCCAGCAGCCCCACGGCGATGAGGATCTCGACGAGCGACAGACCCCGTTGCCTATTCATGCCACATGGCATCCTGCGCCTCGATGTGGATCTTGGTGAAGGCCATGGCCGAGGGGCGCGACGGATCCGTGGCCTCTCGGAAACGAATGATGCCCCCCTGGGTACAACCACCCGGGGAAAGGTCGCCGGCGGACAGGCTGCCGAACACCTGGATCGGCGCGTTGGCGGTCACTTCGGCTCCGGGGGCGAACAGGTGCACATGGTTGGGCTGGCCGCTCGCGAAAGTGATGGCGCGGCCCTTGACCAGAACGACGCTGAGCGCTTCCTGGGGATCGGTGACGACGACCCCCCCCAGCACCAGATTGCCCTGCTCGAGCACGATC
>CALLCO010000313.1 GCA_937998695.1 Candidatus Ozemibacteraceae bacterium
GAGGAGGGGATGGTATCATGGAGCCGAAGGAGTTGACCAAGGAATGCGCATCCGGGCTGAGGCGGTGAAGACGAGCGCCTGTCGGGGGTGGCGGGGCGGGCTCCTGGTGGTGGCCCTGGTCCTGCTGGTCGCCGGGGTTGGGTCGGCCGTCGCCCGCGATTGTGGGGAGTGTGGCCTGACCGATCTTCCCGAACTGGCCATGGTCTGCCCCAGGTGCCAGGCTTCCCTGCACTCCACCCGCGGCCGGCTCGCCGCGCGCGCCACTGCGGTCCTGATCGTCGAGATCCGGTATACCGGCGATCAGCCCGACCACCTGCCCGACTACGGGAAGGTCTTTCTCAATGGCGCCTACCGGGGCAACCTGCCACTGGTCGACCGGGAAGCCCGTTCGCCGGTGACCGCCTCCGGTCACGGGGGGTTGGGCAGCGAGTTCACCGCCCTCTATCGCGGGGAATGGCGCAACCTCGACGTCGGCCAGATCGCCGTGCGCGTCGACATGCGGTTCCGACGGATCTTCGGGATGGGGCGCAGCTACAAGCAGGTGACCTTCCCCTTTGTGGTACTGAAGAGTGGTGAGAAGACCATCCTGCGGTATGCCTTCGGCCATCCGCGCGAGTTCGGGCGGCCACCCCGCCGCGAGGGGAAGGAGGGCCCCGGCGTCGCCTCGGGAACGATGTCCCCGCCGCCCTCCGGGCCCGCCCGCCCGGCCGAGCGGGGGACAATCCACCTGCGGACGGGAAGTGGCACCGTCGGTCTCGAGGTGCCGGCCTTTCCCTGACCGTTCCCGGGGCGTCCCCTGATGGACGGCCCCCACCTCGCAATTCGCAGCCATTGAGCCTGTTTCACGAATCCGCTTTTCGGAGTTTCGGGCAATAGCGCCCTCGATCTGGAACGTGGTTGCTCTCCTTTCGCCCTCTCGCCTTGGGACTGCAACGCTTCACTTAGGAGGCTGGAGCCTCCTTCATCTGCACTCACGCCCTTCCTCGCTGCCCTGGCGTTCCGAGAGGCGGAGGTACCTACGGGGGCTCAGGAAATCGGGCAGGGGCGCCGATGTATATGCTGAACCGTTTTTCGAAGAAAGAACCAAACGAGGAGGCAGATCCGCCATGAACGGTCACTCGCGCTGGTTTCTCCTGTTCGTCATCCTCAGCCTGATCAGCATCTTCTTCTACCCCTCCACGTCGTATGCCGCCCAATCGTGGATGAAATACTTCCGCAAGGATACCCTGCTCAACACCTACATGCGGGCCTACGCGGTCAGCGGCGACCTGCTCTACGTCGGCACCTACGGGGACGGCCTGGTCATCTATTCCGGCGACAACACCCGCAACGTCAATTCGAAGAACTCGATGTCGGCCCCCAATGCACGCGACGGCCTCGTCTGCGACAACATCACCTCGATGTGCCTCGACGAGCGCAACAACCGGTTGTGGATCGGCACGATCGAGGGGCTCAGTTCCTGCTCTCTCGACGCCACCGACTGGAAGACCTACACCACCCGGGATGGTCTGCCCAACGACGTCATCCGGGATATCGCCATCGACGCCAACGGCCTCGTCTGGGTCGGCACGCCATCCGGCGTCGCGGTCTACGATGGCCTCGGCTGGAAGACCTACGACTCGACGAGCGGCCTGTACGAGAACAGCGTCCATTCGATCACCGTGCAGGGTGACGCGGTCTGGGTCGCTTCGGTCGGGGGCGCCGTGTCTCGCTTCAAGGACGGTTCCTGGAAACTCTTCCTGCGGAACTGACCCGCCCCGGCGGGTCCGTCTCGTGACCCCGTCGATCCTGCGTCGAAAAACCTCGAAGCCTCCCTCCCGGGGGCTGTTCTTCCTCTTCCGGGGGGCGTGGACCGCCTGAACATCCTCGGCTATAATGCGCCCATCATGGATGAAATCATGGTGCGGCCGTTCCACCGGGGGGCCTACGAGTGCCTGTGGGCCGAACACCGCTATGCCCTGCTGGCGGTGTCGCTGAAGAAGTTCCGGCAGACCATCGGCAAGCTGGGCCGCACCCCGCACGTCCTGGCCTTTCTGGCCAGTCTGCGGCACGGTACCGAGCAGCCCTGGGAGGAATGGACCCACGCCCTCCTCAGTGCCTACGATCATGTTAAGGAGCATCTCGACCGCCCGGCCCGCCAGGAATTGATCGATCGCCTGCTGGCGGGCGAGCCCGGGGTGCCCGCCACCCTGTTCGACCTCGGGCGCCGCCTGGCCGCCGCTCCGCTGTTCGGGTGCCGCCTGTTCTATCCGCGGCGGGCCTTGTACAAATTCTACGATTTTGGCGGTCAGCCCGGGCTCTGGATTTGCCTGGGGCCGATGCTCATCCACCTGGGATGGGGCGCGGTCCGGGCCCGGTGGGAAGCCCGCACCGGGCTGGCGGGGCCCGCGCTTGACGAACGACTGGCGGCCCTGGCGGCCGGGATATCGGCCGACGACTACGTCGGCTGGCCGCTGGCGCTGCGCGACGCGCTGGAAGACCATGCCGCGGTGGCGATCACCCCGACCCGCGTCTGGCTGCATCCGCGCATCGAATTGCCGCTGGCCCCCGCGGCGCCGTTCCCCCCCGACCCTGCGCTCGCCGGCTGGGCCGCCCTCGAACGGGCCTGGGATGCCGACCCGGGCCAGATGCCGTCCCTGCCGCCCTTCGCGGCCTGGCGGGCGCATCTGACCGGTTCGTCCCTGCCCGAGCTGGCCTTGCCCACTCCCGAGGGGATAGCGGATCTGTATGAGGAGATCCTCGATGCCTTCCTCGACCAGCAGGCGCTCGAACATGGGGCCAAGCCCGCCGGGACCGACGCCGACCCGCCGCGCGAGGAAACCGAGGAAGGGGCAGGCTCCCTCGATCTCACTTATCCCCACCGGCCCGCCCCGGGCGAGTCTTCGGATACCGATCAGTTCTGAGGCGGTGGAGGTCGTCCACCTGGACCTGCCAGCCGGCCTGTTCCAGGCCCTGGCGGGTGAGGGGGGCGGCCAGTTTGGAATGGCCGGTGGCCGAGAAGAACCGGATGACGGCGCGAGGCACGGTCAGCCGCTTCTCTCAAAACGAAGCGTAGGCGTGGAGACCCGATAGCAGCAGGTTCACCCCGAACAGGGTGAACATGGTGACCAAAAAGCCCAGCACCGACAGGACGGCGGTCCAGGTGCCCTGCCAGCCGCGGGTCAGGCGCACGTGCAGGTAGATCGAATAGACCAGGAAGGTGATGAGAGCCCAGGTTTCCTTGGGGTCCCAGCCCCAGTAGCGGCCCCAGGCCTTGTTGGCCCAGACCATCCCGAAGATCAGCGCCCCGACGGTGAACAGGGGGTAGCCGAGGGCGATGGCCCGATAGGTATAGTCGTCGAGCAGGTCGGCGGGGGGAAGCCAGCGTTCCATGGCGCTGCTGACGGCGCCGCGGAACTGAAAGGCCGCGAGGACCAGGGCGACCAGAGTCACCGCGACGGGCAGGATGACCCACAGGAGCAGAGTGGTGGGGTTGCGGTCGGGGTGCGGTTGCTGGGCGAACTTCCAGGCCAGGCCGCCCATCGCCAGAAGGAACAGGCCGGGCAGGCCGAAGACGATGCCGGCGCAGGCCAGGCGCTCGGTGCCGGTGGCCGGCGGGAAACCGCGGGAGGGGGCGGCCGAATCTTCCAGGAACCGGCGCAGGCAGAAGAGGTAGCTGAGGACGAAGGACAGGGCGAAGGCGGCCTCGCCGATGAAGGCGACGGCCACGTGCAGATGCAGCCAATATGACTGGAGGGCAGGCACCAGCGGCCGGGTGTCCTTGGCGAACAGCGAGCCGATGCCGATCATCAGGACGGCGACGACGGCCCCGCCCGCCTCGGCCAGCGGAATGGGGGCGGTGCGGGTGAACAGGAGCGCCACCCAGGCCAGGAAGGTCGACAGGGTGACCATCGACTCGTACATGTTCGACAGCGGCGGATAGCCGCCCTGATACCAGCGGGCCAGCAGGCCGGCGGTGGCCAGGCTGGCGCCGACCCAGAAGGCCCGCCGGCTCCAGCGATACAGGGAGTCGCGGGCCAGGCTGGCCGACAGGACGTAGCCGAGGAAGCCGGCCATGTAGCAGACCATGGCCACCAGGAAGATGGAGGCGTCGAGGTTCATGGGTGGGTTTCTCCAGTGACTTCCCCGATCAGGGATGCCAGGCGATGACGGAGGGTGGCGGCCGGGCGGTTGCCCGCCAGCGCGATCAGGACGACGCCGTTGGGCCGGTGGACCACCCACTCTTCGAAATAGGGGAGGTAGAACGCCAGGCCGAGGCCGGCCACCATGATGAGGCAGCCGAGCCAAACCAGCGGGACGAACGGGTCATGACAGACCTGGAGCCCGCTCTGAAAGGTGGGCTGGGCATCTTCGACCACGAATCGGTAGGGCAGGCTCGAGAAAAAATGGCCCATCTCGCTCATCTGACTCGAAAAGGCCCAGGCCCGTCCCACCAGAGCTCCGTCGGAGGCATGCCCCACGATGCGGGCGGCGGGGTTGCGGAGTTCGTCGGACACGGAGACGAACTGGGAACCCATGATCTTGAAGTCAGGGAGGAAATCGAGGAGGAGGAAGGTGGTGGAGCTCCAGTCCGGTTGGAAGGGTTCGCCCACCGTCAACCTCATTCGGAGCGGCTCGGATCCGATCTCGGCAGGATGAGTGGCATTGGGATTGGACTGGACGAGAAGATCGACCGTGCGGTATTTCCGCGACCAATCGGCTTGATAAAAGGTGAACCCCCCGTAGGCGAATGGTTCATTGACCCGCAGCACAGCCCCGCTGGCCGGGCCCTCCGGGGTGAGGACCTCGACGCGGGTGTTCCAGCTCTTGACCATGGGCGGGGCCCCGGTGGCCGCCTCGGCGTAGTAATCGACCCACAGATCGACGAACCGGAGGTGGAAGGCCGGGCTGGCCAGGCCGCCGTGATAGACGCCCTTGAGGCGGTCGATCCGGGTCTGCAGCTCGGCCAGCCGGGGATCGTGGGGATTGGTGTGTTGCAGAGTGCGGGCCTGGCGGCGGAGGCGATCCGCCTGCATGGCAGCCCTGATGGCCTCGACCGTAGGCACGGCGACCCGATCGCCCGCCCCTCCGCTGATGCCCATTTCCACGCCGAATAGGTGGCTGCCCAGGCCGCCGATCAGGATCAGCAGGAACCCGATGTGCAGCAGTGGGCTGCCCAGCAACGCTGCTCGCCCGGTCACCCGGAGGTGAAGGACCGAGCCATCCTCGGCGGTGCGTGATGGGGTGCCGAAGCCGGCGAACCGGCGGGTCTGCTCTTGGTCAAAGCGTCGTCCTACCGGCAATGAAGCGATCTCACTGGGTGTGGCCGTGGCCAGCCGATGCTCGAACCGTCGCCGGGTGACCTGAATGCGGGTCAGGGTGCAGGCCAGGGTCGAAAGCGCGAGCAGGCCCATCACGATCAAAAACAGCCAGCCGTGGTAGAGATCGTCGAAGCCCAGGGTCAGGATCCAAAGGGCGGTGCGCGGATAATTCGCCTGATAGAAGTCTGCCTCCTGGCCCTGCGGTAGCAGGGTGCCGATCATCGCGAACAGGCTCAGCAGCGTGATGAGAAAGATGGCGGTCTTCAACGAGACCAGGAATTTGCGGATCGTTCGCATAGCCTGTGTAGTATAAGAGCTCGCTCTCCCCTATGCAACCCCGTGCTCCCCTGCATACGGGGGACCACCGGTCATTCCCTATCTGGTTGGCATGGAGTCTGGAATTGCGGTATAACTATCCGACGCCGGGAGCGAAGCGAGTTCCCGGCTGGAGGAGCGCAATGAAGCAGATCTGCATCATGGGGCTGGGCTACATCGGCCTGCCCACCAGCAGCATTTTGGCGGCCAAAGGGTTCACGGTGCTGGGGGTCGACGTCAACGCCGAAGTCGTCGAGACCATCAATCAAGGCAAGATCCACATCACCGAGCCCGACCTCGATCTGTTCGTCAAGGCGGCGGTAGGGTCGGGAAAGCTGCGGGCGGCGACTGTCCCCGAGTCGAGCGATGTCTTCATCATCGCCGTGCCCACCCCCTTCAAGGAGGGGCACCGCGCCGACATGACCTACGTCGAGGCGGCCACCCGGGCCATCGTGCCCGTACTGCAGCCAGGCAATCTCGTCATCCTCGAATCGACCTCGCCGCCCCGCACCTGCACCGGTACCATCGCGCCGATCCTGACCCAGGCCGGGTTCACGGTGGGGCGCGACGTCTTCCTTGCCCACTGCCCGGAGCGGGTGCTGCCCGGCCAAATCATGCGCGAGGTGGTCGAGAACGACCGGGTCATCGGCGGCGTCACCCCCGACTGCGCCCGCCGCGCCCGCGATCTCTACGCCAGCTTCACCACCGGCCAGATCTTCCTGACCGATGCGACCACCGCCGAGATGGTCAAGCTCGTCGAGAACAGCTACCGCGACGTCAACATCGCCTTCGCCAACGAGCTGTCGATCATCTGTGACACCCTCGGCCTCAACGTCTGGGAGCTGATCTCCCTGGCCAATCGACACCCGCGGGTCAACATCCTGCGCCCGGGGCCGGGCGTGGGCGGCCACTGCATCGCCGTCGATCCCTGGTTCATCGTCGAGGCCTGCCCGGCCGAGGCCCGCCTGATCAAAGCGGCGCGCACCGTCAATGACGACAAACCCCACCACGTCCTGAAGAAGATCACCGCCGCCGCCGCCAAATTCAAGCGGCCGGTCATCGGCCTGCTCGGCCTGTCCTACAAGCAGGACATCGACGACCTGCGCGAATCGCCCGCCGTCGAGATCGCCCGTGCCGTCCGGCAGGCCGACCTCGGGGAACTCCTGGTGTGCGAGCCCTACCGGCGCTCCCACCCCGAGTTTGACCTGCTTCCCCTCGCCGAGGTGTTGGCCCGCGCCGACATCGTCGTCCTGCTCGTGCCGCACCAGCCGTTCAAGGCGGTCGACCGCGAGATCCTCAAACCGAAGATCGTCATCGACACCTGCGGGATCTGGTAGGAGCGTTCTGCCTCCACCCATCCCGCCGGTTTCGATCTTGAGGTGCGGGTCCCTCAGGGATTGGGCATCCGCTGTTCGGCGAAGGCCAGGAACCGCTTCAGGAAGTCGGGCAGGTTGGGGTCGTTGCGGGCCTGGTCGAACAGGGGGCGGGCCTTGTCATACTGCTCGAGACGCCGGTACAGCTCGCCGGCGTGGTAGCGCATGGCGGCTTTTTCGCCCGGATGGGCGGCCGTTTCGGCAGCCTTGGCGAGACCTTCGGCGGCCTTGGCCTGGAATTCCCGCTCGCGGGTGAGGTCCTGGGTGAAGTGTTCCTCCAGGTCGGCGGCCTGCTCGGGTTTCAACAACGGCTTGGCCAGATCGAGGGCGACGCGGGCACTGGCGTTCTCGCCGTGCAGCCGCAGCAACAGGAAGGCCCCGAGCCGGGGCCCGAGTTCGGGAGTGGCTCCCTCGGCCTTGGCCGCCGCCAGCAGGCCTTCCGCCACCTCGACCTCGAAGGTCGCCTGGTTGCCCCCGTGTTTCTCCTTGATCTCCGCATTGCGCCCGCTGAAAGCGGCGTCGAGAGCCTTCTTCATGGCCGCCTTCTGCTCCTCGTCGAGGAGGTGGAGATACACGTCAGGCTGGTGCCGGAACACCCAGGCGGCGTTCTGATACTGTCGCGCCACCGACCGGGTGTCCGCTCCCTTCAGGGCGTAGACCTGGGCGATCAGGTCATACCGCACCCACACAGGGATTTCCTCGTAGGATCCGCTGGCCGGCAGGGGCTGCAGCGGGGTCAGCCGCTTCTCCTCGAGGATGGCCTTTTTCAGGGCGTCAGGCAGGGGGGGGGGCGGTTGATCGGGGGTGCCGGGCCGCGCAAACTCATCGATATACCCGGCATATCCGCACTTCAGGCAGACGACGGGGGCGATCAGCAGGGGCTGGGTGCCGCGGGCGCGGGTCATGAAGTCGGTGTCCTGACCGCCGAAGGTGTTGCTCGACATCATCTGCGGGGCGGTGAAGGTGGCCACACAGACCGGGCAGGCCAGGTCGATCCGGGTGGTCGTGGTGGCCCAGGCGGCTTCCGGCCATCCGAAAAAGGCCATGAGGGTCAGAACGAGTGGCAACGCGAGAGCGGAACGGTGCATCGGGATCATGTTTCCTCCAGGGGTGGGTCTTGCCGGAGGTGGGGAACGGGACCCTGCCCGGGCGTCATTGTAGCACGAGTGCCTGCCTCCCGTTCGAGCAGGGCGAGGGTGACGTCATCGGCCCAGGTTTCCGCTTTGGTGAAGGCTTTGACCCGGGCGGCGACCGCGGCGAACACGGCGGTGGCGGGCAGGGGCCGGGTCGCGTCCAGGGTGGCCTCCAGGCGGGGATAGGAAAAGGGCTCCCCGGCCGGAGAGACCGCTTCCACCAGCCCGTCGGTGAACAGGATGAGACGCGCCCCCGGGGCCACCGGCACCGTCTTGCGCGGAAAGACCCCCTTGCGGAAGGTGCCCAGGGGGAAGCCCACCAATTCGAGGGTCTGTGGGGGGCGGCCGGGTTCGAGCAGGTACGGATAGGCCTGACCCGCGTTGGCGAACTCGAGGGTGCCGTCGGGGCGGGCGCAGCCGACGAAGCAGGTCATCATCTTCACCTTTCGCAGGTGGGTGAGCAGCACGTCGTTCAGCGCGCCCAACAGGGCGGCGGGGTTGCCATCGCCTTCCCGCACCAGGACACTCGCGGCGGCTTTGACCATGGCCACCACCAGGGCCGCCGATACCGAATGCCCGGAGACATCTCCCACCAGGAAGACGAGGCTGCCGTCCTCGCGCACCCAGCCGTCGAAGTAGTCGCCGCCGATCTCGCTCGTCATCAGGCTGTTCCCCGTGAAGGTCCAGGTCCCGGTGGTGATGGGCCCCGATGGCAGCAGGCGGGTTTGCACCAGGCGGGCGACCTCCAGTTCTTCGAGGCTGGCCAGGGCCTGGTTGAAGGCGCCGGCGAGGGTCTCCCATTCGTCGCCGGTAGGCAGATCGATCCGGTGCCCGTGCTGCCGGGCTTCCATGGCGTGCACGCCGGCCATCAGGGTGGCGGCGGGGCGATGCACCCCCATCACCAGCCGCCAGACCAGCAGCACGGCCAGGGCCAGCAGAAGGCTTCCCCCCACGACCAACCGGGTGCGGAGGGTGGCCAGGTCGGCCAGGGCCTGCTCGAGGGGCTGGGTGGCGATCAGGGTGACGTGGGGAAGGTGCGGACAGATCATGGCGGCGAGCAGATACCGCCGGCCGCGGTGCCGGACCGTCCCGCTCCACAGGCGGCGGGGCAGGGTGAGGCGGTCGGTGACCGGGGGAAAGAGCCGGTGCGAGCGCAACCGCGGATAGTGGGGCAGCAGGGCGTCGGATGACACGGCATACAGGCGCAGGCCTTCCGGCCATCGTCCGGGGGCGCGGAACACCCCGTCCAGAAAGGCCCGTTCGAGCGTGGGCAACTGATGGAACAGCATGCCGCACCACGCGCCCCGGCCATCGGACCCGGGGATGACGTCGAGGAAGGTGGCGGTGAAGGTCCGTCCCGAACCCAGGGTGACGAAATCCCCGAAGTGGGCGGCGAAGAGCTGGATGGGGTTGCGCCCCCCCCCTTCCAGGATGCTGCCCACCACCATCGAGGTGACGTCCGCGCCGGTGTCCGGCCCGGCCAACCCACGCTGCTGGTCGTAGGCCCGGACGAAGTCCCGCGTGACCTGGGCGGCGATCCGGTAGAGGGTGGCGGCGTCTTCCGGCCGGATCAGGCCGATGAACTCGGCGGTGTTGGTGCCGTCGAACCGCCAGGACCGCACGAAATCGACCTCGTCGGGGCGCGGGTTGAGGCCCGCCTCGAAGAAGGCCTGCAGCCAGGCCCGGCGCCGGGGGGCGGGCAGGAGGGCCAGCCGCCGGATCGGCCCGGCGGAATTGGTGAACGGCCGGAGCAGGGTTCCCGCCGAGCTCACCACGATCGCCGTGTCGAACCGCCCGTCCAGTTCGTGGCGTTCCAGGCGCTGCAGAAACTCGGGGAAGCGCCCGGCGTCCTGCTGGACGAGCCGGAAATCGCTCCGGTAGAGGTGGCGTCGCGCGCGCAGGAAGGCGGGAAACCGGCTGTCGATCGCCACCAGGCGGTTCTCCAGGGCGGTGCAGGCCGCGCTCAGATGGGCCGCCCGGCGATTCTCCTCGAACCGGCTCCAGAACAGGAAGGTGGCGGCGAGGGGCAGGGCGGCGGCGATCACCACGAGGCCGGCCAGCAGGTCCGGCAGGGTCAGGCGGAAGCGATCGGCGGCCCCCCAAGCCCGGATCGTCCACGGCACCCACAAGAACAGCAGACCGATCAGCCAGCGGGGCAGGACGGGGGTCGGTGGATCAAGGAGCCCGACCAGGGCCAGGCGTTCGCCTTCCGGAGCGAAGACCACGAGGCGCCCGGCCAGGCGGGTGCGTCCGCCTCCTTCCGTCAGGAAGGCCTGCCGCAACGGCGTGGCCGCGGCGGGGGTCAACGGAGGGGGCAACCGGCTGCGGGCGGGCCGGTCACGGTCGAGGAAGCCGACGCGGGTCCGGGGAATCCGGTCGATGTCGAGTTGCCAGCGGGCGAGGCGGTCCTCCGACATCCGCGACTCATGGAAGAGGACCAGCGCGCCGGCCACCAGGGACGGGGCGGGCTGATGGGCGAAGTCCCAGAGGGCCCAGGTTCGGCGGGCGGCGCCGCTCAGGCGGGCCAGACGCCGTGGCCGGCCGCGCAGGATGTCGAAGCCGACGCCGCCTCCCAGGAAGCGGATGGTGGCCGCCTCGGCTCCGCGCGGGGGGAATCCCGCGCTCAGGGGATGGGCCCGGAACATGCCGAAGGCGGTCTCCGCCCCCGCCTTGGCCGCCGGATCGTCGAGCCACGCCTGGCCGCGGGCATCGAACAGGATGACCTCCCAGGCATCCCCTGGCCACCCCAGGCGGGCGGGCGCGGCCGCCAGAAAGGCCCGGGCGGCGTCGGGATCCCGCCCCAGGCAGCCCGCCGTCAGATCGAGGGCGATCCGCTGCAGCACCGCCTCCGGCCGGATCTCGCGGCGGTAGCCCTGCATCCAGGCGGTCAGCCGCCGGGCCGCGCGGTCCTCGCGGTCGGCCGCCTGATGGCGGGCCACCATGGCCGCCACGGCCAGGTGGAGGACCACTCCGGCCAGCACCCACCAGCCGATGGCTTTGCGGGGGGGGCTGATCATGATGGACCTCCGCCGGAGGAGCGTGTGGCCGCATCCGAGGTGACCGAAGCGGGAAGCCTCTGCCCCGCGCCAGTGGCGGACTGGGCGGGAGGTAGCGGCTCTCCGGATCTGATCCCTTGACCGGGGGCGGCGCTTCCGCCCGGCCCCGCGCCAGCGAGGGCGGTGGGGACGGTGGTGTCGGCCGCCGTGGCCGTGGGTGAGGTCGGGGGTGAGCCGGTCTCTTGGCCTCCGGCCGGCGGGCCCGCTTCCGAAGCCGCGGGGGCCGCCCGCAAGATGACCACGGTCAGATCGTCTTCGGGGACGGCCGTGCCGCTCCAGGCCAGGGCCAGTTCGATCAGGTCGCGGGCCAGGTCGGGAGGAGGCCGCTGGCGGCGCCGGTCCGCTTCGGCGAGCAGCCGCGGGAAGGAGAGCATCTCCCCGCCGGGGGAGCGGCTCTCGACCAGCCCGTCGGAGTAGACCACCAGGGTGCCCCCGGCCCGCCAGTCGAGGGTGAGTTCCCGATACAGCATCTGGCGGCGGATGCCCAGGGGAAGACCGCCGTTTTTCACCAGCTCGCCGGGCCTTCCTTCCGACAGCAGGATGGGGAACGGATGTCCGGCCGAAGCGTGGGTCAGCGAGCGGGTCCGGGGGTCGAACAGACCCAGCCACATGGTCATCGACAGGGGTTTCTCGGATTGGGCGAGCAGATCGCGGTTCATCGCCTCGAGGATCAGGCGCGGGCTGGTGGTGCGCGCCGCATGCAACGCCAGCAGCACCTTCGCGGCCGCCTCGGTCAGGGCCGAGGGGATGCCGTGGCCGGCCACATCCCCGACCGTCAGCAGCACCCGGCCATCGGGAAGGGGCAACCAGTCGTGGTGGTCCCCCCCGAGGTCGGTGGCGGTGCGGCAGAGGCCGTGGAGGCTCCAGTCGGGCCCGGCCAGCGGGGCGGACGGCCACAGGTGCTCCTGCACGGTGCGGGCGATATGCAGTTCCCGGAAGCCCTCCATCACCTGGTTGAACCGCCCGGCCAGACCGGCCAGCTCTTCGACCCGGCCCGGTTCCAGTCGCACCCCGAACTCCCGGCGGACGAAGGCCTCCAGCCCGTGGGCCAGGCCGGCCAGGGGCTCCAGCAGGAGGGTGGAGGCGAGGCGGGCCACGAGCAGCGCCAGGAGCAGGAGGGCGACGGTCAGGCCGGCTAGGCGCACGTTCAGGGCGCGGGTGGCCTCCTGGAGGGTGTGGAGTGGGTGAGCCAACAGCAGGACGTAGCCATCGACATTCTGCCCGGGTACGGCGGTGACCAGATACTCCCGACGGTGGGAAGGGGTGGAACCGCGGGTGGGGTCGCCCCGGAGGAGCCGGGGGTCCAGGCGGAGGTGCCGGTGGGTCGGCAGCCGGCTGGTGACCGCCAGGTCGGCCAGGGCCCGCAGTTCGCCGTGCCGCTCGAGACCGGGGCGGGGGAAGGAGGGGGTGGCGGCTCGGGTGGTGACTGGCAGGGCGAGGAAGAGGGGGTGATCGTCGCCCGTCGGGGAAGGGCGGGCCGGGCTTCCCGCTGGATGGCGAACCGGAAATGGACCCCGGCCAGGGCTGGCTGGGCCCCGGGTGAGGCCGTGGCTGATGCCGGCCAGGAACCGTCGGTGGAGGGCGTCCCTGTCGTGCAGGACGGTCATGATGGCGCGGGCGGTTTTGCCCGCGGTGTGGGCAGGGTCGTGCAACATCCCGATGAAGGCGGGTACCTCGCGGTCGAAGATCTGCAGGTTCTGCAGGGTGGGGCCGGCGGCGAGCAGGTGCTTGAAGAAGGCTTTGCCGGTGGTTCCGGTCAGCAGTTCGAACGAATCGCCCCCGCTGGCCCCGGGCCCTTCCTGATCGTCCTCCCCCCTCGGGCCATCGGCCAGATCGCCGTTATACCCACGCAGCAACTGCAGTCCGTGGCTGCGATTGACCTCGATGGCCGTGTGACCCGCCGAGCTGTCGCCTCCGAAACTGCGGTCGTCGCAAAAAAGCAGGCGGCCCGCGGTGTCGATGACCAGCATCTGGACCAGGACCGCCCGTCGGCGCGCATTGCGGGCCCGCAGGGGCTCGAGGGCGGCGGGTAGGGATGCGGTCGGCACCCCCTCCAACTCATGCAGGAAGGCCAGGTAAGAACGCGCCAGGCGCCGATACTCGCGGGTCAGTTCCTGGTCGATACGGGTCAGGTGTTCGACGCCGGCGCGCCGGAGGCGGTCAAGCTCGAGGGCCACCCGGTCCTGGCGGTCGATGACCGCGGTCACGAGCAAAATGGCCAGAGGCACCCCACCCCCGACCAGCAGGAGCAAGGTCAGGCGGCCGCGCAGGCCCAGGGGGAGAGGCACACGGTTCGTGGCCACGGCGGACAACAGAAGGGCCAGCAGAAAGGCACCCAGCTGGCAGGCGAACCGGGCCAGGTCGAACGTGGCCGGCAGATCTGGCGGACGGCGGGCCAGGCAGAAGACCTGTTCCCCCCGGGGGCTGACGACCAACAGTCCGGACCGCCCGTCCCGGGTGAAGGTGGTTTCCCCCCAGGGCATCCGGTTGAGCTGGGTGGCCAGGCGGGGTGGCCAGCCGCTCCGATGGCTCCCGACAACTCCGGAAGGGCGAAGCACGTCAGGGCTGCCGGGATCCCGCCATCCCAGATGGAAATAGCGGCCATGCCGACGGGTGGCCCGTGTCACCGCTTCGTCCAGGAGGGGGGCGTCCCCGCCCCGCGGCTTGTGCAAAAAAGCGATGACGTGCCCCAGCCGGTGTCCCCCGGGCCCGGTCAGCGGCCACCAGCCGCCCCAGTTGCGGAGACCGCCGGTCATCAGCAGGCAGAGCCGGCGGGGCGTGGCGGCGAACAAGGCCGGTGCCTGGGGATGGCCGCCAAACGCCGCCACCAGGCGGGGGTTGTGGGGGGCGCGGGGATCGAGCAGGACCTGCAGGAACTGGCGGGCGGCCACCCGCGGCGGCGGCGGCAGACCGGGCAGCGGAACCGGGGTGCCGTCGGGGCGGAACAGGAACAGCTCCAGGCGGCCGGCATGGGCGCGCCGGAGGCGGGGCACCCGGGCCTCCCAGGCGGCCAAGGTCGGCACGGCGCGGGTCTGGCGGTCGAGATCCTGTTCCAGACGCTGGAGAGGATCGCCGAAAGCCAGGGTTTCGGCCAGGGCTTCCCGCATGTGGGCGAGTTGCGCGGCGGCGGCCGCCCGGCCGGCCTCCTCTTCGAGGAACCCGATCACCCCGAGAGCCAGGAAGAGAGGCAGCCCGATGAACCCCAGGAGAATCGCGCCGAGGGCGGGCCAGGAATACCCGGCGGCGGGGGTTCCCGGCGGCCGGTTCACGTCGCGCCCCCGGTCAGTAGTAGCGGATGACCAGGGGCTGCTCGTACTGCTCGCGGGTGAAGGTGACCTCGGTCGCCTCGACGATCGGCTGCCGGCGCCGGCTCAGGGTCTGGGTCCAGGTGTTGAACGCCTTTTCCATGCCGACGATCTTCCCCTTGACGCTCACCTGCGAGTAGATGCTGATGCGAGGATCCTTGGGCAGGGGCTTGGGGAAGACGACCCCGAACACGAAATCGAGATTGGAATCGGGGTTCACGTCGTTGTTGGTGTTGACGAAGAAGCGGGGCTTGCCTTGCCATTCGTCCTGGAAGGTGGCGGTTCCTGACCATACGACAGGCTTGCCGAGCCAGGGGTTGGGATTGAGCACCACTTCCTCGACCCGGATGTCTTTGGTGATGTAGGACTGTTGTCGGGTCTCTTGGCGCTCGGTGCGGACTTTCTCTTCTTCGCGTTTCTTGCCGATCCAGTAACGGGAAGCACCCAGCATCTCGTCGATCTGGCGGGCCTGGTCGGCCGGGAGGCTCCCGAATTGCTGAGCCAGGGCCAGCAGGGCCTCGGCCTTCTCGTAGTCGCCCTGCTGGTAATAGAAGGTGCCACGCGAGAAGTAGTTGTAGCCCATGCGGTTCGACAGGTCGCGCAGCCGGGTGGTCGCCTCGGTGGTCTGCGGGTTGAGGGTGAGCACCTTGCGATACTGGAAGGCGGCATCCTCGAAGCGGCCGAGGGCTTCGTAGGCCTCGCCCAGGGCGAAGTGGGCCTTGACCAGATCGGGGGAGCGGGAAACAGCCAGCGAGAACCGGCTGGCCGCCGAGGTGAAGTTGCGGGTCCGCATGTCGATGAGACCGAGGGCGTAGTGCAACTCGGGATCGTCGGGGGCGAGCCGGGCCGCCTCTTCATACCGGGCCAGACTGTTCGACAGGTCGTTCTGCTTGAAATACAGGAAGCCGAGGGTCTTCTTGAGCCGAACGTTGAAGGGGTCGGCTCGGGAGGCTTCTTCATAGAGGGCGATGGCTTGGGCGGTCCGGCCCTGGCGCAGGATTTCCTGGGCCCGCTGCTCGGGGGTGGGGCCGGGCGTGTCGGACTGACGCTGCCGCAGGGCCTCTTCCTGGCCTTCGAGCTTCAGACGGGCGCCGATGTCGGACTGGAGCTGGGTCTTGATGGCCTGCAACTCGCGCCTGGCCTGCTGGTGGCCAGGATTGATGGCCAGGGTGATCTCGAACTCGAGCACCGCCTCTTTGAGAAAGCCCTGGGCTTTGTAGACACGGCCGAGGTTGAAGTGGCCTTCGGCGCTCTTGGGGTCTTTCTCGACGGCGGCCTTGAACTCCTTGAAGGCTTCGAGGTAGCGTTTCTTGTAGAAGTGGTTGAGTCCGACGTCGATATGGAGCTGGACGGTCTGGGCGGCGGCGGACAGGGCGACGCCGAGCAACAGACCGAGGAGGAGGGGGGAGCGGGTGACGGGCGAAGAGGATGGCATGGGTGCCTCCTGACTCTGGGAGGAATGAAATTGGAGAAAAGGATACCACCAAGAGCCGGGAAATGAAAATCCGGCGTGTTACCACGCCGGATTTCCTGTTGCGGTGGACCGTGCAGGACTTGAACCTGCGGCCCGCTGATTAAGAGTCAGCTGCTCTACCAACTGAGCTAACGGTCCGGTACTACTTCGATCATCTTGTCGATCACTCGGGAGGTTGCCCTTCCCAGTGAGCCGTGTTGGATTTGAACCAACGGCCCTCTGATTAAAAGTCAGATGCTCTACCCCTGAGCTAACGGCCCCCATCGCGCCTGGAAGGATTCGAACCCTCAGCCTACGGATCCGAAGTCCGTCGCTCTATCCAGTTGAGCTACAAGCGCCCAGGTCAGGGAGAGAGACGGGACTTGAACCCGCAACAGCTAGATCCACAGTCTAGTGCACTGCCATTGTGCTACTCTCTCCATCGACGACGGAACCTTCCGGTCTTGCGGCGCGCCTGAGAGGACTCGAACCTCTGGCCCACAGCTTAGAAGGCTGTTGCTCTATCCACCTGAGCTACAGGCGCAAATAACCAGAAGGGCACGGAGAGCGGGAAACGGGACTTGAACCCGCGACATCCACCTTGGCAAGGTGGCGCTCTACCAACTGAGCTATTCCCGCAGATTGCCACGCAATCGGGGCGACTGGACTCGAACCAGCGACATCCTGGTCCCAAACCAGGTGCGCTACCAACTGCGCTACGCCCCGAGGGCGCGATATCGAACGCAGGTTCATGGTAGCAAAGATGGGACCCGAAGTCAAGAAATTTCTGCCAGTCTTTTTCCCGGCGGGCCGTCGGGGAAGGCGCACGCCGGTGGGAAGCGGATTAGTCAGGGGTCATACCCAGTTTTCCCTGTACCCCTGGGAGGCTCGGCGGGCGGAATTCCCGGCTTGACTTCCTGCCCGACCTGCGCTAATATTTCCATCTACTACATGACCGACTGTATCTTTTGCAAGATCGCCCAGGGAACCATCCCCGCCCAGATCGTCCACCAGGATGACACGGTGGTGGCGTTCCGCGATCTGCATCCCCAGGCTCCCGTCCATGTCCTGATCATACCCCGCCAGCACATCGGCGGGTTGACCGAACCCGCGGCGACCGATCCCCGGATGCTGGCAGCCGTGTACGGGGCGGTCCAGCGCCTGGTCGGTTCCCTTGGGCTCGCCAAGGGGTTCCGGGTGGTGGCCAACTGCGGGGCGGATGGCGGTCAGACCGTCGGCCACCTGCATTTCCACCTGCTGGGCGGCCGGTCGATGGGATGGCCGCCGGGTTGAGACCGGTCTGGTCGCAACCCGCGGACTTGTACAAGGAGGGGGGTGAACAGCGTGGCGGAAGTCAAGGTTTTGAAGGATGAACCTCTCGAGAAGGCCTTGAAGCGCTTCCAGAAGAAATGCCAGGAAGCCGGAATCATCAAGGAGATCAAGAGGCGGCGCGCCTACGAGAAACCCAGTGAGAAGCAGAAGCGGAAAGCGGCTGAAGCTCGTCGCAAACAGCGGCGGCGGAAGTAAGCCCCCCTCTCCCGGTTCCATGTCACCCAACGCCGCGAGACAGTGCGTGTGTCTCGCGGTTTTGGTTTTCCTTCTCCTCGCCTTCACTCCGGGAACGGTCGGCCGACTCCAGGCTCAGACCCCCGCGCCTGTGGGCGGGGCGGCCCCGGCGATTGGGCTGGTGCTGGTCGTGCCCGTCCACGGCGAGATCGATACCGGCCTGTCCTTCTTCTTGCAACGCATGATCCGGCGGGCCGAGCGCGAGCAGGCCCGCGCTCTGGTCGTCGAAATCAATTCCAACGGCGGCCTAGTCACCGCCGCCCAAGAGATGAAAGACGCCCTGCTGCGGGCCCGGGTGCCGACCATCGCCGTGATCAAGGGCCGGGCCCTGTCGGCCGCCGCCCTGATTGCCATCTCTTGTCACCGCATCTTCATGGAACCTGGCTCGGAGTTGGGGGCGGCCACCCCGATCAAGCTGATCGGCGCGGCGGTCGCCGCCGCGGAAGAGAAGATCGTCTCGGCCTTCAAGGCTGAATTCGAGAGCGCGGCCGAGGCGCGTGGCCGTCCCAAGGCCCTGGCCGCCGCCATGGTCGACAAGAACCACGACAGCATTCCCGGGCTGGTGGCGCGCGGGGAGATCCTCACCCTGACCACCGAGACCGCCCTCACGCACGGCTTCTGCGATGCCATCGTCGATGGCGTGCCCGCCGCCCTTCGCCGGCTGAACATCGAACCGGCTCCCTTGGAAACGGTCGCCCCCACCTCGGGGGAGACGTTGGCCCGCTGGTTAACCAACCCCAACATCTCGGTGCTGCTGTTCACGATTGGGGTCTGGTGTCTGATCCTGGAGTTCCTGATCTTTGGCTGGGGTCTGCTCGGTTGGGTTGGCCTGGCTTGCCTTGGCCTGTTCTTCGGTGGCCATCTGTTTGCCTACCTGGCGGGGCTCGAGGCGCTGCTCCTGTTCGTCGTCGGCACCCTGCTGCTCCTGCTCGAGGCCTTCGTCATCCCCGGGTTTGGCATCACCGGGGTCCTGGGCCTGCTGTCGATGGGGTTCAGCATTGTCCTGGTCTTTGGGGGCATCTACTCGGCCCTGCATGCCATCGCCAAGATCATGGCCCTGTCGATGATCATGATCGTGGTGTTGTACCAGGTGGCTCCCCGCCTCAAGCTGTTCGATCGCTTTATCCTCAAAGAGAAACTATCGACCGAGGAAGGGTTCGTGGCGGTCGACACCAGCCAATTCAAAGACCTGATCAACCTCGAGGGGTTGACCCTGTCTCCGCTCCGGCCCTCCGGGTTCGTGCGCATCGGCACCCAGAAATATGAGGTGGTTTCCGACGGCGATTTCGTCGAGCGCAACCAGCGGGTCGTCGTCACCGCCGTCGAGGGCACCAAGATCGTGGTGCGGCCGCTCCAGACCTGATTCCATTGCCCCGGGGCGCCCCCGGGAAGGTGAACCACCATGCGAAGCCTGCGTTGCCCCGTGCTCCAAGCCCTCGCCTGCCTGGCGTTGCTGTTGGTCCTGGCCGGTGCCCTGCCCGCCCAGGAGATGTCCGGGAGCGAGCTCATGCCTTCGCCTGACCGGTCCGCCACGGGCAGCCCCGGCCTCGCTCCGACGGCGGCGCCGCAGGCCATCCCGGGGGTGACCCCGAAGCCGGGCCCGGTCTCGAAACCGGCCTCCACGCCGGCGGTGCCTGCCGACGCCCGCCCTGCCACTGGGAATGCGCCTGCCCAGGGCGTTCCGATCGGACCTGTCGAGCCAATGCCCCTGCCGGCTCCCACTACCCCTGCCGAGACTCCCGAAATGGATCCGACCACTCTGGGCATCGTGGTCCTCGCCATGCTGATCGGCGGCCTGGTGCTGTTGTTCCTCGAGGTGGCTCTCATCCCCGGCTTCGGGCTGACCGGCATCACGGGGATCATCACCATCCTGGCCGGCCTTGGCCTGGCCTTCTGGAAACTCGACACCCGCTTGGCCGTCATCTATTCCCTGGTGTCGTTCGTTGCCCTTGTCGCCCTGGTCCTGTGGATTATCTACGTTTTCCCCTATACTTCGCTAGGGAAAAGGTTCCGGCTCGAGACCAAGATTTCGGTGGAAGACGGGTATACCGCCATCCGAGATCTTTCCCACTACGTGGGAAAAGAAGGCGTGGCCACCAGCGATCTGCGCCCTTCCGGGATCGCCCGCATCGGTGACGAGCGCCTCGATGTCATTTCCGACGGGGAGTTCGTGCCGCGGGGCACTCGCATCAAAGTCACCAAGGTCAAGAGCGGCAGCATCATCGTCATTCCCCTCCAC
>CALLCO010000314.1 GCA_937998695.1 Candidatus Ozemibacteraceae bacterium
TCCGGTGGACGTGGTCTTCCATCTCTTCCCGGGAGCGACCGGGGCCAAAGATGACAATGCCGTCGTCCGGCTGATCTACGACAACAACCAGGCTTGGTATGCGCGCTGGAAGATTCTCAACGAGGCGAAGACCTCGATCGATCTGCAGTATTTCATCGTAGAAGACGACATCTTCGGCATGGCCTTGTGTGGGCTGCTGCTGCGCAAGGCCAGGGAAGGGCTCAAGATCCGCTTCATGATGGACGCCCGCGGGACCAAGGGCTTCACTCGCAAACTCATGGGCCAGGATTTCATCCAGGAACTGGTCGCCTTCCCCAACGTCGAGGTGAAGACGTTCAACCCCATCCACCAGGATCTGGGCACGGCGATCTTCGACATCCGGCTGATCATGGCCTCGAACCACGACAAGATCATCGTGGTCGACGAGGAATATGCGGTCATCGGTGGCCGCAACGTGTCCAGCCACTACTACGTGAACCCCGAAGACATGCCCGACTGCTACCGCGACTGCGACGTGCTCATCCGCAGCCAGGCGGTGGCCCGCCAGCTGGCGGCCGCCTTCGAGGAGGAGTTCACCCCGCTCAAACAGTATTCCATCACCAAGGATCTGTGGGGCAACATCGATATCATGAGCCGCGAGCTCGAGGCCGCGCTGAACACGATGAACCAGTACATCCGGGGGCGCGGGGTGTATCAGCCCGCCAAGGCTGATACACGCACGGCCAAGGCCCTCAAGGAGTTCAATGCCGAACTGAAACGGTACAAAACGATGACCGGATACGAACAGGCCCGGCTGTGGCGCGGCGCTCACACCGCGCCGGTCAAGATCATCGACAAACACTCGCGGTATGGCCCGCGCAACGATATCGCCGATCAGTTGATCCGGTTCATCGACGGCTCCCGCCGGGAGATCGTTATCCAAAACCCCTATGTGGTGTTGACCGAGCGGGCCGAAGCCGCCCTCAAGCGGGCCGCCAGGCGCGGGGTGCGCATTCTGATCCACACCAACAGCCCGGCCTCGACCGACAGCCTGGCCACCCAGGCAATGTTCTACGCCGACTGGAAGCGCATCCTCAAGGAGATCCCGACCTGCCGCATCTTCACCTACTACGGCAAGCGCAAGCTCCATGCGAAGAACTTCGTTTTCGATGGCAAGATCGGCATCGTCGGCACTTACAACATGGACTACCTCAGCCAGGACGTGAACTCCGAGGTGGTGGCGGCCATCAAGTCGAACGCCTTCGCCCGCGAGTTGCGCAACGAGATCATGGGGGACATCGCCCAGTCGAAGGAATACAAGATTACGGTCGACGCCGACGGCAAGGTCTCCGCCGTCTTCGGCCCCGATGACCTGCCCGGCAAGAACATGTGGCTGATGAAGTTCATGTCGAAGCTGACCTTCCTCAAGAAGATCATCTGACCTTGTTGCCCCCGGGCTTCTCAGGGCAGACAGGCTGGGTGGAGCGGACCGGGGGTCAGCCTTCGGCGCCGATGTCGCCGCGGTACTGGACGTTGGAGAGCGTCAGGCGGGACAGGTCGGCGTAGCACTTGCGACGCGCTTCGGCGAGGGTTTCGCCGACCGCCGAGAGGGTGACGAGGCGGCCGCCGCGGAAGGTGAAGCGGCGCTCGGCCTCATGCCAGACGCTGCCCGAGTGGAAGACCTGGGTGTCGGTCAGTTCGTCCAGGCCCTTGATCGAGGGTTCGGCCGATTCGTCGGCCGGGTAGCCGGCGCGGGCGAGCACCACCGAGACGGCGGAGTTGCGGCCGAAGGCGACCTCGGAGCCGGTGGCGTCGAGGCGGCCGAGGGCGCAGTCCATCAGCAGGGCGGCGAGGTTGCCCCGGAAGCGGACCAGGATGCTCTGGGTCTCGGGGTCGCCGAGGCGGGCGTTGATTTCCATGACCTTGGGGCCGGTGCTGGTGATGATCAGGTGCATCGACAGGAAGCCGCGGTAGATCAGCTTGTCTGACTGCAACCCGTTGACGGTGGGCACGACGATGCGGGTGCGGATCCGCTCCTCGAGCTCGGGGGTGAGCCCGGGGAAGGGGCAGACCGAGCCGATGCCGCCGGTGGTGGCGCCGGTGTCGCCAACGCCCGTCCGCTTGTACTCGCGCGAACTGCTGAAGCTGACCCATTGGTTGCCGTCGGTCAGGATCGAGTAGGAGCACTCGATGCCGGTCAGCCGCTCTTGCAGGATGATGGGCGGGCCGTGCTTCTTCAGCAGCCGGTCGACCGCCGCCAGGGCGTCGCCGGGGGTGTCGACCAGCACCACGCCCAATCCGCGCGAAAAGCCGTTGCACTTGACCACCTTGACCCAGGGGTTTTCCTGCAGGAAGCGTTCGGCCTCGATGCGGTTGGCGACCACCTGGGTCATCGGCGAGGGGATGTTGTGCTTCACCATGAACGAACTGGCGAAGGCCTTGCTGGTTTCGATGCGGCCGGCGTCGGCGGCGGGCCCGATGACCGGGATGCCCGCGGTCATCAAGGCGTCGACCGTTCCCTCCTCGACGAACCGCGAGGAACCCACCACCGACAGATCGACCTGCTCGCGCGCGAAGCGCACGAGGTCGGCGTTGGTGGTGAACGGCAGGGAACTACACAAGCCCTTCATGCCGTCGTTGCCGGGGCAGGCGTACAGCTTGTGGACGGAGGGAGAGCGGGCCAGGGCGTGGATCATGGCGTGTTCACGCGCGCCGGAGCCGAGCACCAGGATCTTCACGACAGCCCTCCACCGGTAGAATGCGACCGGAAGCTGCGGAATGGTACTACGCCCGCGCCTTTTCGTCAATTCCGCGATTGCCCTGCTCTTGTCGGATATAGCTGGATTTTCCGTGGTCGCTCGGCTATTCTGGGGAAAGCGGCCTTGGTTGGCCGGAAAAGGAGCAGAACATGATCGAATGGGTTCGTCGGCATCCGTTCTGGACGGGGATCGTGATTGTGGGGGCATGTCTTGCCTTTCATGTCTATCAGGCCATCGAACTGGTTCTTGACGTCATGGCGGTGAACCGGGTGTGGGAAGAGGGAGGGAAAGCGACTCAGTCCTATCCTCCCGCGATCGCTTCCTGGAGTGCCCCTTCACGGTATGAAATCAACCTGGCGACGGGCTTGAGGCCGCCCTCCTCTGCCGAAAACGGACCTGATTTAAAGTCTTTAGTCGATCCCACCAATTTCGGGGAAAGGATCTCTCTCTATGGGGAGGAAGCCCAAATCCGGGAATATCTGGCGCTCGTGCCAGACCGAGGGACCCTCGAGCAGCAACTTGTCGATCGGTTGTCCGAAGGCTTGGCTTCCTGGCCGGTCATGGCTCCTGAGCTGGAATTACGCCACCCGTTGGCCCCTGAGCCCAACTATCGGATCGTTCGTGATTCCGCGAGATTCTGGTGCCTATTAGCCTGGGACCTGGCCCACCAGGGACAACCTCGCTCCGCCTTGCTGGCGGCCTGCGGGCCGGCCATCCTGGGGGCCCACATGGAAATCCGCGAAACGCAGGTTGGTGGTACGACCTTGATAGGTCTTATCATTGGAGCTGCTTTCCGCACGATGGCGGGGCAGGCCCTTGCTGAACTAGCTCCGGTGGTAAAACCTTCCAAAAACTTGGCTCGAGAGGTCCTGGAGTGGATTAAAGTGATTGAACGGCGGGAGGTTCCATTCGCCCGCGCCCTGCGGAGCGGAAAAAAATTGATCCCCAGTGTGGTCCATTATCTCCAGCGTGAAATCGAGAACGGATATGCGCGCCAGGCGTATGGCCGTGAACCCCGGGTGCTGGTGCGGGCCTTTTCGAACCAGTCTCTGATCGATTTCTACCTTGATCCAATTTTCGGCGAAGCGATCAAAGCCATCAAGGAGCCCTATCCTTTGGCCAAGAAGCGTTTGCAGGGTGCTTCCGAAAAGCTTGCTGCGCTGACCCGCCGAGCCAACTCGATCGGTTGGCAATGGATAGGGTATCTGGTTCGCCCCAGTCGCCTGTGCCTCGAGTGGTTCCTTAGCATTTCAACGGATAATCCTGCCAAGGGGTATGACCGCTGGATCGGCAGCAAGGCTTTCCTGCGTGGAGGGGCGGCCGCCGTGGCAGTTCACGCCTTCCACGAGGAACGAAAAGCCTGGCCCTCTACCATCTCCGAGTTGGTGACCTGGCTGGGAGTGGAGGCGCTGCCGATCGATCCGTTCACGAACGCTCCTCTGGCCTATCAGCCCGGCGTGGAGCCGCGATTGTTCAGCCCTGGGCCCGATCTAGCCACTGGCACTGCCGACGATCTGGAATTCCTTCTCATTCCTCATGCTGGCCTGACCAATCCTAACGGCGGCTGACGTTCCAAGCGACGGACCCGCACCATTCTTGAACGGTTTCCCGAACGGTTTCCCGGGAAACCCCTGGGACCCGCGTGGCAATGCGGCTGGCGGCAAGGTGGTGACGAAATCAAGGCCAGTGAGGGGAACCCGCGGCTCGTTGCCAGGACGGAGCCCGATGGTCTTGGGGAATTGTGGAAGGGGCGGGGGATGTGGTACTGTTGGGCCGCTACTGCAACGGAAAGGGTGGGACACGTCGATGCGGCCATGGTTCGGAACGGGAAAGATCATCGCCTGGGGGGTGGGCCTCTGGGTGCTCACCAGTCCGGTGTGCGGTCAGGATGCTGGCCCGCCGGTCCCTCCCAAGGCGCCCCCCTACCCGCACTGGATGGAAAAGGCGACGATGGCGCCCACCCATTCCCCAGCCGCCGTTGCGGGGGCCGGTGGCATGACCGAGCCGGTCGAGCCGGTCGACCCCGACCCCAACGGCAGTCTGCGGCCGGTGCAGGGACCGTCGGGAAAGAGCCGCTTCCAGTTCACTCCGCCGAAGATGCCCGATCTGAAAAACCTGCGGCGGAAGGCGACGCGGGTGACCATCCAGCGCACCGCCTCCGGCAGCGAGATGACCGCGGTCGAGACGTTCGACTGCTCCGATCTCGAGGGGGAGCGACGTAAGATCACCCAGCTGGAAGCGGCGATCCAGGCCCTGCCGGTCGGCCCCCTGCGGTCGGCGCTCGAGGAGCGCCTGGCCGACCAGCGCCGCCGGGTCGCCGCGGCCGAGGAACTGTCCCGCCTGTTGCCTCCTTCCGCCCCCATGCGTCAGGCGGCGGGTGGGGCCGAGCAGAAGGGGGCGTCCGTCGCCGCCCCGTCTCATCCCTCGGGGAAGGGGGCCGGCCTGAGCGGGGATGGCCCTGCCGCCACGCCCATGGCCGGGACTGCGGGGCCCGGTTCGGCTGTGGCGTCCTCGGCTGCCGCTGCCGCCCCGGGCATGGCGGGGGGGCCCGGGGGCGCTCCGACGGGCGACGGCCTGTTGACCGCCTCCATGCCGGCCGGGTTGTCGCCGGCCCAGCGCCGTCGGGTGGATGAACTGCGGCGCGTGCTGTGGACCCCGCCTCGGCCGCCCGTGCCGCCGGCTCCGCCGGTCAGCTCTCCGCCGTCCCCGGGAGTGGGGCCGGTCCCGGCCACCGCGCCGCCCCCCGCCGCCGTGGCGTCGCCGCCCGTGGTGCGCATTCCCGAGCAGTTCTACCGCCCGGAAGGCCGCAAATCGTTCTACCAGGAAATGAAGGAAGCCCGGGAAGTGGGAGCGGAAGAAGACGAGACGGCCGGCGGCGGCACACCTGCCGCTGCCGCTGCCGACGCCCATGCCGCTGCCGACGCCGCTGCCGCTGCCGACGCCACGGCATCGCCCTCCCCCCAGAAAGCTCCATGACAGACGCGAGGTGACGAAATGACCAGATCCAGGAAACAGCATGCCTTCGGCATCGTCGGCGCCACCGGGGCCGTCGGCCGCACATTCCTCACCGTGCTTGCCGAGCACGGCATCGCGCCGCATGACCTGCGGTTGTTCGCCTCGGCCCGCAGCCAGGGGCTCAAGGTGCCCTTCGCCGGGCGGGAGGTGACGGTCGAAGCGGTCGACGGGGCCGATTTCAAGGGCCTCGACGTGGTCTTCTTCTCGGCCGGCACCGAGGTCAGCAAGGAGGTCTGCCCCAAGGCGGTGGCGGCCGGCGCGGTCGTCATCGACAACAGCAACGCCTTCCGCATGGACGACACGGTTCCCCTCGTCGTGCCCGAGGTCAACGCGCACGCCCTCAAACGCCATCGCGGGCTGATCGCCAATCCCAACTGCTCGACCATCCAGATGGTGGTGGCGATCGCCCCCATCCATCGCGTCAACCCTATCAAGCGTATCGTGGTCTCGACCTACCAATCGGTGTCCGGCACCGGCCTCGAGGCGATCGAAATGCTCGAACGCCAGAGTGCTGCCCGACTGGCCGGACAGCCACTCCCAGAGGGGGTCTACCCGCATCCGATCGGGTTCAACCTCTTCCCGCACATCGACGTTTTCCTCGATTCGGGCTCCTGCCGCGAAGAAGAGAAGATGGTGCGGGAAACCCAGAAAATCATGGAAGCCCCCATCCCGGTTTCGCCTACCGTCGTGCGGGTGCCGGTCTTCTATTGCCACAGCGAGGCGGTCAACCTCGAGCTGACCCGGCCGGTCGATCTGCCGGCCCTGCGCCGCACCTTGGCCGACAGCCCGTCGATCGTGCTGATGGATGACCCGGCCCGGAACGTCTATCCGACGCCCCTGCAGTGCCAGGGCCGCGACGAGGTTTTCGTCGGGCGTCTGCGCGCCGATCCGAGTGTGCCGCACGGGGTGAACCTATGGGTGGTGGCCGACAACCTGCGCCGGGGCGCCGCCACCAACGGCGTGCTCATCTACGAAGCGCTGGTGCGGGAGGGAATGCTCTGAGCGGCAGGCGTGGCGCCTCACACGGGCAGAGGGTCAGATCAGCTCTCGCGGCGGGGCCGGCAGGGCTCTCGAGGGAGCTGCCGGAGAGCGGCGGGGGGAGCACCAGCGTCCCTTCCGTCGCCCTCTGGGGGTCAAGCTGGCAGAAGAGACCCGTTCGAGACGGCCTTCCGTCGCCTGTGCCTTCGCGGGCGACGGCTTCCTCGAGGATTCGTCCGCTGCTTCTGTTCATCTGCCTGATTGTCTGGCTCGCCGCCAGCCCGACCGGGCCGGTGGAGGCGGTCATGATCCGGTCGCTGGCCAACGCCCCGGAAGTGCGAGCGATCCTGTTCCACGAGAGCGACGCGCGGGCCTGGATCTACTACCAGGGCCAGCGCCTGCACGTCGTCCCCAAGATGCGGATCGACGCCGAGTGGAAGGTCGAGGAGATTCGGCGGGAATCGGTGCTTTTCTCCCGCGCGTCCACGCACAGTTTCATCGAGATGACCCTGCAGCCGCCGCTCAAGGCGCGCTGGCATCGCGGCACCTCGTTCGTCGGGCATCCGATCGGGTTGTGGGAAGCGCTCGAACTGGTGGGCCGCGGGTTCGGATTCCACGTCGTCATGCACTTCCAGGCCGGCGGGTCGGTCATTCCCTGCCATCACGCCGAGAGCCTCGAACGCATGCTGTTGAAGATCCTGCCGGCGCATCACCGGTTCGCCCTGGCCGGGCCGGTGCTGCTGGTGCTGCCTGTCCGCCCCGCCGGTGAAGGCTGGACCGAGGTGCTGGCGCGGTTGCGGAAAGTGGACCCCGACACGCTGACCATCCGCTTCCCCGGGCTGAAGAAGCCGGGGTCGCTGGTGTCGCGGGGGGACGACATCCAGTTCGTGCTTCGTCAGATCGCACTGGGCGGGAAGACCCCGCTGCAGTTCCCTAAAGATCTGCATTTTCCCGTCTATGCCTCGTTCAAGGAGATCCCGTTCTGCCAGATCCTGTCCAAGGTGGTCTATCTCAACCAGTGCTTCCTGATCGAGCGTGAGGACGGGCTCGAGATCCAGCCCTTCTCGCGGCAGATCCAGCCGGTGTTGTCCCCGCCCGCGCCTGACCTGCTGCTCGCTGGCCCCCAGGAACCGCAGATGGGCTGGGGCCCGCAGCCTCCCATGCCATTCGACCCCGAGGCGGCCGGCTGGGAGCGCATGCCGCCCGGGCCGCTGGGGCTCGGGCCGGTCCCGCCGGGGCAGAAGCGCGACAGTGAATGAGCCTGATGCCTGCAGATTTGGGAAGCGTTTCGATGCCCCTAGGATTGTACTGGGCCTGTCGCATGCATCGTTTTTCTGCTTGTCGGGTACATAGCGCCCTTGATTCAATCTGCATCTTTGATTGGACGGTACATGGAAATGGGGAGTGTGGAACGTTCATGCAACAGGCGCAGGGAGTCGGCGGGGCCGGTGGGGGGGCTCGACTGGGTGGCCCATCGATAGCCTTCCGGCAGGGTCGATCTGCCCCATGGGATCAGGAGAGGACACCATGACCCGGAGTTGTCAGGAACTCCCTCCATTGCTCTCTTGCGTGCGGTGCGCTTCCTACGACCCGGGGGAGCTGGGGCCGGCCCTCGAGCGGCTGCTTGCGCCGTGGGGCGGGTTCGCCGGCCTGGTGCGGCCAGGCATGACGGTCTTCCTCAAGCCGAACATGCTGTCGGCCAAGGCGCCGGCGGCGGCGGCGACCACGCATCCGGCGGTGGTGGAGGCGGTGGCGGCCGGCTGCCGCGCCGGCGGGGCGCGCGTGGTCATCGGCGACAGCCCGCCGCTGACCCTGAAGCGGGTCGAGGATTTCTGGGAAGCGACCGGGTATCGGGCCGTGGCGGCCCGCACCGGGGGCGAGCTGGTGGCCCTCGAGCGCGAACCCGCCCGCGAAATCGCGGTGGATGGCCCCCAGGGCCCGCTCACGGTGCGCATCACCGACTGGTACTGGCGGGCCGATTTGGTCATCAACCTCTGCAAGCTGAAGACCCACAACCTGACGGTGCTGACCGGCGCCGTCAAGAACCACTTCGGCCTGGTGCCGGGGTTGCAGAAGGCCCAGCTGCACCTGCGTCTGCCGCGCGCCGCCGCTTTCGGGGCGCTGATGGCCGACTTGGCGGCGGCGGTGCCGATGGGCTTTCACTTGATGGATGGCATTACCGGCATGGATGGCAACGGCCCGGCGGGTGGCCGGCCGGTGCCGACGGGCGTGCTCCTGGCCGCCCGCGACCCGGTGACGGTCGATCTCGCCGCCAGTGCGGTGGCGGGGATCGAGCCAGCCGACCAGCCGGTCCTGCGGCGGTGTCGCGAGCGGGGGTGGGGGCCGGCCGACCTCGGCGAGGTCGACTGTCGGGGCGATGACCCTCGTCAGGTGCGGTTCGCGGGCTTCCAGGCGCCGGCGATTCCCTTGCTGTATCGGGTTCCCGAGCCGTTGTTCAAAGTGCTGCGCCGGTTCGTCTGGGCGCGCCCGACTTTGGTGCCGACCCGCTGCATTCGGTGCGGGGCATGCGCCCGGGTCTGCGCGGCGCGGGCGGTACGACTGGGGCCGGATGGAATCCGGTTCCACTATCGGCGGTGCATTTCCTGCTTCTGTTGCCTGGAGGTCTGCCCGGTGGAAGCCATCGCCATGCGGTCGAGTCTCCTGGTCGAAGCCGCCCTGCAGCTGCGGGCGTGGAAGCGGAAGCTGCAGGGGAGGGCGCCGTGACCGGTTTCCTGACCGCAGAGCGTGTTCGCAGAGCGTGATCGTCGGAGGTGGCGAGCCCCGGGTGGGACTCTTTCGGGGGTGCGGCCACGATCGGCGAGGCCGGTCGCGGCACAGGGAGGGAGCAGATCGACGTGGTTGTTGTGAACAGTCTACGGGGGTTGGGAAGAGGCACCTCTTCTGATTCTGCGGGGGGAGGGCGATGACCCACGGACTTTCTAGCGAAAAAGGATGGGATGGGCACAGTTTCTCCGGGCTCGGTCCCCCAGAACGATGGGATGCAAGTCCGCAGAGATTTTCCTGGCGAAGGCGGGGCGCTTGGGGGTATGGTGATATGCCCGTCAAACCTGAGTGGGACGCCACATGAGAAAGCCAGATACGAGACTGTTGCCTGAATCGGTTTTGCGGGCTTACGGCACACAGCGGCCGCGAGCCTTGGCGCATTTGTGGTAAGCGGGACAGAAAGGACGGCCGCCTTGGGCATTCATGCAACAGTCTCATAAGCGGAATCCGGAGGAATGGGTCGGGTTGTTCCATCAGGCCGAGGTGGCCCTGCTGGACCGGCTCGCACGGGCGGCCGCGACCTGGGATGCCGGGCGGCGGCGGCGGGCCGGCCGTCTGGTGGCGTGGCTGGCGCGGGACGTGCTGCGGCTGCGGTGGCGGCACACGGTCGAGGCCCTGCAACGCCATCTCGATCTAAACCCGGCGGCCGCGGCGGCGCTGGGCCGGCGCGTCTACGACACGTTCTTCGAGAACGCGGTCGAACAGGCTTCCCTGACCTATCTGAGCGGCGAGGAGCTCGACGCGCGGATCAGGGTGACGGGCCTTGCGCACCTGCAGCGGGCGCATGCCCGCGGTCGCGGGGTCATCATCGTGTCGGGGCACTACGGCCTGTGGGAGCTGGTGCCGCCGTGGCTGTGCCGGCACGGGTTCCGGATGACGGTGGTCGTGCGCCGGCAGAACAACCGGGCGGTCGACGCCTGGATGGAACGGATGCGCCGGCGCGATGGGGTGGAGACGACCGACTCGGGCTATTCCCTGCGGGAGATTCTGCGGGCGCTGCGGCAGGGGCATCTGCTGGGGCTGATGAGCGACCAGGACGCGGGCGACCGGGGCATCTTCGTGCGGTTTTTCGGGGAAGCGGCCTCGACCGTGGTCGGCCCGGCGACAATCGCCCTGAAGACCGGTGCGCCGGTGGTGGGGCTGGTGCTGCATCCGGGGCGCCCCCAGCCGCCACACCACCTGGAGATCGCGCCTCCTATTTTTCCTGAGGACTTCGCCGACACCGACGCTGGCCGGCAGGCCCTGACGCAGGTGTTTACCAGCCAGCTCGAAACCTGGATCCGGGCGCGCCCGGAGCAGTGGTTCTGGCTCCACCGCCGCTGGAAAACCCGGCCCTCGGGGAGAAGAGTCCCAACAGGACGATAACCCTCGGCGCAGATTGGCGGCTTGGCGGCGCGGGTGGTAGGGCCTGTGGGAGCTTGGAACCAAGACCTGGATTGGTCCGGGGCACTTTGATAGGCCATTTTGGGGACCCAGAGGCTGTTGCACGAATGCCAAACTCAACCATTTTTCTGTACGGTCCGCCAGCCAACGCGCTCCAGATCAATGGTGCTATGTACCGCCACCTCGCAAAACAGGTTCATGCGCCAGGCTCAGTGGATTCAGGCACCAGGTTCACCAGCCCGGCCAACAAGGGAGGCGAACCCAGAACATAGGGAAACGTGCGTAATCTTTCCAGCCAACAGAGGCCTGCGTCTTCCACACCCACGGTCTTCAATTTACATAAAAAACGGAATTAGACTAGGCCGCGACAGCACGGGGAAGCATTGCACAAACTTCTCTCAGGGTCTATAGTGAGAGTCATCGCATGAAATTCACCCTCAGCGGGTACGAGTGGCTGTTGCGCGGAGTGGTCGAACTGCTCGACCTCTTCCCGCCCCGGCGTCTCGAAAAAGAGGAGATCTGCCTCCGCAAAGGGGGGTACGAACCCCCCGAGCCGGTCGAGCACAGCACGATCTGGGTGCATGGCGCCTCCCTCGGCGAGGTCATCACCCTGCGCCCCTTCCTGAGCCAGCTCGCCAGCGTCGTGGGAAAAGACCGCCTGGTCGCCTCGGCCACCACCATGGATGGGTACCGCCGCCTGGTCGACGACGGCCTGTGTGGGCATGCCACCCTCCTGCCGATCGAGCTGCCCGAGTATCTCGGCCCCTTCCTGACCCGCATGAAACCACGCCTGTTGCTGATCAGCGAGACCGAGATCTGGCCTCTGCTACTGGCCACCCTCGCCCGTCGCGGCATTCCCTACGGCATCATCAACGCCCGCATCAACGAACGTACCGTGCGGTTCATGCGGTTGCTGCGCCCCTTGTTCGGGGAAGCCCTCGACCATCTCGCCTTCGTCTTCCCCCAGGACCGGGTGTATGCCCGCCGGTTCCGGCAGCTGGGCGTGCCTGCGGCCCGCATCAACCCGCTCGGGTGCTTCAAATACGACATCGAACCCGGGCCCTGCGACGTGGCGGCGCTGCGGGTGAAATACGGCATCCCGCCCGGCCGCCAGGTATGGTGCTTCGGATCGACGCACACCGGGGAGGAAACGCTGATCCTCGACGCGCTCGACCCGCTCTGGAAAGGCCTGAACGTGACGGTCGTGATCGCCCCCCGCAAGATCGATCGCGTTCCCGAGATCGAGCGGTTGCTCCAGCAGCGCCACCTCGATGTCGCCCGCCTCAGCGACCGGCGGCGACCGGCTCCGCATCTCCTGCTCGTCGACAGCCTGGGAGTGCTGCGCGAATTGTATGCCGTCGCCTCGCTGGCGTTCGTCGGCGGCAGCCTCGTCGAGCACGGCGGCCACAACCTGATGGAACCGGCCGCCTGCGCGGTGCCGATCGTCACCGGCCCCCACACCTGGAATTTCCCCTCCGAACGGGAGGCCCTGCGGGAAGGCGGCGCCCTCTTCGAGGTCACCGATGCCGCCTCCTTGCGCCAGGTGCTGGCCGACGCTCTGGCCGATGCGCCCCGGTTCCTGGCCGCCGGACGGCAGGCGCGGTCCGTCCTCGATCGGATGGCGGGCGCCAGCCGCCGGACGGTGGGAGCCCTCCGCCAGAGCGGATATCTGGCCAATGGGGCCTGAGATCCTGCTGCGGTTCACCGCCATGGGCGACATCCTGCTGGCGGTGCCGGCCGCCCGGGCCCTGGCCCGCTGCGGGGCCGACCTCCATTGGGTGATCCACCGGCGCTGGGAGCCCCTGGCGCGGTTTCTGCCGGCCACCGTGCACCTGATCGGAGGGGCAGGAGACCTGCTGCCCTTGGCCCGCCGGCTCCGTCGGATGCGGCCCGCCCGGGTCCACGACCTGCAGGGCAAGCCGCTGTCCCTGGCCCTGGGGTGGCTGCTGGGGGCTCCGGTGACCCGCTATGCCAAGCGGCCCTTGGCCGAACAGTGGGCCGCGGCCTGGGGAAAGTACCCCTTGCGGGGGGCCGATCCCCGACCGGTTTGGCAGAGGTATCTCGACACCGTCGGCGAGACCGCCGCCCCCCCCGACGGAAGGCTGACCCTTTCCGCGTCGGTTCCGGCCGTGGACCTCTTCCTGCGTGAACATGGCCTGGAACCCGGTTCGTTCGTTCTCGTCCACCCCGGGGCATCCCATCCGGGGAAGGCCCTGCCGGCCCCGGCTCTCGCGGCAGTGGCCGGAATCTGGCCCCGTCTCGCTGCCATCGGAGACCGGGCCGAGCCGGCTTTACCCGCTGGCATGGTCGATCTGCGGGGCCGGTTGCCCCTCGACCTGCTACCAGGGGTGATGGCGCGCGCCCGCGGTGTCGTGAGTTCCGATTCGGGGCCGATGCACCTGGCCCGGGCGGTGGGGGTGCCTGTGGCCGGCCTCTTCCTGCAGACCGACCCCTCCCTGGGGTTCAGCCCTCTGCCTGGCCCCGGGGTTAAGGTCATCTCCCGTGACCTGCCCTGCAAGCCCTGCAGCCTGCACGGTCAGCGGGCGACCTGCCCGGAAGGCCACTGGGCCTGCCGCGACCTGGACTGGGTCAGGGTCGTGGCCGACCTGCGCACATGGTTCGACGGGCCGGCCCTGGCATCGACCCGGCGATCGACGGACGATGGGCTGACGGCCGCTTGCCCGCGACCCGGAGAGCATCCGCAGGCTGAAGACCGGCGGGGGGCTGCCGAGATTGGTCTCCGTGAGGGCTCCAACGGCGCCACCGGCGCCGCCGAGCCGTGCCAGCCCGATCACCACTTCAGGTCGGTGAAAGTCGGCCAGGTTGAAGAGGGGCGTTCGCCGGACAGACCCACCCCATCGGGAGGCAGTGCGAAGGCTCATGGGGCGCCTGCCCTCCATAATCGGACCGGCTGCCGGGGCTCGCCATGAAAGTGCTGTGCTTCGGGTTGAACTGGGTGGGCGACGTGGTGATGTCCTATGGCGCCCTCGCCAATGCCGCCATCGGGGCGGGCCAGCCCGTCGACGTGGTCACCCGGCCTCACCTCTCCCCTTTGTACAAGCTGCACCCGGGGGTCGGGAAAGTCTGGGCGGTCGATACCAAGGCCCCCTTCTGGCGGTCGCTGCCGGCCATCCTGCGCTGGCGGCGCACCGGCTACGACATGGTCATCGTCCTGCCCCGGTCGTTTCGGGCGGCCTGGCTGGCCTTCCTCACCGGGGGGAAGATGCGGGTGGGCTATGCGGGAGAGGGGCGTTCTCCGTTGCTGACGCTGGCGCTGCCCCTTCCCACCCGTTATGAGCATCGGCACGAGTCGCGCTTGCACGCGCATCTAGTCGCGGCCGCTGGCCTGCCCGATTTCTCCGCCCCGTTGCCGTCGATCAAATCCGACCCCGGCCGGGTGGAGGCGGTGCGGCAACGGTTCGGTCTGGCCGCGGACGAGGATTTCTTCGTCGTCGCTCCCGGCGCCGCCTTTGGCGAGGCCAAGCGCTGGCCGGCCGAGCGATTCGCCGAGACCGCCCTGCGCCTGACCCAGTTGCTGGGATGGCGGGCGGTGGCCACTGGGACCGCGGCCGAAACCGGCCTGACCGCCACGGTGGTATCGGGCCTGGGATCTCAGGGCATCGACCTGGGGGGAAGGACCTCTCTCGAGGAGCTGATCCTGCTGTTGTCGCGGGCCCGCCTGGTCCTGGCCAACGATTCCGGCACCATGCACCTGGCGGCGTTGGTCAAGGTGCCGGTGGCCGTACCGGTCGGCTCGACCGACATGCGCCGTACCGGGCCGCTGACCGACCGGGCGGCCCTCGTCCAGACCGACGCCTGCCGGCAGATGTGCCGGCGGTCCGTCTGCCCGCGCGGCACCAACGCCTGCCTGACCTCGATCGGGGTCGACCAGATGATGGAGGCGGTGATCGGTTTGCTCGGCCGGGTGCGGGGCTCGGCCCGGCCCGAAGGGGCCTCGAGCCATGGCTGACCGACCCGGCCGCCGATGAAACCGGAATCCATTCTCATCTCCCGGACGGACCGGGCGGGTGACCTGGTGCTGACCCTGCCGGTCTTTCGGGAACTCCGGCGGTATCGCCCGGAATGCCGACTGGTGGCCCACGTGCGGTCATATACCGCCCCCCTCCTGGCCGGACATCCGGATGTCGACGGCATCCTGCCCGACGATGCGCCCGACGGGCGTCGACGGCCTTCTCTCCTCCGCCTGGCGAGCCTCATCCGGCGGGGCGGGTTCGCGGTGGCCATGCTCGTCCATCCCGCGCCCCGGGCGATGCTGGCGTGTTGGCTGGCCCGTGTTCCGGTGCGGGTCGGGCGGGCGTCGAATCTCTGGCAGGGCTTCCTCACCCATCGGGTGGTGCAGCACCGCTCCCGCAACGACCACCATGAGGCCTGGTACAACCGTGACCTGGCGCGGGTCTGGCTGGCGACTCCCGCCGCCATGCAAGGGTTCCCCGTCCCGCGGGACAAGCCAGCGGTCCAGGCGATGTCGGCTGGCCCGGCGGCCTCTCCGGGGGGCGCAATCGGCGCCGGGCCAGCCCACGGCGTGGCGGGGGGCCTGGGGAACGCGACATCACCGCTGGGCGGATCTGTCTGCGACGGCAAGGGGCCCGGCCTGGCCGGACCAGGCCGGCCCCTGTTTTGCTTGGAAGATCCGTTGCCTGCCCTGCCGTGGTTGCGTATCGGGGCCGAACGGCGGGCGGCCGGGCGGGCGGCTCTGGACCGGGCTGGCCTGAGGAACGCGGCGCCGGTGATCGTGCATCCTGGCCACGGGGGGTCGGCGGTCAACC
>CALLCO010000315.1 GCA_937998695.1 Candidatus Ozemibacteraceae bacterium
TTCACCAGGTGCGGCGTCACCAGCATGATCATTTCGGACTCGCTGTTGGACACGTTGTTCTGGGTGAGCAACCGGCGCAGCAACGGGATCTTGTTCAGCACCGCAGGACTATTGACCTTGGTCGAATCCTGGTTGCGGATCAGCCCGCCCAGCACGACCGTCTCGCCGTCCTTGACCCGCACATAGGTGTTCGTCGAGCGCTCCGAGCGCACGAGCTGTCCGTCGCTGTTGGGCGGCTCGGTGTCGTCGACGGTCACGTTCAAATCGAGGGTGATCTCGTTGTCACGCGTGATCTCGGGCGTCACGTCGAGCCGGATGCCGACCTTGACGTCGCGATATTCCTTGTAGGGTTGGATATTGTTCCCGAAAATGTTCGTATTGGTAGCGACTTCATAGCGATAATAGGGAACCGGATAAATCTTGCCGATGCTGATCGTGGCTTTTTTGCCATGCACGGCTCGGATCTTGGGACTGGCCAGGGTTTTGGCCTTGTTCTGGCTCTCCAGGAAATCGAGTTTGGCCGCCAACGGGTAGGAGGTAGGCAAGCGCGTGATGTCGTTCACCGAGATCGAGGTGGTCTTCAAGTCGATGCCGAGGGACTTCGCCGAGTCACGGGCCACCTCGAGCAGTTTGACCTCGATGACCGCCTGCTTCAGCTTTTCGTCGATGTTCTCGATGACCTTGGCGATCAAATCGAGATTTTCTGGAGTGTCGTAACACGACAGCGCATTGATACGCTCGTTGATCGCCATGTTCGAGGTGTCGATCTTCTCGGCCAGCGATTTGCTGCCGGTGATCATGCTGATCACTTCCGACGGTTTGGCGTTGACCAGCTTGAAGGTGCGGTATTCCTTGGCCCCGAAGCCCTTGGCTTCATCTTTCGACATGATGACGAAGGTGTTCTCGTTGTGGGGCTTCTTGACCAGATCATTCGTGCTGATCAGCAGATCGAGCAGCTCGTCGAGGTTCAGGTTCTCGACGTAGAAATTGACCTGCTTGTCGGTCACCGACTCGTGGATGATCAGGTTGACGTTCATCATCTTCGAGAGCGTCTGTAGCGCGTCTTTCAGGCTCAGGTCGCGGAACAGCAATTCGCGCGCCACTCGTCCGGTGTCCTGCGCCAGCGAGATGACCGTCAGCTCGTTCCCCTTCAGGGTGTATTGGAAATTCTTCTGCAGGAGCAGGTTCTTGAGCACTTCGCGCAGCGGCACGTCCTGGGCGCTGATCGAGAACTTCCCGCGGACCCCGCTGTCGGCCACGACCTTCAGGTTGAACTTCATCGCCAGGGCGCGCAGGATCTCGGACAGCTCCTCCTGTTCGAACTGCATGCTGACCCGCTGATCGAGCAAACTCCCGGAGGGCGGCATGTCGGGAAGGGCGGGGCGGGCCCCGGAAGTGGTCGCGGCGACGGGAGCCCCCACGGGCGGGCCGCCGGCCGGGGCATCCATCGGACGTGAGGTTTTGGCACTGGGCGCCGGCCGCGACGCCAGGGCGGTCGACTTGACCGGGGCGGCGGGCAACAGCTCGAGGAAGAGATTCCCCCCCACCAGACGCGGCACGAAGGTGCCGGGTTCCCTGAAGACCAGGGTGGCGCGGGTCACGTCGGGGTTGCCACTCACCTGGCTGATCCGCATGAATTTGATCTTGGGATGGGGGGCCAGCACGATCGAAGCGCCCTGCTCGTAGGCGAAGAAGGGAAGGTCGAGCACCAGGATGTCGGGCGCCGGCTGCCCGCCCTTCACGTCATGGAAGGTATGGGCCGGGAACAGCTTCAGCGTCCGGGCGTCATGGGTCACTACGGTGGGGTCGCTGAACGAGTCGCCGAACGCGACCGAGAACCCTCCCGCCAGGGCCAACATGACCAGGAAGGTTCCCACTCTCACGCCGCGCGTGTGATAATCCATGACGTCTGCTCCTTCATGCATGTACGACGAGATCGCCCCACCGGGGACCCCGGCGAGATTCAATGACCCACTATCTTCATCGTCATTCCGCGGCGAAACCCTTAGTCTTTGATCATGAACCTCATCGACCGCACACGCCATCGAATCGGGACAACGGACTGCGTCGGGCCCCAAGGACCGACCGAAAACCTGGGGTAAACCCGAAGAGCGGGAGGGTGGAAGGTTCAGCCGCCGCCGGGGCCGCCCGCGCCACCGCCGCCGGTCACCACCTTGGCCATCCGGAAGATCGGCAGATACATCGCCACGACGATGAACCCGACGATCGAACCCAACACCACGATGAAGGCCGGCTCGACCAGGGCGGTCAACTGGTCGACCAGGAAGTTGATCTCGTCTTCGTAGAAGTCAGCGACCTTCTCGAGCATCTCGTCGAGGTTGCCCGACTCCTCGCCGACCTCGATCATCTGCGTCGACAGCTCGGGCATGATGTTGACCTGGCCGAGCGCCTTCGCGATCGGCATGCCCCCCTCGACGTCGCGCACGACGCTGAGCAAGGCCTCGGCGATGACGGCGTTGTCGACCGCCTCGACGCTGATCTTCATGCCGGTGATGATCGTCACGCCCGATTGGAAGAGCGTCGCCAGATTGCGGGCGTAGAGCGCAATGTTGTATTTCTGGGTCAGTTCGCCGAACAAGGGAACCTTGAGCTTGAGCCCGTCGAAGAAATACTTCCCGCCCTTGGTCTGGTTGACCTGGTAGAGCACCAGGAAGAACCCGAGCACGATGGCGGTGATGTTCAGGAAGTTGTTGCCCAAAAAGGTGCTGGTGTCGATGACCACCTGCGTCGCCCACGGCAGCTCCTGGCCGAACTGCTGGAACAGCTTGGCGAAGTTGGGGATGACCGCCAGCATCAGGAAGAGCACCACGCCCGTGGCCACCACCGTGATGATGGCGGGATAGGTCATGGCCGCCAGCACCCGCCGCCGCAGTTTCAACTGCCGCTCGAGCAGCGTCGCCAGCCGGTCGAGCACGTTGAACAACCGTCCGCTCTCTTCGCCGACTCGCACGAGGTTGACGTAGAGCAGGCCGAAGATGTCTTCATTCTTGCGAAAGGCGGCGTTGAGGGGAATCCCGCCCTCGACCTCGTCCCGCATTCGAAAGATGATGTTCTTGAACCGTGGATTGACCGCCTGCCGCGCCAGGGTGGCAAGGGTGCGCAGCACCGGGATGCCGGCCTTGTTCAACGTTGCGAAATACTTGGTGAATAGCAGCAACTGGGCGGTCGTCACCCGACCGTAGAATGGGTTCAGATAAGAGAGAAGCGACCGTTCCTCGTCGGGCCCTTCCGAGCCTTTCACTTTCGCTTTCGCTTCGGGGGCGGGTTTCGCGCGTTCGATATCAGCCATGCGGCTTCTCCTTGACACTCGTTGCCAGGCAGGGGCGGCATCACAGTTCGTCGTCGATCGGTAGGTATCCTACCACGGGAATTCCGAATTCCGGGGACATGATACGAAAATCGAGGAATTTCGTATCATGTCCCCGGAATTCCCGGAATTCTACCACGGGAATTCCCGGAATTCGAATTCGATGTCCCCGGAATTCCCGGAATTCGTGATTACCAGGGAAGGATCGTTCCCCCGCGCTTGATCTTCACGTCGCGAATCTGGCGCCCCTGGGGGTCAGGGTAAACGACCTCCACGGTCTGGGTGGCCAGGAAGGCGTTGTCGTCGACCCCGGGAAAGCCATCCTTGTCCGGAACCACGACCACCACCTGGACCGTGGTGCCGTCGCCCCAGGGCTGAATGATCAGTTTCTGGTAGGGTTCCTGCAAGAACGGCCCATACAAAGATTCAAGCGAGGTCGGGTAGGCCAGGCGGTCCTTGAAATGTTTGGCCAAAGCTTCACGGACGATACGCAGGTTGGACCGGACGACCGTGGCGCGGGCGTCTTCGAGGGAATCGGCGTAATACCCGGCCCCTAAAACGGCCAAGGTGGCGATGACGGCGACCACCACCAGCATCTCGATCAGGGTGAAACCCCGCCGCCGTTCACTCATTCATTGCGCACCATCAGGATGACTTGCTCCAGCGGGTCTTTGAAATCGAGCATCTTGCGGGCCGGCTTGTAGCCTTTGCGGGTCAGCTTGATCTCGGCGAATTCACGCTTGATCTCACGCACTTTGAAGATGCCCTTGCTGTTCGTCCGCACCTTCATCTGGTCGAGCCTGATTTCGACGTCGCCGAGCGGCTGCTTCGTCTCGGCATCGACCACCTTCACCGTCACTTCCTCGGCGAGGGGAACGGGCGAGAGAGGAAGCCGATGAGGCGGCCCCACCTGCACGAACTCTTCGAGGGGCCCCTGCACGACACTGTAGCCGTCGGCCAGCAGGATGATCCGGCCGGAAGGCTGGTCGACGATCACCTGGCCCAGGCGGTTGCTCTGGTAGATCTTGCCACCCAGCAGCATCGCCGCGCCGCCGATGCCGCGGCCGGTCTTGCCGTCGACGATCTCGATCTGGCAGGGGGAAGGCAGTCCGACCGACGCCGCGGCAGACGGAGCCGAAAGGTCATTGCTGCCAGCGGACGGAACGGCGAGGGTCGAACGGGGCCGGCCCAACACGTTGACCTGGACAAGGGGTTCGCGGAGGTAGCCATCGTCCAGAGCCTTGGCGATCAGGCGGGCAGCCTCGACCGGCGAACGCCCCCCGACCTCGACCGTGCCGAGCAGGGGGTAGGAGATGGCGCCGTTGGGATCGAGCACCCGCTCGACGGTGAGTTCGGGCTCGCCCTTCACCCAGACCCGAATGCGGTCACCCGGTCCGAGCGTGTCCTGGGCCCAGGCGGCCGGGGTGCACGCCATCAGCACCATCAACAGGCACAGGCACAGCAACGTTGGCCTAGTCATTTTACTCCGCTGAATAGAGGCTGCACTTTCCATCGGCCGGTTCTCACGGAACCTTTAGCCCATTTTACCCGATTTTTTCCACCGATGGCTGATTCCTGCGGCCCCCGGCCCCCCCAAACGGGCCAACCTCGCGAAAAATGCCGGGCTGGACGGGCAAAAACCCTCCGGTTTCCGATCGTCCGTTCCCTCGCCCCTTCCGCGTGGGGATCCCCATCTCTGGTGATGGCGCGGGACGCGGCGGCCCTTCATGGCCAACCGCGACCGGCAGCACTCCCCCCCGACGCGGGCACCAACAGCTCCGGTCAGGATTCCATGGACAGACCATCGGCGGCGCAACCGGTGCCTCAGGCCCGCCGGCGCGCCGAGCTCGACAGGATGTTCAGTTCGCCGCGGTACTTGGCGACGGT
>CALLCO010000316.1 GCA_937998695.1 Candidatus Ozemibacteraceae bacterium
TGGATGGCCTCGCGCCTCGCAGATCGCCATGGATGGCGATTCTGCGAGGTTCGGACGACGAATCGAGCCGAACCCGAGGCCACCGATCCGAGCCTGCGGAATGGTGTCTGGAGGCGAACCCGGCCCCAGGGGTTGAGAAACGGCGGTAGTCATATTAAAGTCATATTAATTGGTGCTCCTGGAGCAAAGTTCCCGGGACCGATCGACCGGATGGGGTGCGGCAAAAATGGGACAGGGGGTGTCGCGAAATCCTCTTTTCGAGCCAATTACCGGAGGGACACAAAGATTGTGAACGGAAATTAGGTTTGTGGAACGGAGAGGAGGCGGCTGGCGAACAGGCCCAGACCGATCAGGGCCAGCATCAGGTTGATGATCCAGAAGCGGGTCACCACCTTCTCTTCCGCCCAGCCGGTCAGCTCGAAGTGATGGTGAATCGGGCTCATACGGAAGATGCGTTGGCCGTGGGTCCATTTGAAATAGCTGACCTGCAGTACCACCGATAGAGCCTCGGCCACGAACAGGCCGCCGATGACGACCGAGAAGATCTCGGTGCGCGTGCCGATGGCCAGGGCGGCGACGGTGCCCCCCAGGGCCATCGAGCCGGTATCGCCCATGAATACTTCGGCGGGGTGGGCGTTGAACCACAGAAACCCCAGACACCCTCCGAACAGGGCGGCGCAGACGATGGCCAGTTCCCCCGCCCCGGGCACGAAGGCCACGCCCAGATGGCGGGCGAAGACCAGATGCCCGGTTATGTAGGCAATGACCAGGAACGGGAGGACCCCCACGCCGACCGTGCCGGCGGCGAGCCCGTCCAGGCCGTCAGTCAGGTTGACGGCGTTAGTGAAGGCGACCACCACGAACGTCACGAAGGGCAGGTAGAACAGCCCCAGATCGACCACCCCCCAGATCGGCACCTGAATGAAGCTGGCCGGCAGCAGCAAACTTCCCCCCGCCGCAGCCGCCGAGAGGGGCAATTCCTGCCGTAGTCCGGGAGTGTACCGAAGAACGACGGCGGCAAGCAGGCCAAGCACGATCTGACCAGCCAGCTTCTGTCGCGGGGTCAGCCCCAGCGAGCGGGCCTTGATGACCTTGGTCAGGTCGTCCATCATTCCCAGCAGGCCCATGCCCAACCCCAGCAGCAGGGCCAGGCCGACGTAGACATTGAGACCGGCATACGTCAGGGTGGTGATGACCATGGGCACGAGGAAGATGATGCCCCCCATGGTGGGTACCCCGGCCTTCTTCTTGTGCTCCTGCACCCCTTCCTCACGAATGGTCTGGCCGATCTGACGCTGCTTCAGGTTGGCGATCACGCGCGGCCCGATGATGAGCGCCAGGACGAACGAGGTGACGACGGACAGCAACACTCTGATCGACAGGGCGGGAATGATGGCGCTGAGCGTAGGGAGCCTCCTGAGTCGTCGGAATTCTGGGTCAGTGCAGGTCGAGGGGAGGGTGGGGTACAGGTGGGTGCATGCCGCGCCCCCCTATGACCGACCACACGGGGGTCAGTGGAGGTCGAGGGGAAGGGTGGGCCACAGGGCTTTGACGATCGTTTCGAAGTGCATACCGCGGCTGGCTTTGAGCAGCACGGTCTGGCCGGCCTCGAGCAGGCCGGGCAGCACCCGCGCTGCCTGGGCGGTGTCGGAGCAATGATGGACGGCAGCGGCGGGCATCCCCTGCCGGCGGGCGCCCTCGGCGATGCCTGCTGCGTCATGGCCCACCGCCACCAGCCGTTCGATGCCAGCCCGGGCCACGGCGGCTCCGAGCTCTGCGTGGAAGCGGGCCGAATCTTCGCCCAGTTCACGCATGTCGCCCAGCACGGCTAGGCGCTGGCCCGGGCACTGGCGCAAAAACTCCACGGCCTGAGCCATCGAAGCGGGGTTGGCATTGTAGCAGTCGAGGATAATGCGCCGGCCGTCGACCTCGTGCGATTCCATGCGCGCCCCCACGGGGGCGAACTCGGCCAGGCGGGCGGCCCCCGCCGCCAGGTCGTGCCCCTGGCTGACGAAGAGGGCCAGGGCCGCCAGGGCGTTCATGGCATTGTGGCGGCCCAACAGTTGCAACCGCACCGCCGCTTCCGTGCCGTGCCAGGTGACCCGCAGGCGGGTACCGTCCGGGCCGGTGGTCAGGTCGTGGCCGCGCATGTCGCACTCGGGGCCGAACCCGAAGGTGACGACCGCGGCCCTCGTTGCCGCCCGGAACACAGGAAGGAACTCGCTGTCGCCATCGACCACCGCGGTTCCGGTGGCCGGCAGGTCTTCGAGGATTTCCGCCTTGGCCTGGGCGATGTTGGCCAGAGACCCGAGATTGCCGATGTGGGCGGGGCCCACGTTGGTGATCACGGCCGCGGTGGGCCGGGCCAATCCCGCCAGGAAGCGGATTTCCCCGGCATGGTTCATCCCCATCTCGATGATGGCTACCCGGGTGGTGAGGGGAAGGCGCACCAGTTCGAGCGGCAGGCCAATGTGGTTGTTGAGGTTCCCCGAGGTGGCGCGGGTCTCGGCCACCCCGGCGAACAGGTGGCGAAGCATCTCTTTGGTGGTGGTCTTGCCGTTGCTGCCGGTCACTCCCAGGAACAACCCAGGGTGACGGGCTCGATGAAAGCGGGCCAGGCGCTGCAACGCCGCGAGCGGTTCATCAACCTGGAGACAGCCCGGGCCTGCCGGGCCGACTGACCCGGCTCGTTGGCTTGGGGCGCTTGGTCGGCCGGGGGCGGGCGGTTCCGGTGTCCGTGAACCGCTCTCTTCGCCCGGGGACCCTGCCTCAGGGGAAGCCGGGGCTTGGCGCAGGGCCTCGGGGAAACGCGCCCCGACCAGCACCCCGGCGCCCTTCTCTGCCGCGGCGGACAGGAAGTCGTGGCCGTCGAAGCGTTCCCCTTTCACGGCGAAAAAGGCATCCCCGGGGGCCAGGGTACGGGTGTCGATCGAAAAACCCGTGGGGGCAGGCCGGGCGGCCGTCAGCCAGGTGCCGCCCGTCCCGGTCGCCAGGTCGTCGGCGGTCCAGTCAGGCATGGGAAGCTCCTTCCAGGCATTCGCGGGCGACCTCGCGGTCATCGAAGGGGACGGTGCGGTCGGCGAAGGTCTGGCCGGTTTCGTGGCCCTTGCCCGCGATCAGTACCAGATCGCCTGGTCGGGCCAGCGAAACGGCCAGTCCGATGGCCTTCCGGCGATCGGGCTCGACCAGCACCTCTCCCCGTTCGTTGGCGGCCAGAGGCGTGATGCCTGCCATGATCTCGGCGATGATCTCCTCAGGCTTCTCCTGCCGCGGATTGTCGGAGGTGACCACCGTGATGTCCGACAGGGTGGCGGACAGGCGGCCCATGACCGGCCGCTTCTCGCGGGAGCGGTTGCCGCCGCAGCCGAAGACGGTGATCAGCCGTCCCTGCGTCAGAGGCCGGGCGGCCGCCAGCACGTTCTGCAGGGCGGCCGGCGAATGGGCGTAATCGACGATGACGGTGAGCCCCTTCCCGTTGGGAATGGACTCAAAGCGGCCCGGCACCGTTCCCACGTTGGCCAGTCCCTCGGTGATGGCCGCCCAGGGGACGCCCAGGCCCTGGCAGAGGGCGGCGGCCATCATCGCGTTGGCGACGTTGAACCCACCCACCAGCGGAATCTCGACCCCGATCCGCTGTCCCTGCGCGACCAGGGTGAATCGCTGTCCGCCCGCCGTGGGAGCGAGATCGGCGGCGACGAAATCGGCCCGCGCGTCGCTCAGGCTGAGGGTGCGGAACCGGACACCGGCCTGGCGACAGTCGTCCGCCAGCCGCCGGCCCCACTCGTCGTCGATGGCGATGACGGCGGGACGGCCACGTGGCAGCAACTCGAGGAACAATCGTCGTTTGGCCTGGTAGTAGTCCTCCATCGTCGGGTGGAACTCGGAGTGCTCGAGCGAGAGGTTGGAGAAACCGGCCGCCGCAAAGGTCAGGTCTTCCACGCGCCAGGTCTTGAGGGCGTGCGAGCTGACCTCCATGACCCCCGCCGTGACTCCCTTCTCGAGGGCGGAGGCCAGGAGCGAGACCAGGTCGAGGCTTTCGGGGGTGGTGTTGCGGGCGGGCAGGCGGGTAAAGCCGAGGTCGTATTCCACGGTGCCGAAGCGAAAGGCCTGACCGTACGCCCGCCGTAGAATGTTCTGGATCAGATAGGTGGTGGTGGTTTTGCCCTTGGTGCCGGTGATACCGATCAGGGTCATCCGGGAGCTGGGGTCGGCGAAAAAGGCCCGGGCGATCTCCGAGAGGGCACGGCGGGCGTCGGGCACCTGGATGGCCGGAACCGGCAAGGTGTCGATGGGGCCCTGCGTCATCACGGCCGCTGCCCCCCGTCGGATGGCATCATCCACGAACGCGGCTCCGTTGAAGGTGGCGCCGGGCATGGCGACGAACAGGCTGCCGGGCCCGGCCTGGCGGGAGTCGAAGGTCACGGACGAGATGGGCACGTCCTGGTGGCCCCGGCTGGCGGTGACGGTGCGCGGATGGAGCTGTCGAAGGGGGAGGGGAGGCATCGGTTCATCCCTCGAGGGTGAGATGGTGCGTCGGATGGAAAGCCTGGCCGCACGGAAACCCAACCGGATCATGGGGAGGAGGGTTGGGGGGAAAAGCGGACGACGATCTGGGAACAGCGCGCCAACGGCGTGCCGGGAGCGGGGGTCTGGGCGACGGCCAGCCCATGCCCTTCATAGGCGACGGGCAGGTTCAGCCCGGCCAGGAGGCGGGCCGCCTCCCGCAGGGGCAGGCCCCGGACATCGGGCAAAACCCCCGGGTGGTCCTCGGTAGGCTCTTGCGAGGCTTCGGAAGCGGTGGTTGGCCTGGGGGCGGCGGGGGCGGTGACGATGGCGGGACCGCGGGGGGCTTCGGCCGCCTCGGCGACGGGGAGGACGGGGGCGCTCATCAGGTTGAGGAAGGAGACCTCGCGGGCGGCCGAGGCTTGGGCCAACAAGGGAGTAGCCGTGGCCAGCCCGGGCGGGGGAGTCTTGTCGGGTGGGACTTTCAGATGTTTCAGGACCCGGTCGAGAATGGCGGCGAAGGCGGGGGCGGCCACTTTGCCGCCGTACAGGGTCTTCTCGTCGCCTTTGGGCTCGTTGACGGCAACGTAGAGGACAATTCGGGGCTCCTGCACCGGCGCCATCCCGATGAAGGAGCAGACCACCTTCTCCCAGAAATACCCGCCCCGGGGGTTCGCCTTTTGGGCAGTGCTGGTCTTGCCCCCGACTGTGTATTCGGGCAGGGCGGCCAGGCGGCCGGTGCCGCCCTCCACGACTCCCGCCAGCATCTTGCGCAGGCGGTGGGCCACGGTCGGGGCCAGAACGCGGCGGATCGGTTGGGGCCCGAATTCCTCCTGGATATCGCTGTTGTGCGAATAGAGTTTCTTGACGATGCGCGGTTGCATCAACCACCCGCCGTTGGCGATGGCCGAATAGGCGCGCACCAGTTGCAGGCCGGTCACCGCGATTTCCTGGCCGATGCAGAGCGAGGCAGCCGAAAAGCCGGACCACCGCGAGGGGGGATACAGGATCCCGGAGCTTTCGGCGGGGACCTCCAGCCCCGTCGGCTCGCCGAATCCGAGGTTCTTGTACATGCGGTACAGGTCCTGTCCGTCGATCAACTGGGAGATCTGGACCATCGTGGCATTGCACGATTCGGCGATCGCCTTGTCGATGTCGACCAAGCCATGCTGGCCGTGGCACTTGACCCTTCGGTTGGGCATTTCCCCATACCCCTTGCAGTAGAAGCGGGTGTCGCCGCGCACCCGGCCGGTCTGGAGGGCGACCGCGGTGGGGAAGATCTTCATGCACGAACCCGGTTCGTAGATGTCGGTGAGGGGCCGGTTGCGGTGGCTATCGGGGGTCGAACTGGCGAACTGGTTGAGGTCGTAGGTGGGCAGACAGGCCATGCCCAGGATCTCGCCGGTCATGGGGTCCATGGCGATGGCGGTGGCGTCGATCGGTTTGAACTTGTCGACCAGCTTGGCCAGCTCCGTCTCCAGGATGTGTTGGATGAAGGAATCGATGGTCAGGACCATGTTGCTGCCGCCCATCGGTGGTTGGACGATCCGCATGCGGGCGGGGCCGTCCTCGCCGAAACTGACATCCTCCTGGACGGCGAGGCCGGCATAGCCGCGCAGGGTCTTGTCGAAGCTCAGTTCGAGCCCTTCGAGCCCGTGTCCGTCGGCGCCGCAGAACCCGAGCAGGTTGGCCGCCAGGGAATTCTGCGGGTAGAACCGGCGATAGTTCTCCTCGAGGTTCACCCCTGGGAGGTGAAGGGCCATGACCTTCTGGGCGAGTCCGCGATCGAGTTTTTGGATGATGGGGAGGTAGCCCTTGCGGTTGGCCACCTTCTGCAGGATCTGGTCGCGGGTCATCGGCAGGACGGTGGCCAGCAGGTTGGCCGTCTCGTTCATGTTCTTCACCTCACGGGTGAAGAGGAAGACCGAGTAGGTCTCCACCGAGATGGCGAGTTCGAGGCCATTACGATCCGTGATGGTGCCGCGTTTCATTTCGAGAACGCGCTTCGACTGGTGATTGCGGGCCGACCGCCGGGCCCAGTCGTCATACTGGAAGACCTGCAACTGGACGAGGCGGGCCATGTAGAGGATCAGGACCAACCCCATGACCGCGAACAGGGCGAGGGTGCGAATGGCGCGCGGGCGCAGGGATGCAGGTTTCACCACGTGGCCTCCGGCATGCCCGGCCAAAGAGAGGATAGCAATCGGCACCTATGAGAACCCCGCATCCGAACCTCGGTTTTGGCTGGGACGGTTCGCACCGGCCGCTGATCTTGCCGTCTGCTTCCATCGCCAGGGGAAAGGGGCAGGCGGCGGGCCACCCGCATTTTGGCGGAACGGGACCGGGGGTTGGCGGCCTGCTCGGCCGGGGTGGGTCCCACCGGTTTGCGGGTGAGGAGTTCGACGGTGGGGCGGTGCCCGCAGGTGCAGACCGGAAACCCGGGCGGACAAAGGCAGTCGCGGGCCGCCAGGGCCATGGCGTGTTTGACCCGGCGATCCTCGAGGGAATGGAAGGAGATCACGGCAAGGCGACCGTCGGGGCGCAGCAGATCGATGGCGGCGGCGAGGGCCTGCTCGAGCTCGGCCAGTTCGTCGTTGACGGCGATCCGCAGGGCCTGGAACACCCGGGTGGCCGGGTGGATGGGGCTGGTGGCCCGCGCCCGCGCGGGGATGGCCCCCTCGACGAGGGCGGCGAGGTCGGCGGTGGTGGTGATGGCGGCGCTGGCGCGTCGCCGGGCAATGGCCTGGGCGATGCGGCGGGCGAACCGCTCCTCGCCGAGTTCGGTGAAGAGGCGGGCGAGCTCCTCTTCCGGCAGGGTGTTGACCAGGTCGCTGGCGCTGGCGCCGCCGGCCCGGCGGTCCATGCGCATGTCCAGGGGGCCGGGCCGGGAAAAAGAGAACCCCCGCCCTGGTTCTTCGAGCTGCCACGAGGAGACCCCCAGATCGAGAAGGATGCCATCGACGGCCGGAATACCCATTCCCGCGAGGACGGCGGGCAGACGGGAAAACCGCTCGTGGACGAGGACCACCCGCTGGTCGGAGGCCCATTCCCGCCGGGCCCACTCGAGGATCTCCCCGTCGCGGTCGAGGCCGATGACGCGTTCGAGGCGGGGAAAGCGGTTGAGAAGGGCCCGGGTGTGCCCGCCGAGGCCGAAGGTGCCATCGACGAAGATGGTGCCCTGATCGGGAAACCCGAGGGCGAGGAACGGATCGACCAGGACCGGTTGGTGGGCGGGGGAGAGGGGAAGGCTCATTTCCGCAACAACGATTCCGGCATCGGGAGGTAGCACATCTTGGTGGGAACGACCATACCGAGCTGTTCGCGGGCCACCTTCTCGACGCGGGACAGGGACTGCAGTTTCGAGATCTCGGCCCGCAGCACGTCGTTGTCCGTCTGCAGCGAGGCGGTCGAGCGGTCGAGGTCCTTCAGCCGGAACTTGATCTCGACCATCTTGGTCGACTGCCAGATATAGACGGTCAACATCATGCTGAGCAGCAGGATGACCGTCAGATACAACCGCACCAGGCGGCGGCGGGCGCGGCCGCTGCGGTCAGGGGTGTCCGGGCGGGCGTTGGGCTGGACGGCCGGCTCGCGGAAGCCGGTGAACTCCAGGTTGCGTGGTCGTCGCATCGTAATATGCCTCGAGACGGAATGACCCTCTGACTGGGCCAGGAATCCCATCGGCCGTCGGCCGGGTTTTCCTGAGGGGAAACGGTGATTACAAACGGTAATCGATGATCGCGGTGATGCCTACGCCGTAGACCCGGTCGAGGGTGGCGGGGTTGAGCGAGGCGCTGGGCACCAGAGCCTGGACGTTGAAGCGCTTTCCTTTATCGAAGGTGGCGGCGATGGCCAGGACGACCTGTACTCGCTTGACCGCTTCGGCCGGTCCTGAAACCTGGCAGGCTCCGGCTTCGATGCCCTGGCCGAGGGTGAGGATGGGCACGACCTTGGTGGCGTCGCGGGTGGCGGCTCCCTTGTTCATCAGCAGGGTGTTGATGAAATCGTTCAGGGCGCCTCCGAACTGTTTGATCAGCAGGACGATGCCGGCGCCGGTCAGGACTTTGCCGAGGGTATCCTTGCGGCCCAGCTTGAGATCGGGCAGTTTGATGGCCAGCGCGGGGGCGACGCTGCCGGCCAGGAGAGCAGCCACGGTCAGGACGATCAGGAATCGGTTACGAGCGGAACATTGCGGGCGGATCATACAGGATTCCTCCTTGAGTGACATGGCATCCGTACAGGCAAAGGGAGAAACCCGCAGGTTTCTCCCCTGGTCGTCCGGGCGGTCGGGTTACCGCGAGTTCACCGTACCATGCTGGGTCTGAAATTCCAAGAGGGAACGGATGTTTTTTTCGAACTGCGGGATGCTGCTGCGGGGCGCGGCGGGCAGCCCCTCGATGGTCTCGAGGATGCGCCGGCCGTAGGAGGGGTCGGTTTCCATCCGCTGCTTGATCGTGCGGGTCAGGCGGCCCTCGAGGTTCGACAGCAGGTCGATGTCGTCGAGCCGTTCGCGCGAGGACCGGGGGGCGCGGGTGGTGCGCCGGTGCGAAGCGGTGGCGAGGTCCCGCACTTGCGTCTCGACCGGAGGGCTCATGAAGTTTTGGATGTCGGTGAGGATCGACAATCGCTGGGAGGCGGCGTTGATCGCCTCGAGGCCGAAGGCGAAGAACATCAGGCGGTAGCCGTCGTTGACGGCAACCGCGGCCGCCCCTGAAGATTTGATGCCGCGCGACAGAGAGCCGGGTTTGAGGTCGGGGCCGTTCATGTCCTTGTCGTTGGCGATGTCGCGCGCGCCCTCATTGTATTTCATCAGCACCTTGGCGCCGCTGAGGGCGTCGATCTCGTCGGGCCATTTCTGGTTGTTGGCCCCATCGCCGCCAAAAATCTGGAACGTGGCGTTCTTGGCGAAGCCGCCGGTGCCGGAGATGACATGGACGTTGATGTCGTCCTGCACGAAGGTGACTCGGCACAGCTCCCGCAGGAAGGCATGATCGCGCAGGGAGAACGCGAGGTCCTGGCCGGTGAGGACCGCTTTGCCGCCAGCCTTGAGGAAGCCGGTGATGGCTTCGATCTCGGTGTTGGTCAGTTGCTGCTGGTCGGAGGAGTCTTGGACGGAAATGAACACCCAGCCGTCGAGATACCGTTTGAGCACTTCGGGTTTGAGGTCGCCGTCGAGCATGCGGTCCCACAGGTCGAACTTGATCTTCGACTCGGTGAACATGGCCTGCAGGACAGGACTGGCGGGCGAGAAGCCGTCGGTCAGCACGAGCAGGACGTGTCCCGAGGTGGCGAAGGGGGTCTTGACGAAGAAGGTGCTGCGGGAGGTTGAGGGGGGGGCCCCTTCCCCGGCCAGGGTGAAGACCACAGTCACTTCCGAATTTTCGGGGGCGTTGGCATCGACGGTGAAGCTGAAGGCATCGATGACCGCCTCTTTCCCCGGGGCGGGGGTGCCGCTGGGGGAAGCGGCGAACGACTTGCGGTCGAGGAGATCACTGGTGGTCTGCGCCGAGAGGCTGACCTTGGTGGCGGTCTTCTTGCCGAAGTTCTTGACCTTGAGCTTGACCTTGACCTCTTCGCCGGCGGCGATGCGGCCATCCTGGTTGGCATCGACGAAAACGACTTCGATGATCTTCAGGTAGGGGAGGCTTGGGGCCTCGAACTCTTCGAGGAACTGGAACCACCCGCCGCCCCGAGCGAAGCCGAGGGCGGCGTAGCGCTTCTTGTAGGCGCGGAACCCAGACCGGTCAGGGAAGAAAATCGAGAGCCCGCGGGCCTCTTTATACTTTTCGCCGGTGAAAGCGTTGGCGACGATTAGCCCTGGGGCTGCGGGTGTGCCGACCAGGGCCTGGTAAGTCGCGGCCGCTTCTTTCTTCACGCTGGGGTTGGCAGATCGGGCCCCGAGCAGTTTCAAGAAATGACCGACATCGAGGTAGTCTTTGTAGACGTATTTGAGGGCATCTTCTCGGGCCTGTTCGAACGTGTCGATTTCGGCGATGCCGCTTTTCATGGCGGTGGTCAGCCGGGCGAGGGCCTGGGTGAACTCCTGCACCTTGCCCAGGTCAATGAGGGAAAGGGTGACCGCCACGTTGCCCTGGCTGCCCATCTGGTAGGAGGCTTTGTAGCTGGAGACGATAAGTTCGCCGAGTTTGCGGCCGTCCATGGTGGGTTGGGCGGCCAAGCCGCGCAGAATGGCGTCGTAAGGCCAGCCGCGCTCTGGCTCGAGGTCGGTCGACCCGACTTGGAAGCGGGCGGCAGGCGCGGCCGCATGGGCGACCTCGAGCATTTGCATCAGGCAGGCGTCGAACCCCAGCAGGTCGATGGGCTGGCCGAGGATCCCGGCGGCCTTGGCCAGGGTCGTCTGGAGGGTGGGGATGTCCATGGAGGTGTTGGACGTGTTGTCGTAGGAGATGTTGTAAGAAATGCTGTTCATGGCGGCGGTCAGTGCGGGGGACAGGCCGCGCGCCTCGTCGATCGAGGCGTAGACGTCGGGGGAAATTTCCTTCCAGCCGGTGCCGTGGTTCCAGAGGATGAGGGCATAGCGCTCGGCCGGCGCGGTCTCTTTGCACCACTTCACGAAATCGAGCAGGGCTTCCGGGGAGGCGGAATCGACTTCGCCCAGCTCTTTCATGATGGGGGAAGTGACTTTCTTGGGGTTGCTGTCTTTCTTGATGTAGAGCCGCTTGGTATCAGACCACTGCCAATCGCTCTGCTGGGAATATTTGCCGATGCGGTCGGCTTCGACGAGGATGGCCACATCGTCGGTGGACCCGACCGTCTCCATTTCGTTGATGTCGACCTCGGTCCCGCCTTCGAGGTTGTTGTCGGCCGCCATGAAGACCATGATCGTCCATTTCTTCTTGGCGGAGGGCTGGGTCTGGCGGGCGGGGGTGGTCGCCCGGGGCGCGGCTTCGAGGGTCAGGGCCCCGGCGAAGGCGAACAGGCAGAGCACGAGCAGGAGCGGCGACAGCGAGCGGGTCGGATGACAAGTCATGCAATGGCCCCCTTCGACCGGATGGTCGACAGTTTATTCGATTATAGCGGCGGAAAGGGGGGGGCGTCAATGGGGAGAACAGGCCTGTAGAGAGGAGGAAAGTGGGGCAGGAAATTGACTTCCCAGAGACTTTGTGGTACCTTGTCACAACTGCTCGAACGCCACAGGAGGAATGTCACATGGCGCGCGCCAAAACCGTCAAGAAAGCCGACACCAAACAACCCGACCCCCCCCGGAAAAAAGAAAAGGAAAAGGCGGCACAGGGTGCCCCGCGGGAATACGCCCAAGGGGAAACCTACGAAGAAGGCGAGATGATCTACCACAAAGTCTGGGACGACGTCGGTGAAGTCCTAGAAGTGGGTACCACCGATGACGGCATCCGCAAGATGAAAGTCCACTTCGAAAAGGTCGGCGTCAAGAATCTCCGCATGGGGCAGGTGGGCTGATCGCCTTCCCTCCCCGGCCGGTTCCCCTTCGTCGATGGCCCGGTCAGTTCAGAAAACCCCCGGAAAGTGACCGATCCGGGGGTTTTTCCTTCCAGGGTTGAGCCGCCGGCGGCCTCTTGGGGGCCACCAGAAAGTGTTCTTGAGAAAATCCGATTTACCCTGAATGCCTTCGCTGTGGGCTTGCGTGGGAAGTGTGCGTGCAGTAGACTGAGCGCTCCTTCGCACACCGCACCAGCCGATCCCAGGAGGAGCCCTTCGTGAGTGTCGTTTCCTTCCGGGCCCGCTATGAGCCGGCCCAGATCCGCAACGTGGCGATCATCGCCCACGTCGACCACGGGAAGACCACCCTGGTCGACGCCATGATTCGGCAGTCGGGCCTGTTCCGGGAGAACCAGCAGATCGCCGAGCGCTTTCTCGACAGCAATGACCTCGAGCGCGAGCGGGGCATCACCATCCTCGCCAAGAACATGTCGCTCGAATACAAGGGCACCAAGATCAACCTGATCGACACTCCGGGGCACGTCGATTTCGGGGGCGAGGTCGAGCGGGTGCTGCAGATGGCCAACGGGTGCCTGCTGGTGGTCGATGCCTTCGAGGGGCCGATGCCACAGACCCGGTTCGTGCTGAAGAAAGCGCTGGCGGCCGGGCTGAAGCCGATCGTCGTGATCAACAAGATCGACCGGCCCGACGCCCGGCCGACCGCCGTCGTCGACGAGGTGCTCGATTTGCTGATCGACGTCGGGGCGGGGGACGAAGCCCTCGATTTCCCCATGCTGTTCGCCTCGGGCCGGGACGGCTTCGCCTGCTGGCGCCTGGAAGACCCCCGCGACAGCATCCTGCCCCTGCTCGATGCGATCATCACCCATGTGCCGCCGCCGCCGGGAGTGGTCGAGGGGCCGGCCCGACTGCTGGTGACGAGTCTCGATTACAACGATTACGTCGGCCGGATCGCCATCGGGCGGGTCTTCCAGGGCGTGTTCAAGGCCAAGGATGCGGTTTTCCTGTTGCGGGGCGATGCGGCGCCCCGCTCCACGCGGATCGCCCAGTTGTTCACCTTCCAGGGCATCCGCCGGATGGAAACGGACGTGGTGGGGGCGGGCGACCTGGCTGCGCTGGCCGGGCTGACCGATGTGGCGATCGGCGACACCGTGTCGATCGAGGAGACCGGCGCCCTGCCGGTGATTCCCATCGACCAGCCCGTCATCTCGATGCTGTTCGCGCCCAACCAGAGCCCGATGGCGGGGCGGGAGGGGCGGTTCCTGACCGCCCGGCAGATCCAGGCCCGACTGGCGAAGGAACTGGAGACCAACGTGGCGATGCGGGTCGAGCCGACCGCCACCCCCGAGACGGTCAAGGTGTCGGGCCGGGGAGAACTGCACCTGGGTATCCTGCTCGAGACGATGCGCCGGGAGGGATTCGAGCTGCAGGTGTCGAAGCCGCAGGCCATCCTGCTGACCGGCGAGGACGGCACGCAGCTCGAACCGATCGAGGAGCTGACCATCGACCTGCCCGAGTCCTACGTCGGGGCGGTCATGGAAGTGCTCGGCCCGCGCCGTGCCCTGCTCGAGGCGAGCAAGAAGCTGCCCGACGGCGGGATCCGGCTGTTGTTCAGCGCCCCGGCCCGGGGTCTGCTGGGGTTCCGGTCGGTGCTGCTGACCATCACCAACGGCACGGGCGTGATGAACCAGTGTTTCAAAGGCTACGAACCGTTCCGGGGTGAGATCGCCGGGCGCCGCAACGGGGTCATGGTGGCTATGGAGGCCGGGACCTCGACCCAGTATGCCATCGAGAGCCTGGTCGAACGCGGGGTCCTGTTCTACGGGCCGGGCGAGCCGATCTACGTGGGCCTGGTGGTCGGGGAACGCCCCATCGCCGGCGACATGTATGTGAACATCGTGCGGCAGAAGCACCTGACCAACGTGCGCAGCTCCACGCGCGAGGAACTGGAGCGGGTCGCCCCGCCCCGCCGGATGAACCTCGACCAGGCCCTCGAATACGTCGCTGACGACGAGTGGCTGGAGATCACCCCATCCGCCGTGCGGCTGCGCAAGCGCGAGGTTTTCTACAAGCGTCGGGGGTGATTCACCGCCGCTCCGTTCCCCGGCCCTGACGACCAAGGTGCCGGGCTGCCGCAGGTCAGGGGCCCGATCCGACCGGAACCGCGGTTCTGCCCCCTCTCGCCGGCCTTGGGTTCTGCCCCCTCGGCGAATGGTCTTCCCGACTGTGCGTTCGGAAATGAACCCGACCTGCCGATAGTCGTAGGGGAGGATTATCGAGTGGCAGGTGGGACCGACCTTCGGAGCCGGGGATTGTGGCTCCTCAAGCCATGCACGAGGCGGCTGATCGGCTTCCTCGGCAACCAGGATCCGCACGTGCGGGGCGAGGCCGCCCGTGCGCTCGGGCAGATCGCCGATCCCGAGGCCGTGTCGCCGCTGGTCGAGGCCCTGATGAAGGAAAAGCAGGACGAGCAGATGCCGCTCGCCCTGGCCGAGATCGGTGACCCGGCCGCCCTGGCCCCCCTGATCGAGGCGTTCAACCAGGCCGACCGCGAAGTGCGGCCCAACATCTGCGCCGCGCTCGGGGCCTTCAAGGACCAGAAGGCGGTGGCTTGCCTGATCACCGGGCTGTCCGACCCCGATCCCAACGTGCGGTTCCACAGCATCGCCTCGCTCGGCCGCCAGCGCGACCCCGCCGCCGTCTCGCACCTGCTCGGCTGCCTCGGCGAGGCCAACGAGTGGATCTTCCTGTCGGTGGTCGAGGCCCTGTCGCGGATCGGCGACCACCGCGCCACCAACCCGCTCGTCGCCTTCTACCTGAAGGAGGGGAACGAGCGCAAGCGGGCGGCCATCATCACCGCCCTGGGGTTCCTGAAGGATCTGACCTCGGTGCCGACCCTGACCAAGGCGCTGCGCGATCCCGACGACCGGGTCAAGGCCAACGCCATCGAAGCGCTGCGCCGCCTCGACCTGCCCAAGGACAAGAT
>CALLCO010000317.1 GCA_937998695.1 Candidatus Ozemibacteraceae bacterium
GCCTGTCCCACACGAGCAGGATAAGGATGATGATCCCCGAGGCCAGCAGCTTCGGCCAATAGGAATGGAAGGAGGCCCCGATAAAATACAGGCCGGCCAGCAGGCCAAGCACGAAAGAAGCGATCTTCAGCCCCTGCACGATCTCCCAGCGGATGTACCTCAGGGCAACCCGCGGGGAAGTTGAGTTGGCCAGGAGAGTGCCGTCGGTCGCCACGTCAGCCAGCACCAAATCGCGTCGCACCGTCCAGAAGTTGGGGGTCAGCACGAACCGCGCCTCGAGCGGCAGGGTGCCACGGGCCCGCCCACCCGCGAACGGCGGGGGAGGCGCCCCCGGCAGACTCGACGAAGGGGCATTCGCCAGCCCTTTGTCCAAGCCGACATTCTGACGGGATTCGCCCGTGGAGCGGGCGAAATCCCCGCGGGGAGAGGAAACCGGCGACACCGTCCGGGCGCGGATCTCTTCGAGGCTGAGCTCGACGCCGCCACAGTTCGTGCAGTAGACGATCCCATTGCTCGACAAATCGCCGGCCGATTCGTACCGGCATTGCGGGTAAGGACTGGTAATATCGCTTTTCAGATACTGCCCCCGCCTCAGAGCGGGAATGTCGAGCCGGGTCATCATTTCGCTGCCGGAGTGGTCCATGTTGAACATCTCGACCGCCCCCATCAACACCCGCTGGTTGGCGTAACAGGCCTTGGTGCGGCTCTGTTCGCGGGCCTTGCGGAAGTTGGGGATGGCCATGGCGCCCAGGATCCCTACGACCGCCACGACGATCATCAGTTCGGCCAGCCGGAATCCCTTGCCGGTGAACATGAAGCTGAAGATCCCCGTCACCACGCTCCAGGCGCCCTTGATCAGCCACCACAGCAGATGGCGCGACACCACGAGCAGGGCGAGGAACAGGAAGAACACGACCACGCCCACCAGATGCGGGTCGAGCAGCAGCTCCATGCTCAGGTCATACAGGGCCAGGAAGCCCCGGAACAGGAACGGGTCGCGCGGCGGTTCGGGCGGGTTGACGGTGCCGGTGAAATGGAACAAGGTGTAGTGCGACGGCGCGAAGAAGCTCCACGAGAAGTGCGAGACCGGAATATCGACGAGCGGGGCCTCGAACCGGTGTTCCCCCATCCAGGACATGGTGGCAACCGCGTTCTTGACCAGAACCTTCAGTTCCATCTCTTCCGGGCGGCCCAGGTTGCGGCTCATCTTGAGCGGCACCTGGACCCGGCCGTCGCCCCGGCCGGCCACCAGCTTGATCGGCTGGTCGTCGCGCAGGGCGCTCAACACCTCGGTGCCCGAAGCCAGCTGCAGCGACAGGTACTGCTTGTTGTTGTTGCGGATCCGCAGGGTGACCTGGGTCTGGCTGTTGCCGTTCGTCGTGAACGAGGTCTTGACGTCCATCTGGTCGGCCACCACGGTCTGCAACGGCAGGTCTTCATACCGCTTGACCTGAATCTCCGGCGCCGACGGCCGGGCCGACAGCCGGTAGGCCAGCAGGATCGGCCGGAAGGCCCGCCGCTTCAGGGTCTCGGGCAACTCGACCGCGTCGATGCGGACGAGATGGGGCGGCGGCTCTTTTTCCATCGCCGCCGTCGGCTGCACCTCGACGCTGGTCAGCGCCTGCAGGGCCAGGGTGCCCAGTTCCCGCTCCACGCCGGTCGGGTGCACGTCGGGCAGCCGGTAGGTGCCCAGCGTGTCGTCCATTTTCGCCTCGAAGGTGACGGTCAACGGGCAGAAATCCTCGCGCGCCGCCATGAAATCGACGATCAGCCGCTTGCGCTCGCCCTCGCGCATCACCTGGTAACTCTGCGGCCGATCGGAGGTGACATCGAGCACCTCGACGAACGAGGGCAACAGGATGGCGAAACTGGCCACTGGGGCCTTGGTGATCGAATACTCGATATCAAGACGCCCTTGCAGGGCGGCTTCGCCCAACGTGATCAGGGTTTCGGTGCGGGCGTAGACCAACGGCCGCGGCGGGGCCTTGACCGGCTTGACCACGGGCGCGGGCACCGCCGCGCTGGCCACCGGCGCGGTTCCCGTCGCCGCCACCGGGACGACCACCGGCGGCACCGGAGCCGGCTCGTCATCGATCAGGCGACGGGCCCGCCGCCGCCAGGTCACACGCAGGGAAGGCTCCGCCCCAAGCCAGCCGACGAAGGTACAGCCGCGGGCTCCCGCCCCCTCCGGGGTTTCCACCGTCCAGTCACGGAAGGTGGTGTCCTCGACCGACCACACCTGGTCGGCGGAGGTGATCTGCACGAAGGTCAGCGGCACCGGGGCCAGGGCGAAATCGAGGACGTGGCGGTCCTCCCGCTTCTCGATCGGGGCCACGAACGAGATCCGGGCCACGTGCGTGCCCTTGCCCAGGAAGGGCAGCTGGAACCGGGCTTCCCGCCACAGATCCTGGCCGAGGATCTCGGCCCCGAAACTGGTGGCGGGGAAGATCTGGCCCACCGCCGCCCGGTTGGCCCGCCCGAACTCGAGACGGCGCGGGGCGGCGTCACGCTGCCACCCGGCCAGCAACGAGACCGGTTGCCCGTCCAAGGTGGCCCCCTCGATGACCAGCGGCCCGCGCAGCACCTCGAGCACCTGCCAGTCGTCGAGGAAGCTCTCGAGTTTGAACTCCGCCTGCACCCGCACAAAGGTGCCTTCCTGGGTCCCTTCGAGCCGGGCCGAGACGAGACGGTAGCCCATCGGCGGCGCCTCGGGGGCAGGCGCGGCGGCCGAGGCCAGCGACGCCTCTTTGGCGGCCCGCAACCGCTCGAACTCCTCGAACGGCACCATCAGGTAGCGGCTGCCCGTGTCCTGCAGGGCCTTCGACAGCTCGGCGAAGGGAATGAGCGTCTTGACGGTGCGGATGACCGGAGAGGTCCCGGGGGGGGGCGCGGACGGCACCGGCCGCGGGGCAGGGGCGGGCACCGACACCGGCGCTGGCGCCGCGGGGGCCGCCGGGGCATCCGGGTGATCCTGCCCCAGGGTGGGGGTCCACCCCGCCGGGCCCAGGACGAACATGACCGCCAGCGCCAGACAACCCAGCCCCCAGGCGAACCACGAAGGCCGGCGGGCGCTCCTGGCAGAATGTCCCCGTTCCTTTTCCCCGTGTTGCCCCACGCGTGCGCTCATCTCGCTCCTCCTGTTCAGCCGCGGGCGGCAGCCGCAGCGGCCAGCTCGCCCATCTTGTTGATCTGGTCGCGATTCCCCATCACGACCAGGATGTCCCCCCCCCGCAAAGACATGCGAGGGCTCCGGATTGATCACGGTCTTGCCCTGACGCTTGACCGAGACGATGATCGCCCCGGACCGGCGCCGCAGATCGGCATCCTTGAGAGCGACGCCGTCGAGAGCCGACCCCGGCTGGATCCGAAATTCGTCCATCTGCAATTCCGAATCGTCCCCGGCCAGGGTGGCATCGAGGAAATCGACCACCGACGGCCGCATCAGCACTGAGGCCATGCGGTTGGCGGCGGTGATGTTGGGCGAGACCACGTAGTTCGCCCCCGCCCGCTTCAGTTTGGATACCGACTCGATCTTGGTCGCTGTCGAGACGACGAAAACGTTCGGATTGATCCCCTTGGCGGTCAGCGCCACGAACACGTTGTCCGCGTCGTGCGGCAGGGCCGCCACCAACCCGGAAGCTCGTTCTAGACCGGCTTCGACCAGAACCTCATCGACGGTGGCATCCCCCTCGATGGCGATAAACCCCTCCTCGACCAGACTCTGCACGGTTTTGGGCTCGGTATCGACCAGCACCACCTGGGTGTGGTGCCGGCGCAGGTAGTCGGCCACCACCCAGCCAGTATCGCCGGCCCCACAGACGATGTAGTGGTGATGCAACGTTTTGATGCGTTCCTTCATGCGACGCCTCCCGAGCAGGTCCCGCAAACCGCCCTCGACCACGAACTGGGCCAGGGTCGTCACCAGGTAGGCCATCAGCCCCGCACCCAGCAGAATCAGAGCGATGGTGAACACCCGCCCCTCGGCAGAGAGCGGATGCGTTTCGTTGAAACCGACCGTGGCCAGCGTGATAACCGTCATGAACAGCCCATCGAGCAGCGACCACTCGGGGCCTTCGATGATCCGGTACCCCAGCGTCCCCGTGGTCAGCAGCAACACCAGGGCGATCAGGGCGGAGACCAGTTTCCTCTTCTGCATGGGACCGGGCCCAGTCTACCCCACCCACTCCCCGCACGCAATCACCCGACGGCCATGGCGCACCTTCCAGGGGTACACCAGATTCAGCACACCCGAGGAGGTTCCATGCTCAACCGCCGCGGCCTCTCCAAGGTGCACCCTCGGATTCCGCGCACCGCCCGCAGGTCGCGCATCGGCCCCTCGGTGCTCAACAGGTTCGACAGAACCGGTTCACGCAGCACCTCGTCGTCGGCCCAGGGAGGCCCGCCCGGAAGGACCTGTGGGCGTCCTGACCGCTACCAACAAAACCCCTGGTTGTCCAGAGGGCGAGAGCCCCCGCCCTCCTCAGCCCGGGTAGTTTCCTATGGCGGGCCCGCCGCGGGCTGTATTCCTGCGCCAGGATCGAGGGAAAAGGCAACCAGGGGAGCTTGAGGTTCTCCTCCTGCGGCCGGGCGGCCAAAGATCAACGCTGGTTGATGGCCGGCATCTTTGCGCCAGGATTGAACAAGTTTTCCAGGGTGATGGGGTCCAGTTCGGCGGGGGCGCCCAGAGGCTGGCCGGCAGTCACCGTCAACTGCTGGCCGGGAGTCAGCTCGCAGGTCTCACCGGACGAGGCGGTGAAGCGGATCCTCCCTTCCTGAAGGGTGGCAGTCGTCTGAGTAGCGGTCACGTCGAGCCGGAAGACGGTACCCAGCACCGCGGTATAGCCATGCGGGGTCTCGATCCCGATCGGGTGTTTCTGGGAAGGGATCTTGTAGCGAGCCGATCCCGACTCTTGGCGACCGAGCGTCTCCCCTTTCCGCACCTCGAAGTAGGTTTCCGGACTCAAGCGAACTTCACCGCCCTCGACATATTTGACGAGCCCCTCGCCATCCTCTCCGGTTCGGACCGCCCCGCCGACCTGCAGGGGAACCTCGCCGGTCGCGGCCTGGAACGCAGCCGCCGCCGTGGAGCGGGCCTCGACCGTGCCTTTCACTTCCCCGAGGGTGGCCACCGCGGCCCCGCCGCTTCCCCCACACCCCGCACTCACCCACCATCCCAGGAAAATCACCAGAGCGCCAGGGATCCACCGATGGAAATTCATACAATCCTCCTTGGAGAATCATGTTTTGGAAACCGATGTAGGAACGATTTCCGCCTGCAGAGAAACCTCGGTAGAATCGACCACCACCGCCTTGCTCTGGCGGCGATGCAGCAGCAGAATCGTCATGTCATCCGTCGCAGGGCGCCCCTGAGCAAATCGGCGGATCTCGTCCATGATCTGGT
>CALLCO010000318.1 GCA_937998695.1 Candidatus Ozemibacteraceae bacterium
GGCATCGAGCACGTAGGGGGCATGGTTCAGCGCCAGGCCGACATTCCCCTCGAGGTCGACCGCCTCCCCCCGGAACCGGCAGGTGCCCTCGGCGGGCGGCTGGTCGACCTGGACGAGCTGGTCGGCCCGGTTCAGCCGGGCGACTTCGGAAGCGGGACCCCCGGGCGGAGCCCGCCCGAGCACGAACCCCGCCACGCCGGCATCGGCCGGAGGGGCCAGCCACCCCAGCTCGACCCGGCCCTGGTCGCGCGCCTGGGCGATCGGCGGGGTGCGCGGGGCCGGCGGCGGCACGGTATCGACGGTGAACGGCACTGGCGCCGCGTCGGCCCCCTCCGCCCCGGTGGCTTCGAGCCGGGCAGGCCCCTGCGGAGCCCCCGCCGGGATGGCCAGCTCCCCTCGCCAGTTCTGGCTGCCTTCCGCCTGCAGGACGATCTCCTCGCGGCGACCGTCGGCCCAGACCACGGCCAGCCGCGGCGGGCCGGCCGAAGGGCCACTGACCAGGATGCGCTGGCGACCCACCCCCAAGACGCCCGTCCGTTCAAGGGCGATGGACAACCGGCCGGTCTGCCGGCGGGTCGTCCCGATGACAAAGGTGGTGGCCGAGGCCGGGGCCACCGGTTGGCCGCGCCGGTCCTGCACGAACCCTGGGTCGAAGCGCACCGACACGGTTTCCCCGTCGACGAACGGCCGCTTTGGCTGCACCACCAAGGCATAGCCGTCGGGCTCGGCCGTCGCCCGGCACGGCACCGTTCCGGATTGGTCGCCCCGAACCTCGACGCCGCCTGCCCGCCACGAGGCGGCATCGACCATCCGGGTGAAGTTCAGCCGGATCGTCGTCTCGGGGTGAACGCCCATCTGCCCTGTCCAGGGTTGCACCCCGGTCAGCCGCAAGGGCCACCGGTCAGGACCGGCAGGATAGGTGGCCACCAGCGAATACGTACCGACCGAGCCCACCTTATCGGCGGCCGAAACACGGATCAGGTATGTTCCCTCGGGCAGGCTCAGCCGGGTTCGTTCAGGAAATCCGGCCCCCCCGCCGCAGGTGCCATTAACCGCGATCCCCCTCTGGCGCGGCAGGTCGAGCAGGGCGAAGACCTTCCAGAGCAGATCCTCCTGGGCCTTGCCACCGGGGTTCTGCATATCGACGGCCAGGGTGCCCGCGCCCCACCGCCGGAAGACCGACAACGCCCGGGTGGTCGTAGCAGCCTGGTGCAGCACCACCGGCGAAAAACCGGCCGCCTCCCAGTCCTCGATCCAGCCGCTGGTATCCTGCCACGGCAGGCCCCGCAACGGGCCACCGGTCGGGTCGGGCCCCCCCGCCGCGGGGGTCGCCACCGGCACCGCTTGGTTATGCCCCCAGAGCTGCTGGAACCGGAGGCCAAACCAACGCTTTTCGGAAGCGGCGGTCAGGGCTTCGATCTCACCGATCTGCACTTCGTTGGCATGCCCGTAATTCGAGGTGACGACCACGCGCAAGGCCCGCAAGGCTGTGGGGGCGATCGGGATCACGTGCGGGCCATCCGCCGCGGGCAGCGTCAGGCTGGCCAGCACCGTGAAGGGCCCCTGCTCTCCCACTGTCGAGCCATGGAACTGCACATCGCGAGGTCGGGCCTCGGGGAACTGGGACGTCGAATGCACCACGAGCCGATCGATCAGCCCGGGCACCCGGTCGGGAAAAACCAGGACGATCTCCTGGGGGTTTTTCCCCCCGCCCGGGCCGCTGCACCAGGCACACACGCCCCGGTAATGCCTGTTTTTTGTCACGATCAGGCCGTCGATCAACCCGCCCGGGTTCCAGTCGGGGTTGTACTGCCCGGTGCAGCTGGCGACCCGCCCGCCCCGCGCCTGGCGCAGCTCGCTGAACGACAGGGATGGAGCGGTCAACAGCACCCGGCCCCCGCCCTCGACGTATTTCTGGATTTTCGCCTGCACCGAGTCCGCAAACAGATCGAACTGGTCGGGATCGGTCACCCCGTCGATGACGACCGCCACGTAGTCGTCGAGGTCGTCCCAGATGGTGGCGGCCCGTGAGGCATGCCAGGCCACCCGGTCGACCTCGAACAGCACGCCGATCCGCTCTTGGAGATCGTGGAAATCCTCCATCCCCCCCACCAGGTACAACATCCGGGCCGGGCCGCCCCGCGTGGGAGGCTCGGAAATGACATGCACTTGTGGGTCGAGATCCTCGGCCCCCGCCACCGTCAGGGTGAGATCGAGGGTGCCAGACCCCATCTCGACCAGGAAATAATCGACATCCCCATCGGGAAACACCCCGCCGGTCACGGGAACCCCGCTTTCCAGGCGCACGGCATCGCCGGGGCGGTCATTCGGTTCATGCTGGACGGGCAGGGGGGTCCGCTGCAGGACCAGCCGGTAGGGGGTGGTCGCCTGGTTCGGCGGGAAGGCATCGGCCACCCCAAGCACGTAGAGCCCCGTCGTGGTGGCCAAGTGATGGCCAGCCTCCGGGCCGCCGAACCCATGCCGGCGCGAGCCGTCGATCGAACGCGACGGAACTCCGTCCCACCCCTGCGCCAGCACCTGGAGCGAGGGGTTGAGGGAATAGGTCAGGGGTTCCAGCCACAGCCCGAGACGCGCGGGCCGGTCGATCCCCACCCGCCACCAGTCACGATCGCCCGCCGGGAACAGCTCCCCGTCGACCGCATCGCCCGCCGGCAGCGGCATCGCCGTGCCGGGCGTCTCGTTGGGTTCGGCCGTGGAGGTGGCTGGCCAGAAGGTCGGCCGCAGAACGAAGGGAGCCGACGCCCACCGGCCCTCGGCCGCCGACCGCACCGTCAACCGATACCGGCCGGCCGAAGCAGCCCGGAACCACCCACCTCCGCGCAGCGACTGCACCTGGCCGAGGGGGACATCGAGCAGATTGGCGATCTTCCAGGCGGCGGGCCGGACGTTGTCTCGATACCCCAGCACCTGCGTTTCCAGGATCAGGGTTCCCCGGCCCACCCTCCGTCGGAGAGTAATGCCTAGTTGTTCGGGATCGGCCGAATCGACGTAGGCGGCCGTGTATCCAGCCTCCCGCCACCCCACCCAACACCCGTTGTTCTCGGAGGCCGGCCACCCGTTGGGGTTGCCCCGAGCCCGCCCCGACACCAGCGGATCGGCGTCGCTGACCGCCTGCACGGTGTCGTTCCGCCATTGCGACTGGTGGAAGACCCCGAACCACCCGGCCGGCGTGTCGGGGCCGTAGAACTCGCAGTCGCCTAGCCAGACCGCCTGGTTGTTGCCGCTGGACAGCACGGTCAGACGAATGAACCTGGCCGCCACGGGCGGGAAGCGAGCCTCGGTCATCCGGCGTCCGGCGACGACGTCGAACTCGCCCACCGGCAGGAACGGCCCGTCCGGCCCGTCCATCGCCACTTCGACCCGGAACGTGCGAACCTGCGCCGCCGGGTCGGGGCTCGCCGTTTGCAGGATGAGGCGATCGACCACCGCCGGCCAGCTGCCGGGCAAGCCGAACACCACCGCCTGGGGGGGCGGTGCCCCGGTATAGGCCCCCTGCGACCCGCCGATTTCGTATTCCCCGTCGATCAGCGCTGGCAGCCCGGACCATGCCGGGGCGGCGGAGGCGATCCACCCTCCCCGCTCGACCGCGTTCAGCGCGAACGTGAAGAACTGGGGACAGACCACGACCACCCGTTTGCCCTGCTCGACCAGCGCTTGCAACGCCCGGTGCGTTTCCGGCCGGTCAAGGAAGAACTGACACGGATGGGTGATCCCCTCGACGATGATGGTGTCGAACCGGGCGGCCTGCGAAGCCACCCAGGAGACCGCCGGCGTCGTCAGCACCGGCTGGCGGATAGTCTGGGTGCCGGTCCAGGCTTCGAAATCGACGGCGGCCAGCAGGGCGTTTCCGGCGGTTTCGAGCTCGACCAGCAGGTCGGCGCCGGCGGACAGATCGGCCACCGGCCACACCCAGTCGCTCCATTCCTCCCAGGATCGCAGCTGATGCCCGGTCACCGCTTCCCCGTTCACCTTGACTTTCAGCGAATGGCCGCCCAGCGAGAATCCCCGGACGATCAGCCGGCCGTCGCGGGTCGCGGTGGGAACGGTCAGCCGCGCCGACCAGGTGGCCCCGACCGGGGGCGGGAACTCACCATAGGGCTGGATCCCGAGGTGCAGGCACGACCGCAGCCAGAGGCGGGAATCCTCCTGCAGGCGCGTCGCAACCAGATGCTCGTTGGGGACAGCGAACAGGTCGTAATCCCGACGTCCGCCGGTCAGGCAGAGCACTCGGCTCGGGGAGGCGATGTTCTCATGCCAGGTCAGCGCCAGATCGAGCTGGTCGGGGGTGCCGCCTTCCAGGCCCAGGAGCCCGGGGCCGGGAACATCCACGAGATAGGAGGCCCACGCCCCTGACGGAAAGAGAGGGGAAGACAGCAACGTCGATACGTCGACCACCGGCCCCTGCGCCGGAGCAACGCCTGACGGCCGCCAGCCCGGATCGGCCTTCGCCAGCCAGTCCTGGTCTTCCGTTCTAGCTCCCTCGGCCACCCCAGCCGCCACTTCCCCGTGTCCCCCCGGCCCGGCAAAGACATGCAGACGAAACACCGCCTGCAACGGCGCGGACGAGGCCCGGTCGCCATCGGCCCGCACCACGGCGAGGTACCGTTCACGGCGGGGCAGCACCACCCGGGCCGCTTCCCGTGGGCCGGTCGAGTGGTTGCAGACGGCCAGGGGCGGGGTGGTCGCCCCCTGCGCGGCCTTCCGGACCTCGATGATCGGATCGGTCTTCCCATCAAGGGCGGTCAGATCGAGCTCGAGCAGTCCTGGCCCAATGTCGCCCAGATCGACCCATTCGCGATCATTCTGGGGGTACAGATGAAAAGAAAAACTCGCCGGCAGGCTCACCGCACGAGCCTGCGTAGCCGCCGCGTGGTCGAACACCGGCAGCCCCGCCGTGGCTGTCGTTTCCGGCCAGGGTTCCACCACCCGCACGGTCAGATGGTAGGGCAGCATCGACTCGGCGTTGTGGTATTCATGCCCATAGCCATGTTCATTGTACCCGCGGGCGCCATCCATGACCCGAAACACGAACGAGGCCGGGGCCTGCACCGTGAGGCGTCCGATCAAGGGGTTGCCGACCGGCGCCTCGAAGGTCGCGAAAGAGCTGCCCTTCGCGTTCATGATGTCGACGTACGGAGAGAGAGGCTCGGCCAGATCGGGGATCTCGAACTCGATGGTGGTCGGCCCGCTGCCTGGCACCTCAACCCGGAAATGGTCGATATCCCCCTTGGGGAAAATGGTATCGGCCACCGGGTGACCCAGCGGCACCGGGAACGCCTGTTCGATGCTCGCATGGGGTGACGGCGGGGTGATGACGGGCGTATAGGTCACCCGAAGGGAATAAGGGCCCGCCCGATTGTTGTAGTGATGGCCGTATCCCTGTTCCCCGCTGCCCGCCCCCCCGTCGATCACTTCGATCCAGTAGCGGCCGGCTTCCTTGACCGACGCCCCCAGCCGGACCACGTTGCTTTCGGGCCCCATAGTCGCCCCGATTTCCTGTTGCTGCGGGTTGAACAGGCGTAGCCGGGGGCAGATCGGGCCCAGGGAGGCATCACACTCGATGTTCACCCGGCCCCATCCGGGGGTGGGCAGTTCGAAGGTGTACCAGTCGTTGTCGCCGATGGGAAAGAGATGCGCCACGGCTCGTTCGCCCAAGGCCAGCGGCGTCGCCGAGGCAATGCCGTCGTTGGGCTCGCCGGGATCGGACACCTCCTCGAAGCGGACGAAGCCGCGATACTCGAGCGGGGAACAGACGTTGTTGTAGTGATGACCGTAGCCCTGTTCACCCTTGCCGCGCCCACCATCGATGACGCGGAGGAAGTAGGTACCAGAGGAAACCGCCGCCATCACTGCCCCGGGCTCTCCCCGGGGGTGATCAGCACTTTCGAGATCGCGACCCTCCTCATCTTGTAACAACAAATGGAGAGCCATCATGTCGGAAGGATGATCGACGCGGATCGTCACCCACCCACGCCGGCCTGGGGGAATCGTGAAGCGGTACCAATCCTCGTCGCCCGTGGGGAAGATGCGGCCCCGGAATTCGCGGTTCAGGTCGATCCGGCTGGCCGATGCTGCCGAACCATTTGGTTCATGCGCGTCAGGCATGGGAGTCACCGTAACGGTCAGGCGGTAGGGGGCGGAGGCTTCCTGATTGTTGTATTGATAGCCATACCCCGCCTCACCGATGCCATGTGGCCCGTCGTGAAAAAGGATGGTCAGGCTCCCGGGGTCGCCGATCCAGGATCGGTAGAGAAGCGGTTGCCCGGGAGGAACCTCATGGCTGAACAGCGTCTGCCCACTTGCCCCGTACCCGACGATGCGGGGATTGATGTTGGAAGCCACCTCGTCGGCGGTCACCTCGACGGCGATCGGTATGCCACCGCCGGGGACGGGAATCCGATAAAAATCGTGATCTCCCACAGGAAAGATCGTTCCCACAATGGGTACCCCGGATGCTCCAGGGCTGGCTTTCTCGAGGGAATCGTTCGGCTCCCATTGGTCAGGGGCGGCCGACGACAAGGCCGCCAGGGTACAGAAAACGAGCAGAACGAGGACCAACGATCTCCTCGCTCCGACCAATTGGCTAGGGCCTCGCTGCCGCATCAGGTCCCCTTCTTCTGGCGAGACGGGTCGGCCCATCTGCGCTCGGAACCCCGCCCAGACTTTTGGCCAGGCCCGGGGTACCCCACGTTTATTCTCTCTCGAAATGTCCGGCGTTGCAACCGGTACTCCGCGGAAAGGCACGTCTCCGTCGCCCTGAAGGGGCTGGAATCACCGCCGGCTGGCCGATACGGAAGTTACCAGTCCTCGGCGACTTCGGCGAGACCGCGCCGGTCGTGGAGCGAGATGGCCTGCTTGGGACAGACGGCCCGGCAGACCCCGCATCCGACGCATTTCTGGGGGGTGATCACCACCTTGCCGGCGGCCCGGTCAAAGGTCAGGGCATCGTAGAAGCAGCGGCGCAGGCAGGCCCGGCACCCGATGCAGCGATCGCGATCGACGGTCGCCACGTATTCGGCCTTCCACATCACCTTGACCGCCTGCTCTTTGAACTGCACCCGCCAAGCCATGCAGTCGCGGTCGCAATTGCAGACCGCCCCGATGTACGGAGTGCCGAAGGTCCAGACACTGTGCACGCATCCCTCGCGGTCGAGATGCCGCACCAGAGCGGTCGCCTCGGCGGGGGAGATCCGGTCGAACTCCCGGAAGTCGGGCGCCTCGCGCAGCACGTGGGTCAAGTCCATGCCGATGCCGAGGCAATAGCGCAGTTCCTTGCCGGTGGTCACACGGCGGCAGATGCAGGGCAGGCGCACCACCATGGTGAACCGTTCCAGGATGCGTTCGACATCTTCCAGCGGAACGATCTGCCCGAAATGGGCGCTCTGGAAATACCGGGTGGCCAGCGGCCAGGCCAGGAAGCGGTAGATCTTCGGATAGCGGCGCCGCCAGGCCATGGCGCGGGGCAGGCTCTCCCGCAGGATTCCCGGAAAGTCGCGCAGGAAGGCGCCGAATTTCTCTTCCGAAGAGACTTCGCGAAACACCTCTTCGGTGTAGTTGCGGGCGTTCTCATACCATTTGCCGCCCTCGCCATGCTTCGTACAAAATTCACACATCTATCATTCAACCCTTCATCAGGGGTCATGGCATCTTACCGGGAATTCCGCGGCGCTGCAAATGGCCAGGGCGAGTGGTCAACGGTCATTCACTGGCACGGGGGCGTCGGGGCTGAACTTCCCGCCTGCGCCGGCCACGAGCCGTTCGTAGTGCCGGGCGCACTCCCGGTTATGGCGACTCCAAGCCCGGGTGAGCCGGTGATCGCGCCAGACCAGGTCGGTAATTCGCGGCCGCTCTGGATCACGATCGCCGAGATAGGCGTAGTTCATCAGCGCATGGATCGCCAGACACCGGTAATAGATATAGGCGGCGGGCTGGGCGGCGTAGCCCAGCACGCTCGGCACCAGCAACTTGCACATGACGTAGGGGAAAGGGTCATACTGGCTGACAAAAGCAAGATTCCAGGAACTGTACAAATCTGCCCAGGCCTTCGGCAAGGCCATCCGCACCCAGATGGCCCGCCGGTCGGGAGACCAGAGGCTCGGCCCCTCGCCGGTGGCGGTGTTCTCCCGCGCCGCGCCGGGCGGGAACCGGGCCAGGGTCAGGCCGGCCCGGGCGTTGCCGGGGTAGCCCTCCACGATGTCCCAGGTGACGGCCTCTAAGATGTTGAGAGGAAGCAGTACCCGCATGAATCCGGGCGGCACCACGCCCAGCCGGTGACACTCGACGAAGCGGGAGTTCAGGTGCTCGATCGACACCAGTTTGACGTGGTCGAACGGCCGGAAATTCTTGCTGCCCCAGACGAACCGCCGGCCCTGCCGCCAGTGCGCCAGGGTGAATTCCAGGAACCGCCAGTCCTCGGCCAGCAGCCGCGTCAGGGCTTCGAGCGCCCAAGCGAAGGTCACCACGTCAGGCAGCACCCGAGCCCCTTCCGTGGCCATCCGGGCCGCCAGCACGGGAAAGCGGTTGCCCTCACCCGCCGGAGCACCGTCAAAGGATCGAGGCCCCGGGTCTTCCCGAGCCTTCGGCTGACGTACCTCTGGGAGGGCCCGGTCACCTGACTTCGTGGATACCGATTTCCTTGGGGGAGATGCTTCCCCCACACTCCCCGAGGGTGGCTGGTCCACGGGGGGCAGCCCTTCCCCAGGTTTCTCGGCCTCGCCCCCACCACCGACCGACCGATCGAGGAAGGCCGCCAGATACGGATTGGAGGCCGCCAGGCCGGCCACCTCGTCGACGAACCGCTCGAGGGCAAACCGGTCGAGACCGACCGGCAGCAGGCGGTCAGCGACGGTCGCCAGACCGGCAGTCGCCCACCGGCCGGCTCCGTCCAGCAGTCGCCATTCCCGATAATGACGGACCAGCATCGCGCCGATCGCCGCCGGATCGAGCCCGGCCAGGGTCGCCTTGACCGCCGCCGCCACCCGCCCCGCCCCTGACCCATGCACGCTCATGGCAATCCGGGAATCCGCCTCACGGCCTAAATGATCCACCTTCCCTGTCGGGCCCTCGGGAACCTCTCGGCTCGCGACCGTCCCTCTGACAACCGCTGGATTCCCAGGCGAGAAACAGCCGCGAAACGACGGGGGAGACATATCCCTGCGGTGGGACAAAATGGCAGAAGATCGTTTTCATCAGAACCGATGAGCCTGTTGCATGAGTCCGTCTTTCGGGCTTCCGGAATACAACGCCCTTGTCCCAGAGCGTGTTTGCTGGTGGACCGTACAGGAAGTTAAGGTCGATTTCGGCATTCATGCAACAGCCTCTGACGCGGGGGATATGATAGTCATGACCAGGACAACAGGTCATCCCTGTCCTGGCAGGAGGAACGGGAGGAGTCTCACGACCGGAAGTGCCTCACCAGTTGCCCCAGGAGCCGCCGCGGCCGGATCCCGACCACCCGCCGGAGGAGCCGGAATCGTATCCGCCGCCCCAGGACCCCGAACTGCCGCCGAACCAGCGATGGCGGCGGCGGCGCGAGCTGGCGGCCAGGATGGCGAGCAGGAGCATCAGGACTTGTACGAAGGCATGCACGACCAGATGTCCCCACCCTCCCTCGCCCGTAGTGGCAAGGGAATGGCCGACCGCGAGGAGAAAGGCCACCACCGCGGCGGTTACCGCCGGCTTGAACCAGGGCCGTTTGCTGAGGGGCACCGGCCGTTCGATCTCGAATGCGATCTCCCGGGCGCCGGCCAGGGCGGCCACGGCATACCGTCCGCTCCGCACGTGTTGGCCCACGGCCCGATCGACCGCTTTTCGCACTTCATCGGCTCGCGGCCGTTTCCAGCCGTCGCCAAAGGCCAGCACGGCGCGGGAGTCATCACGGCTGATCAGCAGCAGGATCCCGTCGCGGGTCTTGGGGTTGCCGGTTCCCCAGATGTACAGAAAGTCCTCGGCCAGTTCCTGGGGGTTCTTCGCCCCGTGCGCCGCGGCGCTCTTGACAGTGACCACGGTCACCTCCACGCCCGTGCGCTTCTCGAGACCGAGCAGGATCTGCCGCAGGGTGCCAAGCTCCTCGGAGGAAATAACCCCCGCCAGATCGTTGGCCTGCGGGTCGTCCGGAAAAGGCAGGTTGAAGCGTGCCAGGCGCAGCCGTTTCCACACCTCTTTGGCGTCGTAGCGCGCCGCGGCGGGCCGGCCCGGCGAGCAGCCCAGACGGCTCGCCAGGTCTTCCGGCAGGGGGGCCCAGCCGCAGAACACCAGCGAAACGACGAACAGAAGCAGCCATCTCCGGAGTTGAACCGGCGTGACCACCATGGCCGGCCTCGCCGCCCACTCGCCGCCCCCTGGAGCGGGGCGGGTGGCAACTGCCACGGGGGAGGGCGAGGCATCGCCCCGGACCTCCCCGCACGCCCCGGGAACCTCGAGGCCGAGATGCACCCGTCGCCTGTCGCGGGCGGCCATTATCGCTCTCCGAAGCTGATCGTGTCGGACAACTCGTTACGATCATCGCCCTGCCGCGGGAACCAGGCGGCTAACTGTTCGCCCGTGGCCTGCACGCCGGCGCGCAGGC
>CALLCO010000319.1 GCA_937998695.1 Candidatus Ozemibacteraceae bacterium
AAGGCCTGGGCCAGGGGGCCGCCGCGGGTGGCCTGCTCGAGGCTGAGCAGGTGGCGGGCCGCCGTCTCGAACTCGTTGAGGGCGATGGCGCGCCGGATCTCCGCTTCCAGGGCGGGAATGGACAGAACGGTGGTGTCGACCGGTTCGGGGGGTGGGGGAGGGGGGCGCGGCGGGCGCAAAAAGAACCAGGCGGCTACGCCCGCACTGACCAGTGCCACGACGGCGAGGACCACCAGCCAGGAGCGTGAGGCGGGCCGCTCGTCGAATAAAGTGCGCAGGGGGGCGGTGCGCCTGCTTTTGGCGATCTTCCGCGGGGTGGCCTCTTCCCCCGCCCCCGGCGCGGGTTGCGACAACTGGAACTGTTCGAGGGCGGCGATCAGTTCTTCGGGGCTCGGACGCGCCTCGGGGCTCTTGTCGAGCATCCGGCGCACGATGGGCAGCAACGGGGCGACCGCCTGATCGGGAATGAGCACGTGGGCGGGCAGAGTAGCCTCGATGTGCTTGGCAGCGACCGCCACCGCGGCATTGGCCCCGGGCTCGGCCAGGAAGGGCGGCTGGCCGTAGAGCAGTTCCCAGAAGATGACGCCCATCGAGTAGATGTCGGATTTCCCGGTCAGCGCCTTGTCGCCGCGGCACTGCTCGGGCGACATGTATTCCGGCGTGCCCAGGGTGAAGCCGGTCTTGGTCTGGCTTTCGGCGGAGCGGGCGATACCGAAGTCGAGAATCTTCAGAAGACCATCACGGGTGATGTAGAGGTTGGCCGGCTTGAGATCGCGATGGATGATGCCGCGGGCGTGGCAGGCGGCGATGCCCTCGGCCAGTTGCAGCATCAGCGGGACGGTGTTGAGAGGAGCCTTCAGCAGGCTGGGCTTGAGGGTGGCGAGCGTGACCCCGTCGATGTACTCCATGACGAGGAAAGGGCGGCCCGTGCTCTTCTCGATCGACGAAGCGAAGATGCCCACCACGTTGGGATGACCGACCGTGGCGAGTAACTGGCCTTCGCGGATGAACCGCTCGACGAGGCCGGGGTCGCGGCATGCCTCCTCGTTGAGCACCTTGATGGCGACCGTGCGGTTGAGGGCGCGGTCGCGCACCTTGTAGGCGCGGCCCATGGCCCCTTCCCCTAACAGGCATTCGATCTCGTAAATCTCGTTGATGACCCCGCCGATCTGGAACGGGTCGCCGACGGCGGCTCCCGTGCGACCGCCGGTTTCGAGGAGCCGCACTTCGGTCTTCAGGTGCTCGATGATGGTGGGCAGGTCGGGGCGGTCCTCGGGTTTCTTGGCGAGCATGCGCCCCAGCAGGTCGCGCAGGTGGGCGCCGACGGGGCTGACCTCGAGCTTGTCGAGGGGCGGCTGGTCGTTGAGGTGCATCAGGGCGATGGCCAGGGCAGGGTCGTCGGCGGCCGTCCCGACGTCGAAGGGAAGGGCTCCGGTCAGGAATTCCCAGAGCATGATGCCGATCGAGTAAATGTCGGCCTTCGGCGAGATCTCCGATTTTCCTAGACATTGTTCGGGCGACATGTAGTGCGGGGTGCCGATCGCGATGCCGGTTCGGGTCTGTTTCTGCGCCGCCTTGGCGATGCCGAAGTCGACAATGCGGATCTTCCCTTCGCGGTTGACCAGCACGTTGCCGGGTTTGATGTCGCGGTGGATGATGCCCTTCTGGTGACAGGCATGGATGCCGTCGCACAGCTCGATGAAATGCCGCAGGAGGGTGAGGGGGTCCTGGCGGTAGTCGTCCCGGCGCTTGTCGATGCTGACGCCGTCGAAGAACTCCATGACCAGGAAGGAAGCGTTCAGTTCGGGGTCGCGGTCGGAGGCGTAGACCGTGACGACGGCGGGATGGTTGATGGTGGCGAGGATCCGGCCTTCGTTCAGGAAGCGCTGGGCCAGATCTTGGTTGTGGGAAACGTCTTCCAGCAAGAATTTGATGGCGACTTCCCGGCCCAGGTTCTGATCGAGGGCCCGGAAGACCATCCCCATGCCCCCCGCCCCGAGCTGGGCGAGGATCTTGTAGTGCCGCCCGACGATTTGTCCGATCTTGATCATGCGTGGCGAAATTGACTCTACGCTACGGGCCACTTCCCGTCAAGATTATCACAGGGGGAAGAAGGGAAGCGCAGGGGTCTTGGAAATGCCTTCTTGGTGGCCTATTGGGGCGGGGCTCGGCGGGGACGAAAGGCTTTCAGGTAGAGCGCCTAGGAGCTGGGCTGCCAGCGGGGCGCTCCCGGACCGGCGTAGGTGGCGAGGCGGACGAACCCGGCCTCGCGCAGGGCGGCGAGCAGCTCCGCGCGGGTGGCCGGGTAGAGGAGCACGGTGTTCTCGAGAAGGTCGCCCGTCGCCTTCACCCGTAGACGAGTCTGGAAGCGGATGTGCGCCTCGTCGGGAGGGTAGGCATACTGTCGCTCGAAGGTCAGCGCCTTCGTTTCGATGGTGGGCAACCCGTGGGGGCGAAGTCGCAGGATGCGATCGTAGCAGATGACCTGAACGACCAGCACCCCGCCCGGCCGCAGACGGGCCAACGCCTGTCGGAAGAATCCGGTGATTTCGGTCCGATCGGCCAGATGGACCAGGGTGTTACCGACGCAGGTGACCGCGTCGAAGGGAACGCCGTCGGAAGGGGGCGGCAGGGCCCGCATGTCGCCGACCCGGGGAACCGGTTGCCTGGAGAAGCCGGCCAGGGCCGTCAGATCGGTTCTTCCATGGCCCAGCATGATGCCGAAATCAGGCGAAAGTTCCGGAACTGCGGCGAGATAGCTTCTTCCCCAGGGTCCGAAGAATTTTTGCAAGAGAGAAGGGCATCCAGGGAAAATTCATGGGGGCCACTTCCTACCTTTCGCTAAGTCATCGACCTCATGATAGTACGGGGTGGCCCTCCATGTCTGCATTCCAGGGGTACTCATTCAAAAAAATCGCCCGTCATGAGATCCAACGAAAAATGCCGGGAACCATGGACATCACTTCCATCAAGTCCAAGCCGTTCTTTATCGCTGAGACACGCTTCCGGCACTTGCTTCTTCTACATCGGCATGGTAGAGTCGGTCACGGGAGACGACCGCCTTGACACAAGGAAGGGTTGAACGCCAGATGTTTTGTAATGCGCTCGTGGTCGGAGGGGCAGGGTTCGTCGGGTCGAATCTCGCTATTCATCTGAAAAAGTGTTTTCCCGACGGGAATGTGCAAGCGTTCGACAATCTCCATCGCCGTGGTAGTGAGCTGACTCTTCAGCGACTTCGCGAGGCGGGGGTCTCTTTCGTACATGGCGACATCCGCATTGCCGAAGATTGTGCGTGTTACGGCGACCTCGATCTGATCATTGACTGCTCGGCCGAACCTTCCGTTTTGGCTGGAAGTACTGGAGACCCTTCCTATGTCATCCAAACGAACCTTTTCGGCACCTTCCATATCCTCGAACTCGCCCGCCGCAAAAACGCCCGGCTTATATTCCTTTCTACCAGTCGTGTCTATCCCGTCCGCCATCTCCTGAGCGTCCCCATCCAGCGGACGGCCAGCCGATTCGTCCTGGGGAGCCCTCTCCCCCGTGGACTTACCCCGGAGGGCATCACCGAAGAATTTCCGCTGGACGGTCCCCGAACCCTCTACGGGGCCAGCAAGCTTGCCAGCGAGCTTCTCATCCAGGAATATATCGAGACGTATAACTTAAAGGCGGTCATCGACCGCTGTGGCATCATCACCGGACCGTGGCAGATGGGCAAGGTCGACCAGGGTGTCGTGGCCTTGTGGGTTGCCCACCACATCTTCAAACGGCCGTTGAAGATGATTGGCTTCGGCGGCCAAGGCTTGCAGGTCCGCGATGCGATCCATGTCGACGATCTGGCCGATCTTCTCCTCCTGCAGCTTGCCAACATCGATCAGGCGACCGGGACCTGTTTCAACGTGGGCGGGGGGCACCCCAACTCATTTTCTTTGGCTGAGCTGACCACACTCTGTCAAGCAGTTACTGGCAACCGGGTCCCATTGGAATCCGTGCCCGAGACGAGAACCGGGGATGTTCCCTACTACGTGACCGACACCTCCCTCGTCCGCCGCACATTCCGCTGGGAGCCAAAACGCAACATGCGCACCATCGTGACCGAGATCGCCTCCTGGATCGAAGGCCAGTATGACGACCTGATCAAGGTCCTATGATTTGCGGAGGCTCCCCCGGGGAGGAACCATGAAGATCGCTATCATTACGGGTTCGGCAGGTTTGATCGGAGCCGAGGCTAGTCGCTTTTTCCACAGCAAAGGGTATGCCATCTTCGGCATCGATAACGACATGCGGAAAGAGTTCTTTGGCGAGGAAGCATCGACACGTTGGATGCGCCTCGCCCTCGAAAAATCCTTGCAGAACTACCGGCATTTCGAGATCGACATCCGCGATGTTTCGGCTCTTGGCAACGTATTTCGCGAGGCTGGCTCGGACCTTGCCCTCATCATCCACTGCGCGGCGCAGCCTTCCCACGATTGGGCGGCTAAAGCGCCCCACGTTGATTTTACCGTGAATGGCAATGGCACGTTGAACCTGCTTGAGCTGACCCGCCAAACCGCTCCGGCGGCGCCGTTCATCTTCACTTCGACGAACAAGGTATACGGCGATACGCCGAACCGACTTCCGCTCGTCGAGAAAGAGACGCGGTGGGAAGTCGCCGAGGCTCACCCCTTTTTCCGGTACGGGATCGACGAATCGATGTCGATCGACCAGAGCCTGCACAGCCTTTTCGGCGCTTCGAAGATCGCGGCAGACGTGTTGGTGCAGGAATATGGCCGCTACTTTCAGATGCATACAGTCTGTTTTCGTGGTGGCTGCCTGACGGGGCCCGGCCATTCTGGAACCCAACTCCATGGATTCCTGGCCTACCTGATGAAATGCGCGATCACCAAGACGCCCTACAAGATATTCGGCTACAAGGGCAAGCAGGTACGTGACAACATCCATAGCCGCGATCTCGTGGAGGCGTTCTGGCAGTTCACCCAGAAGCCCCGCTGTGGTGAGGTCTACAACATAGGTGGCTCACGACACAGCCACTGCTCCATGGCCGAAGCGATTGAAAAATGCGAAGCGATCACCGGGAATAAAATGATCACCGAATATGTGGATAGTAACCGAATTGGTGATCACATTTGGTACGTGAGCGACGTCCGCCGGTTTCAGGCCCATTACCCCTCCTGGAAAATCCAGTATGATATCGACGAACTGCTGAGAGATATCTACAGAGGGCTTGTCGAGCGCCGCTGAATCGAAAGGAGTTTGTCGTGCGGATTCTGCTGGTCAATCCCCCATGGGCAAAAGCCGGGTACTATTTCGTTCGGGCGGGTTCTCGCTGGCCCCACTTTGAGCGTCACGGCACGCGGTACATGCCCTTCCCGTTTTTCATGGGCTACGCCGCCGCGGTTCTGATCGAGGCGGGGTTCGAGACGGCGGTCATCGACGCCTGCGCCGAACGACTGACAGCGCAGGAGTTTTACCGCCGTGTTGCAACCGTTTCCC
>CALLCO010000320.1 GCA_937998695.1 Candidatus Ozemibacteraceae bacterium
GCCAGGGCGAAGACCGCCCCGGGGGCGGGCCTCGGCCGGGACGCCGCTTCGATCCCTGGCCCGCCGGTTGGCGCGATGACCGACCCAACCCCCACCCCGGGCGCGGGCGACAGCGGCGGCAGCACCCCGACCCGCGGCGTGGCCGCCGCCCCGTTCGCCCGCCCGGGTTCGGGAAACAGCAGCCCTTGCGACACCTCCCGCCCCGGGGCCTCTTTCTGAGGGTTGGCGGGGGGCAAGGGGCTCTTCGCGCCCTGCGGCGCCGCCGAGCCGCCAGGCTCTTCGGCGGCACGCTCGGCCCGCAACCGGAAGAACCAGGGCTGCTTGGGCCCACCGGCCACGGCTTGCCATTCGTAGAACCCGTCCGCGGGCACCAGACACCGCCGACGCCGGAAGGGCCCCCGGAAGGCCGGCCGGCGATCGGCCGTCTCGGCCCGCGCGTTGATTAGGGGCGGCCCTTTCCCACCCTCTTTGGCCCAGGCGGGAACCAGCCCCCAGCGCAGCAGGCGCCACTGGGGCCGGCCCTGGGCATCCTCGACCAGGCCGAGCACCGGCTGGGTCGGGCAGACGTTGTAGCGGGGCGCCGGTTCGGGCGCGTCCTCGACCAGCGGGAAAGCGTCGAGCAGAGCCCGTCGGGAGGCGGTCAGCGTGAACCGTCCACACATGGCAAGAAGCCTTAGCTCGCGGGGGTAGCGGCGATCGGACGAAGCCGTTCCCTCATCGCAGCGAAGCCTTCCCCTGCAGGCCCTGGAAGACCTTGAATGCCTTGTAGGCCTCGCCCATGATGGCGATGCTGCGCCGGATCTTCTCGGGGGTCAACACCAGCGCCAGCCGGATCTCGTTCCGCCCGCGGCCCGGGGTCTGGTAGAAGCTTTCGGCCGGCGTGACCGCGACCGTCTCGCCGCCCAGGTTGAACCGCTCGAGCAGGAACATCGCGTATTCTTCGGCATCGGGGATTTCCGGGAACTGGATCATCAGGTAGAACGCCCCCTCGGGTCGCGGGGCGACCACCCCGGGTAGATGCTCGGCGAGGGCTTCCATGGCGGCGTCGAGCCGCTCACGGTAGGTCCGCCGCAGATCGCGCACGAAGCCGGGGTCGGACAGGATCCGCTCGTAGGCGTGGGCCACCCCGAACTGCAGAATATCAGAGACGCTGGCCACGGTGTGCGCCGTGGCGCGGGCCACCGCCTCGACCAACGGGGCCCGCCCCACCATGAAGCCAATCCGGGCGCCGCACAGCGAGAAAATCTTGCTCGCCGAGTCGATGACCACGATCGAGTTCTTGTACTGTTCCATCAGCTCGGGTTCGAGCTGGACTTGCAGCAGGCTGAAGGCCTCGCGCTCGCCCAGGATCATCTCGCGATAGACCTCGTCGCCGATGAGGTAGAGGTTGTGCCGCAAGGCGATCCGGGCCAGGCGAGTCACCTCTTCTTCCGAGAAGATGCGCCCGGACGGGTTGCAGGGGCTGTTGAACAGGATGGCGCGGGTGCGCGGGGTGATGCGCGCTTCGATCTCCTCGTCGGGGGGCAGCACGAACCCCTGCTCGGCAAAAGTGGGGATCGTCTTCAGCACCCCACCCGCCACCGCCAGAAAACCGAAATAGGGCTGGAAATACGGCTCGATGCACAGCACCTCGTCGCCCGGGTTGATGAGGGCGAGGAAGGTGTTGACCAGGGCCAGGGAAGCCCCCACCGTGACGTGGACGTTGTCCTTTTCGACGACCAGGTGCTTGACGCCGCGGTTGTCGAAATGCTGGTTGAGGTACCGGGCGAAGGTTTCGCGCAAGCCCGTCTCGCCGATGAAGGGGGAATAGCCAATGTGCCCGGTCTGGGCTTTCATGGCCAGTCCCTCGGCAAAGCTGGGGTGGCAGGCAATGTCAGGCTGCCCGATGTTCATCTGGTAGACGGTCTTTCCCTCCTGGGTGAGACGGTGGGCGATCCCCATCATCTTCCGGATGGAGGAGGGGGCGAGGTGCTCGACGCGCGCGGCAAAGCGGTGCGGATCCATGGTGGACTCCTTTCCCTGACGGCCGATGTGTTTGTGTGGCAGTATACCCCAGGCCCCGGGAAAAATCACGCCCAGGCGCCCCCCGACCCAGCCATGTTCGGTCAACACTTGATGGTTGCTCCGTCATCCAGCCTTCATTCTCTCCCAGCGGGACCTTCCCCCCTCCTCTCCCGGCCCGGGACCCAGACGAGCCGCCTCCTGGCGCCGCGGCTGGGTTACCCGACCTCCTATCCGGCGACCGGGCTTGGGCGGTCATTCGGACCACGGTGAGACCCTACGGCCATGGATGACTCCCCAAATCGGCTGCCCGAGCCGATCTTCATGGTTTTTCGGCGCACCGAGAATGGCTCCGCCCCGACAGCAGCCACCCCCCGGCGGGCCGGACGGTGGCCGACCAGGGGGTGGCGGATAGAGGAGGAGACGGTTCGTGGTCAGGGGGTGGTGGTCGAACCACTCCCGACCGTGGCGGACAAAGCGTCTGCGGCTGACGCCGGAGTTGGGACGGGCGGCACCGACGACGCCAGCAGGTCGGTTGGCGCGGTAGCTCCCGGTGTCGCGGAATCGGTCGACGCCGTCGCCGGGGAGACATCCGCCGCGGCGGGCGCGGAAGCCGCGGGCGGCGGGGGCGGCGGGGGCGGGGGCGGCGGTGCCGCCACCAGATCGACCAGGCTCTTGAACGTGTCATAGGTCTGTACGGGAACCTGGTAGACCTCGTCTTCTCCCTCAAGCATGATCGAGATCTCGGTGCCGTTTCCCTTGCCGAAATAGACCTTGCGCGACTCCTCTCCCGTCTGCAGCTCCATCCAGGGGCAGTCGGCGAGGTTCTTCAGCCCTTCGTCGGCCCGGGCGCTGCCTGGCAGGAAGGTCTTGACGTGGTTGCTCAGGTAGGCCAACCCAAGCCCCCGCACCTTCGAGGTCTCGACCTTGATCTCACCGCACATCCAGGTATCGCTGGCTGGTGTGAGGCGCCAAGTGCTGGTGCCCTGGTGCAGCACGACCTCGGTCAGGCGGGTCTCGTCGAGCCGTGGCAGTTCCTTGGTGCGCAGCTTGTTCAGGTCTTTCCGCAGCAGAGCGAGGCTGGTCTCCGAGACCGCATAGATGGCAGGGGCGTCGTCCCGTTTGACGTAGGTCTCGCTCCCCTCGGTGCGGCCGGTTCGCAGAACGACGGGACCCGAAGCGGTTTCCAGGGTTACCATAAAAGACCCGGTGGCAAACCCGAAATCTCCTTTTTCTGCCTGCTCGCCCTCGATGAAGCGGTTGGTCTTGAGGTTCTGCACCCCGGTCACCAGTCCTGAGACTTCTATGGTGTCGGCCGGCAGGCTGCGGGGGGAAGTGATCTGCCATTCCAGGCCCTTCCCGCGCACCAGGGCGATCTTCTGGCCGTTCAGCTCGACCGCCAGGGTGGCGACATCGCCGAACTCGTCGGGGAAGACCCGCTTCGTGCGCAGGTCATCGACGCCCTTGCGGAAAGCCGACGCCACGAAGGCTGGCACAAAGTAGACGGCCGGGTCGCCGTCCTTCTGGAAGTAGACCGACCCGCCGACCGGAGCGTTGTCGCCCAGCCGATAGGTGGCAGTCCCCGAGGCGGTCGTGATGGTGAGGGTCGGCGACTTGGGCCCCAGCCCGTACAGGGCGGTGTCGGTCGCCTGGGCGGCGATGATGAACTCCGATTTCAGGTCGTTGAACGAGCGGACGATCCCGTTGATCTCGTCGTCGTCGGCTGGCAGGGCCCGGGGAGCGGTCAGGGCGAACTTCCGGTCGGTTCCCGCCAGCCGTCCTTCGACGCGGATCTCGGGCTGGCCTTCGGATTTCCACACGAGAGACTCGACCTCCCCGGCGGTTACCTTGGCGAGCTGCACCGGCTTGTCCTTGCCGGGCTCGGGGATGTCCTCCGATTCATACTTGTTGGCATAGAACAAGAGAAGGAAGAATACCACCAGAACGATAATAGTAGGGAAGGCACGTTTCTTCATGGTTACACCCTCCGGCGGGACCACCAAACCCCGCCGCCGATCAGCAGGACCAGCAGCGGCGCCACCACGACGCAAATGATCAGGATGCGGTTGGCCGCATCCTGATCGAGGATGACGGGGCTGAACTCGACGCTCTTGGGCCGGATCGAGATCATTTCTTCCTGGCCAGCGAGCCAGTTGAAAGCGTTCATCAGCAGATCACCATTGCCTTGCACTTGCAGCAGCACGTTGCTGGCGAAATCGGCATCTCCGAACAGCACGGCCCGCGTGCCGCTGGCGACTCCCTTCCCCTCGAGTGCCACCCCAAGCGTGAAGGGACCCCGCACGTCGTTCTGGGGATCGAAGGCCAGGGTCACCCGCCCGCCATTCGCCAACAGATTCCGTTTGGCGAAGATGCCGTCGGAAGACCGCAGGAAGGGCGTGCTCGTCCAGTTTTCCTTGTTTTCGACATTGAGCCCGCGCACGCCGTCCATCAGAACCCCGGAATTGCGCTGCATTTGGTCTTGGACGATGCGGTGATATTGGTATTCGGGAACCACCGCGGTCGGGCTTTGCATCGCGGCTTGAGGATTGATCAAGAGTTCGTCGTTGAACCAGATCCCGTAGGTATCCGACAGGAATTTCAGCAACTCGGGACATTTCGTGCGTTGATCGAGCGCCACGAAGAGATGCCCTTTACGGGTATTGACGAATTCCCGCAGAACGGAGATCTCGCCGGGATGGAAGGCTTGTTCCGGGGCCACGATCGCCAGAATTTGGGTATCGGTCGACACCCCCTCGGTCAGGCTGACCTCGCCCGCATCGAAATTTTCTTTGATCAGGTACTGATGCAGACCGGCCAGGCCCCGCTGGTTGAAGACGGTGAGCCCGGGCTCGCCATGTCCCTTCACGAACTGGATCTTGCGACGCACTCCGCTGGTGACATTGACGATCGCCGAGGTGATGGCCTGTTCGCCCTGGAATTTGGGGGTCTCCTGTCTAGCCAGGTAGGGGTTGGGCCGGATGAAGATCTCATGCTCGAAGATATCTTTGCGGCTGGTCTCGCACTGGACGATGACCGTCCCGACTTGGGTGACGTTCATTGCCTTGGTGGTAACGGGGTCCCGGCGGGGATCGACGATCTTGTACTGAAATCGATCGCTCTGGCGCTTGTATTCCTCGAGCAGATCTTTGATCATGCCGGTTTCGATCGCGCCGGTGGGATAGAAGGCAGTCACCATGACGTCGCTCTTCAGCCCGCGCATGACCTTGATCGTCTTGTCGGAAATCGAGAACAACTGGTCGCGCGTAAAGTCGTAGCGGAAGTTGCGCCGGTGGGCGATGTGGGTCAGGAGCACCCCGATGCCGATGATGCCGAGCACCAGCAAGACGTCATTGATCCACAGCCAGGATTTGCGGCTGGTGAGCAGGTCACGCAACAGGCTCGGCGACAAGATGAAAGCCAGAACCAACAGGGCCACGCCCACGCCCAAGATAGACCAGGCGATGGTGACCTTGCTAGGGAACATGAGATACCAGAGGGCCGCGGCGACAAGAGCCGTCAACCCCGCCAAGAGGAGAAGCAGCGGAGCAATAGGGGAACGATCGATGCGTGTGGTAGTGGTCATGGCTTATCTCCAGCGGTCGGATTCCAGGACCCTGGTCGCGACGAACAACCAGATGATCGTGAAGATGAGGAAAAAGACGACGTTCCCCGAGTCGACCATGCCTTTGAGAAACTCGGAGAACCGCTCGAGCAGCGACAAGCGGGACAGGGCATCGCCGTAGACGTTGTCGAGAACGTTTTTGGTCCAGCCGACGATCCAGAACAGCAACAGGCCGCCGAAGGTGAGCATGGCGGAGATGACCTGGTTTTCGGTGACCGACGAGGCGAACAGCCCGAAGGCGATGTAGGCGGCCCCCAGCAGGATTAAGCCGATGTACCCGCTGATGATCGGGCCCCAATCGAGATTCTGGGCATACGTATGGAGGATGGCGGGGTATTGGAAGGTCAACACGATCAAGATCAAGTAGAGGACGAAGCAGGCGAGGAACTTCCCGATAACGACCTCAACGGGCGAGACCGGTGAGGTCAAAAGCAGTTCGATCGTGTTGGTGCGCCGCTCCTCACTGAGAAGTCGCATGGTCAGCACCGGCGAGGCCAACAGCAAGATGAAGGCCGCGTTGTACAGGAGGGGTTCGAGGTTGGCGACTTTGCTGGCGATGAGAACGACCCAGAACAGGTACCCGACCACAAGCAGGAACGAGGCGAAAACGATGTAGGCGGCGGGCGAGTAGAAGTAGGTCTGCAGTTCTTTGCGGAGAATGGCGAGGATCTTCATGCGGCCACCTTCCTTTCGGCGGCGGAAGCGCCTTCCTCGGTGCGGGTCAGGCGCAGGAAGACCTCCTCGAGGGAGGCCCGAGCCGGGGTGATCTCGGTGAAAATGTGACCCTTGGCCACCACGGCCTTGAACACGCCTTCGTAGCCGCCTTCGGGCGGCAGGCAGAGGTCGAAGCGCACCAGCTCGCCCTCCACCCGTTCGTGTTCGACGCGTGTTCCGGGGACGCTCTCGACGGCGCTCTTCCAGTCAAGGCTGGCCGGTTTGAGCCCGATTTTGTAGCGGGTGGCCTGGCCGCTCTTCCCTTCGAGGTTTTCGACCGTATCGACAGCGACGATTCGGCCTTCGTTGATGATCACGACACGTTTGCAGGTCATGCTGACCTCGGGCAGGATATGCGTCGACAGAATCACCGTGTGATCGGCGGCGAGATCCTGGATCAGGCCGCGAATCTCGATGATCTGGTTGGGATCGAGCCCGACGGTGGGCTCGTCGAGGATCAGCACCTCGGGATCGTGCAGCAAGGCCTGCGCCAGGCCTACCCGTTGCCGAAAACCCTTCGAGAGGGTACCGATGACCCGGTCGAGGTGGTCACCGAGGGCGGTACGCACGACCACTTTGTCGATGCGTTCTCGCTGCATTTTCGCGGGCACTTCGCGGATGTCGGCGATGAACTTCAGGTAGGATTTCACCGTCATCTCGGGGTAGAGGGGTGGGGTCTCGGGCAGGTAGCCGAGCCGGCGGCGCACCTCGAGGGAGTCCTCGAAGATGTCGAACCCGGCCACCGTGGCGGTGCCCGAGCTGGCCGGCAGGAAACAGGTCAGGATACGCATGGCCGTGGTCTTGCCGGCGCCGTTGGGACCCAGCAACCCCAACACTTCCCCTTTCGCCACCGAAAAGGAGATATTGTCGAGGGCGCGGAAGTTCCCATAGTACTTGGTGACGTTTTGAACTTCGATCACGTCTCGTTCCTCCTGGGAATCTGGTGACGGGAAGGATACCCGCCAGCCCCCTTAGACTTCCGAGAGAGGAAAAGGTTCCCGGATTTTTTCCCCGCCCACGCGTCGGCCTCCCTAGGAGCCGGCGAACGGAGATCAGGTTTCCAGGCCGTCGGCGAGGTGTTCGATGGTGCCCAGATATTTCTCGTAGAACTTGAGGAGGTTGTGCTTGTCGGAGATGCGCAGCAGTCCCATTTTGTGGCGGAGGCAATCGGTAAGCAGTCCTGGTTCGATGCGGAAGCGTTCTTCGGCGCTGGCCACCACGACATCTTTCCGCACGGAGGGGGTGGCGCCGGTCAGCACCAGCATCCCGCGCAGAAGGGGGATCAGACGGTTGAACGATGTGGCCATCATAGTCTCGAAGGTGGAGAGGGATTCGCCCGCAGCGATGAACTCGGTGCGGGCCTCGGTCAGTTTGGTGCGCAGCATCTGCTCGACCTGGAGGCGGAGGTGGGTTTTCTCGATGGTGAGGTCTTTGAAGGGGTCGGGTCCATGGATGACCCGGTGGTTGTCCCTGATTTCCATAAACAGCAGGGGAAACGCATCGAGGGAGCGGTCGAGGTCCTTCCGGGTCAGGATGAGCGGCGAGGCAAACCCCCGGGTGGTCCACTTTTCCATGGGCACGGAAATGACCTTGAGGTGGGGCACGGTGACGGCCTTGAACAGCAGGGCCATGTTGATGTCGGAGCGGCCGTAGACGTAATCCCCCGAAGCGGCGCTGCCATAACAGGCGATGGTCTCGAGTTCGTCGCCCAGCAGTTTGGCCATCTCCTGGGCGAAGGGGTCGAACACGGTCTCGGGATTTTGCGGCACATTGCGGATCTTCAGCATCAGCTGGTCAAACATGGTTTGGCCTCCTGGGCACCGAGAGATTGGGGGAGCGACCCGGGAGCAGAACGTCACTCCCGACATGGCCGGAAAATTGGTGGATCACAGTCTATCCAAGTGGCTTTTCACCCCTGGCCCGCCTTTTTGGATGACCTGGGCAGAGATCACGGTGGGTTCCACGTTGGCGTGGCCAAGCAGTTCCTGGATGGTGTAGCGGCATCTCTCCCAGACCTCCCGGGGCGGGAAGACGTTCTGCCCCCTTGAAAGGGGGGCGAGGATCGTTCATACCGCTACTCCCACGTTTGCCAAGATGTAGCGAGCAAATACTCGCAGATGGACGCCCGAAGCGCCATCAGGGATCTGGCGGAAAACCACGGTCGCCCCCTTTCTCTTTGTCTTGCCCAGAACCTGGCGAATACGGTTGGGGCCTTGGCCCAGGCAGCTGATGAAACCTGGACTTAGGTTCCCCCGGAGCAGTCTGCTCCCGTCAAAACGATCGCGATCGGCCTCGATGGAACCTGTATTTCATTGCGGGTTGGTCCTTTCGTGGCAGTTTGGTCGGAAAACTCAAAGTACCACGAAGAACCTTCCCGTATCCATCCGCCCACACCCTCCGATCCTCCCACTTTTCCTCAACTTTTGTCGTGTTCCAAAAGAGCCACACCCAAGCGTATTGGCCTGGGAGGCGCGCTGGGCCGGGGTCATGGTGCGCCTCCTTTTGTCGTCTGTTTCCGCAGCATGACCAGGTCGTTGTCCAGCCCGTGGCGGAGAAGATCGAGTCTGGATGACGCGGCCACGAGGTTTTCGGCGTGGACCGGCTTGATTCGGAACGGGAAGAGGCTCGGGCTATCGATCAGATCTTTCAGCGAAGCCGAGCCGTTGGCGCGGGCGTGGAGAGACGCTTCGGCCAGCCAAGCGATCAGCCGGGAATCATCAACGGCAAGCGTTGCCCCGGCGAAGTAGATGCCCCTTGTGCCGGTCTCCTGAAGCACGCCCCAGTCCAGGTACGAGCGCAGCACGCGGCGGGCTGCTCGGGAAACAGTCTCCCGCTCGCCGTATTGCTCGCGGACCCGGCGCTGGACATGAGCCGGGGCAGCGGAGCCCTGAAGTCTCAGAAGACGGCCGGTCTGGGTGGCTACACCCGACCAGAACGGGTAGACCGCCATGACCATCCCCCAGTGGATGGTTAGATGATCGCGTCGGGGAACACGTTTGAGAAGTTCCAGGCCTTCGACGCGCAACGATTCGAGTTCGCTC
>CALLCO010000321.1 GCA_937998695.1 Candidatus Ozemibacteraceae bacterium
TGAACATGCCAATATCTGCTTGGCTAATGCGGTTCGGATTTTGACAAAACCTTCCTTTGGGTATATCTTTATGCTTACATTGTAGTAACGAAATACAGAGGAGGCCATCATGATCAAAACCCTGACCAAGCACGGAAACAGCCTGGCGCTGGTTATCGAAAAACCTGTTCTGGAACTGCTCGGGGCCGACGCGGAAACACCTTTCGACGTCACCACCGACGGGCAGGTGCTCATTCTTTCTCCCGTGAAGGACGCCGGTCGCCGCGAAGTGTTCAGGGCCGCCCTGGACAAGGTCAATGCTCGTTATCCCAAAGCGCTTAAGAAGCTGGCGGAATAAGCCATGGGACCGAAGTTTCTCAGCCTGACCGAGGTGCTTGAAATTCACCAGGATCAGTTGGCGCGTTACGGCGGCGGTTCTGGCATCCGGGACATCGAGCTGCTCAAGTCGGCTCTCGGCATGCCAGCGGCCACTTATGGCAGCGAGTTCCTGCACACCGATGTCTATGAGATGGCGGCAGCCTACCTTTTTCATCTGGTCAAGAACCATCCATTCGTGGACGGCAACAAGCGGGTTGGCGCGGTGGCGGCACTGGTATTCCTGCTCTTGAACGCCCACGACTTCGATGCGCCAGAAGACGATTTCGCGGAGATGGTGTTGTCTGTCGCCCGGGGGGAGACCGACAAGGCCGAGGTAGCGGTGTTCATCCGCCGCTGGAGCCGGGCGCTGTAATCCGGTCATGCCCGTACTCATTGGTGGCTCCAGGGGCCTGTTGCATGAACAGTATTTTTTCTCTATGAACCGCTTCAAGGCTAAGACCGCCTTTGATAGAGGGTTTCGAGCTTGTTCAACAGCTTGCCCCGCAGTTTGCGTGAACGGGCGCGCCTCATGATTGGTCGTCGGGGAGCAATCAACACTCGCAGCACAGGGTGAGGACATAGCTACCCCATGTTCAAACGAACAGCGGTGAGGGTTGCGCTTCGGGCGGGATTGAGCCTGTTGCATGAATCGGTTTTTTGTTCGTCGTGTACATAACGCTCCTGATCTGATCAGCATCTCCGAATGGACGGTACATGAAAATGGGCTGTTTCGGGCATTCGCGCAACAGGCTCGATTGCCGGAGAATGCGGCCACCAGATCGGGGGCCTGGGGATCTCGGATCAGGAGAAGACCAATGAGCAAATGGCTGACGATCCTTGGCGTGATGGTGCTGGTGGCAATGCCGGTCCACGCTTTTGCTGCCGAGCCCGATGGAGCTACCGATGAACCGTGACTGGTCTTTTCCCGCTCCTCCGGCGGGACCGTTCGAGGGGAATTCCGGCCAGGGGGAGGCGACCCCTCCCGACACCATCAATCGCCCCACCCCCTCACCTTCGGGGGCCCGCGGCGAGTGTTTCCGGGACCCGTCGGCGGGTTCTCCAGGCCAAGCCGGGGCGGGGGGCCGCTTGGCCCTGTGGGCGCTGATCGGCACGCAACTGATCACGGGCAGCACCTACTTGGTGGCCAAGATTGGCCTGGCCGAATTCGAGCCTTTCGCGCTCGGAGCTCTGCGGTTCAGTCTGACCGCCGTGGTCTTTCTCGGCCTACAGGGGGCGACCGGCCGCCTGCGCCCGCCCTCCCCCGGGGACTGGCCACTGCTGCTGCGCCTCGCGGCCTGGTGCATTCCGCTCAACCAGGGGTTGTTCCTTTACGGCATCCGCGAGACGTATGCCGCCCATGGGGCCCTGCTCTACGCCACCTCCCCGATGATCGTCCTGGTCATGGCGGCGCTGCTGGGCCGTGAACCCGCCACTCCAGGAAAGGTGCTCGGCGTGACGCTGGGGTTCGGCGGGGTCGTGCTGGTGCTGCTCCAGAAAGGCCTGGCCTTTCCCCTGGGAAGCCTGCGGGGGGACCTCATCGTGTTTGCCGCCGTGGTGATCTGGAGCTGGTACACCCTCGACAACAAGGCCGCCCTCGCGCGCTACGACGCCCTCTACCTGACCGGCATGGCCATGATCCTGGGGGCGATCCAGTTCCTGCCCATCGGCGTCGTCGCCTTGCGGGCGCAGGACTGGGCGGTGGTCACCTGGCGGGGGTGGGCCGCGGTGGCCTACCTGTCGCTGCTGACCTCGGTGGTGTCGTATCTCGTCTGGTCGTGGGCCCTGTCGCGCCTGGCGTCGGTGCAGGTGGCGGTCGTGTCCAACCTGCAACCCGCCGTGGCGGCGGCGGTCGGCTGGCTGGTGCTGGGCGAACCGGTGACGGGGGCCTTCGTGGCGGGAACCATCCTCGTCGGGCTGGGCGTCTACCTTACCCAACGCGGGTGATCCGCCCCCGCGATCCGACCTTCATACCACTGCGTTGGCCCAAGGGTGCCTGGCCCGACCCGGCACCAAGACCCGCCCCGAGCTTCCCAATCCGTGTGGCTGATTCCCCATCGCTCCGCCCCATGTCATGGAGAACAGCGAACACCCTTCGGCCGAAGTGATCTTCGGCCGTGACAACCTGACCCCGACCGATATCCGCTCCTGGATCGAGCCCACCCTCGACGTCCCCGACCGGCAAATCACTCATGGCCAGGCGGGGGCCTCGACCCCAGGGGCAACCCGCTCAAGGCCCTCGGCATGAAGGGAAGCGCCTGAACGTCCTCTCGTCCGGTGCCGAGCCGATCCGGCCTTGTCGCTGAGAAACCCATCGGGTAGAATAGGCGCGGTTCGGGGTCGGCGCTTCCCGGGTCGGGACGGCGGAGGAGACTCGTGCCGAGGCAGGCCCCAGGATGAGCAACGATGAGCAGCACCCTGTTCTTTCACTTCCTGCCGAAACAGAAGCCGGTTATCCTGCCGACCTTCGAGAGCGTCCTCGAGGCGGTCAAGGGCGACGGGTTCGTCTGGCTCGATTTCAACGGCCCGACGGGCGAGCTCCTGCAGCCGCTGGTCGATCACCTTGGCGTTCACCCTCTGACCATCGAGGACTGCCTCGGCGAACACCAGATTCCCAAGCTCGACGTCTTCCAGGGCAACAGTTTCGTCCTGTTCAACAGCTATGCCTATGATGGGAAAACGCTGACGGTTGAGGAGATCGATTTCATCATCTCCCCCCGTTTCCTGGTCACCGTCCATGGCCGGGTCGAGCAGAAGAGCGAGTTCTTCACCCGCCTGCCCGAGCGCATCGAACGGGTGCTCGCCACGGTCACCAAGGGAACGGACTTTCTGATGCACGCGATCATGGATTACGTGGTCGACCAGAAGTTCGTGGTGATCGAGAAGCTGGAAGACGAGCTGGAGGCGGTCGAGCGCCAGATCCACGACGCCCCGGCGAAATTCAAGCCGCAGGAACTGATGCGCCTGCGCGGGCACATGCTGGCCCTGCGCAAGAGCCTCTTCCACGAGCGTGAGGTGGTCAGCAAGCTCTGCCGCAAGGATGCCCCCTGCATCACCGACAAGAGCGTCTACTATTTCCGCGACATCTACGATCATCTGACCAAGTTCTTCGAGTTCGTCGAGATCAACCGCGAAATGGTCAGCAACCTGTTCGAGCTCTACCTGTCGGCGCGCAACAACCACCTCACCGAGATCTCGTTGCAGATGAACGAGGTGATGAAGCGGTTGACCCTGATCACCACGATCTTCATGCCGCTCACCCTGCTGTCGGGCATCGGCGGGATGTCGGAATATTCGGCCATCACCGGTGGGGCGGAGAATTGGGTGGTCTCGTATTCCGGGTTCATGATCGCCATGGTCGTGCTTGGCTGGCTGAATTACAAGATCCTGAAGTGGAAAAAATGGGTGTGACCGAACCCGACGGGCCGGTGGTCATGCCCATCGACGGGGTGCTCGACCTGCCTACTGCCTACGTTCTCACCGCGCGAGGCCTCATTCCGGGAATGGAGAACGGTCCGCGCAGGAAGGGGCCGGCTTCGCCGATCCGGCCGGGGCCCGAACCGTTTCCCCCAAGAACTGAGCGTGGCGAGGCTGGCGAAGGATCTTTCCAGGCATCCACTCGTGGGTGCTATGGAGGAGTTGCCTGCCAACGCGAAAATCCACATGCGATGGCCCTGCGACCACCGGACATTGATTGACAACCTTTCTCGTGATTGGTATATTGCCCGCGGCATGATGACCGTGAACAGGAAGCGAGGGTCGGCTCCCGCGGCGGCTTGGTGTGGCCAGCCTCCAAGCGCGATCGCTTGGCTGGTCGTGGTGGCGCTTGTCTGGTCTCTCCTTCCCCATTGGCACGAGCACGCCACCCATCCCAACTCCGATCGGGGCCCCACCATTTCCCAATTCCTCGGTTCGGCGGCAGGGTCCGAAGATTGCCCACGTTGTCAGGCTGAACACCGACCTCTCGAGGTCCGCAGCTTCGCGGTGCATCGCGTAGGCCTCGAGCTCGCTCCCGCTTGGCCGGTTCTTTTCTCCGAAGAAGAAGGTGTCGCGAGTTCTCTCTCGTTCCCCCAGTACGGCCGTCCGCCCCCTGTTTCCGTTTGACGGGTACGGCGCCGACGGACCAGGGTTCGTCGGTGGATAGATACTGGTGGCGCGATCCCCCGAGCACGATCCGCTCCATGGTCGAGGGGCGTGCGTCGGGAGTGTGTGTGATCACCTTGATGAGGAGATAGCCGCATCCCGCGCCTAGCATTTCGTTCGGTTGGGTATTTCCTGAGACCCAGTCTCGGTAGGACATCGTTGCAGGGCCCGCATCAGGGTCGGAGCCTCCAGTGCGGCAAATCGGTCGAGGCTCGGCTCTCCAGGCTTCCCAACGAGGAGATATTCCATGAAACCGTTTTCGCCTTTCCTGGGACATGTGCCAGGGATCTTGTTCTTCTATCTTGTGAGCATGTTCATGTGGGCGCCCCAGTCGGGGAGAGCCCTTGCAAGCGATTTTTCCGAACGAAAAACCGCCGACGGCCAGTCGACCTCGGCGGTGTCCGGCGATGAACTGGCGGCTTTGCGGGCAGAGGTCGACCGCCTCACTGCCCTGGTCGCCAGTTTATCCACCCGTCTCGCCCACCTTGAAGAGGAGGGAAAGCCGTCGGTCGTGTCTTTCCCTGAAGCTCGACCCATTCCAGCGGCCGGGACCACAGGGGGGGGAGTCTATCAGAACCAGAATCCCGATATCAGTGTGGTGGGGGTGGCTATGGGAAAAACCTCCAGCGATCGGCGCGATCCCGACCGCAACACCGTTCGGCTGGAAGGTTCCGAGCTAGTGATGACCAAAAATGTTTCCCCCTACGCACGGGCCAACCTTACCCTCGGGTACCACGGCGACGAAGGTCATGTCGAGGAAGGCTATGCGGATTTCGCCCATGTGTTGCCGGGGCGCTGGGAAGCTCGCATCGGGCGATTTCTGATGCCGCTGGGCAAACTCAATCAGATCCATCCGCATGACTGGCCGGTGGCCGCCCGTCCTTTGCCGCTGGCGTTCTTCCTGGGAGGCGAACACGGGGCGACCGACGAGGGCCTTTCCCTCAGCACGCCGCTCGATCTGCGTTCGAAGACCTACGCCCGGTGGCAATTCGAAGCACTGCGTGGCGGGTCGACCATCCTCTTCAACGATGGCCAGACGCGGGTATTGGGCAGTCGCCTGTCAGGAAACACCCCTCTCAACGAGAGCGATGATCTGAACTGGGGAATGAACTGGCACCGCGGCGCCTGGAACCAGGCTGGCGATCTCGATTCCACGGTTTATGGCGCCGATCTGATGTGGCGTCGCCGGCTGTCGCAGTTCGACCGGCTGACTTTCTGGGGGGAATGGCTTTGGAATACGCGCGAAGCGCTGGGCCGTTCTCCCTTGACCTCGCGCGGCTACTATCTGGCCGGAATGTACAAGTTCCGCAAAGATCGCGACTGGCATGTCGGCGTCGAATACGATTGCACCGAGCGACCGGGCGATGCCCGCTTCAATGCCGTCGCCCGGTCGCTCTTCGCGGGATACTGGTTCACCGAGAACGATCGTCTGCAATTGCAGTTCCGGCAGGTGCGGGATCCCTTCCAACGCACCTCCGCCCACGAGGTGTTGCTCCAGGTGATCTGGGGAATGGGGCCGCACAAACCCCATCTGTCGAATTTCTGAGGAGACCAAGCATGGAAAGACATCCCATGGTTGCCAGCCAAAGTATGACAAAAGCCGAACGTTCAGAGGACACCTCCCCTCAGGGGAGGGATTTTAAGAGAGTGGCTACGGCAGAGTCGCGACGATTCGCGTGGTTGACGGCGGTTGCCCTGGGGGTGATCGCCTGCGTCAGCCTCAATGGCTGCTCGAGGCAATCGGTCACCGACTTTACGCCCTACCCGGCGATGCAAGTCCCCGTCCAACTTGTGCTGGCCCTCGGGCCGGCCAGCTTCACCGTCGACGGCCAGCCCGTAAAGGTCAGCCGGGTCAGGGTATTCGTCGACGCGGCGAGCCTGGCCGTGGCCGGTGGAACGGCGCGCGCCGCCGCGCGGGCCTCGCTGGTCGCCCATTCCACCGGAGACGGCCATGATCACCATGACCACGACATGGGCAGCACCGCGAATGATGGAGCGGGCGGTCCGGATGACCCTAACCGGCTGCCCCCCGATGACCGGCCTCTGGTTCCCGAGACCATAGCGGTCCAGAAGGCCTACGATCTGACGACTCCCGTCGTGGTGGCCGAGATGTCGGTGCGGGCGGGGGTGACCCCGTCTTGGGAAGTGCGGTTGAGTCCGGGTGATGTGCAGGCCGACGAGCCGTTGAGCCTCTTGGCCGAAGGAACCATCGGCTCGGGGGATGCCGTGGTCCCTTGGCGCTTGGAACTTGACCAGGCGCAGCACCTGATCTTTCCCGCGGGTTCCGCCCTGTCGGCGGGGCAGGGGCCACGTCACCGTCTGCGGTTGTTGCCGGCTCATTGGTTCGATGGGGTCGGCCTTTGGCAACTGGCTCGGACGGGACCGGTGGTTATCGACCACCGGAAGTCTGACGCCCAGGCCCGTTGTGGCGCGAATGTTCGCGCCGCAGTAGAAATGACGAGCGAATCGCGAACCGCCGCCCTGGATGGCCATGACCATGCGGATGATTCCGAGCAGGGCCATGGCGAGGAGAATGACCATGAACACGACCACGACCACGAACAATAATACCCTGATCACGAACATCATCTCCCCTGCGATCTCGACTGGGAATGACCGGGAATGGCCCCTCAGCAAGGCCAGGAAACAGTCCGCTTCCGGAGGGAGAAACGGCGATCGGCAAATTCGCCGCGGAAGAGATGCGCGCGGCACGATCGGCACGATGGCCGCGGCGCTCGCCGTGGCCGGCCGTACCCGCCAGGCACGAGCACGACTGCGCCTTTTCCCCGGGGGTGGACCGGGCGTCTGGCCGGCGGTTCTGCTCTTCGTTCTCGGGCTGCTGGCGCCGGGCTGGGCTAGGCTTCCGGTGGTGACCACGACCACCGACCTGTTGGCTATCGTGCAGGCGATCGGTGGCGATCGTGTCGAAGCCGTCTCGATTGGGCGGGGCCATGAAGATCCCCATTTCGTCGAACCTCGCCCCAGTTTTTTGACGACGCTCGGGCGGGCCCGTCTCCTCTTTCTCATCGGCCTGGACCTCGAAATCTGGCTGCGCCCTCTGCTCGAAGGGGCCAGGAACCAGACGATCAAGCCGGGCGGACGCGGATATGTCGACTGTTCACAAGTCATTCCGGTGAAGGAGGTTCCTACGGTTCGGGTCGATCCTTCGATGGGGGATGTGCATCCGCTGGGGAATCCGCATTACTGGCTCGATCCGGCCAATGCCCTGCGGTTGGCCGAGCTGATCGCCCGCCGGCTGAGCGAAGTCGATCCAGCGGGGGCGGCAACGTTCGCCACCAATCTCGCCGCCTTCCGTCGCGATCTGGAAGGCCGGATTCCCGGTTGGCAAGCGCGATTGGCGAAAGTGGCCAACCGCAAGGTCGCCTGCTTCCACAGCAGTTGGATCTACTTCGCCGATGCCTTCGGTCTGGAGATCGTCGGGTATCTCGAACCGCGGCCGGGCATTCCGCCCACCGGGCGGGAAATCGCTGCCTTGGTGGTGGCGATGCAGTCGGCCGGGGCGAAGGTGATCCTGCGGGAGCGCTATCATCCCGATCGCTTTGCCGATCTGGTCGCCGGCAAGGTCGGGGGAAAAGTGCTGGTGCTGCCGGCCTCGGTCGGGGCCGAGCCGTCGATTAAGACCTACCCCGATCTCATCGAGACCCTGGTCAGCCGGTTGGAGAGTGCTTTGCAATGAGATCTGGCGGGAACCTCGACCGGTGAACCGCCCTGATCGATGGACCGACCTGCTTGGCTTGCCGCCTGGGGAACGCTCGGCGTTCCCCGGGCCAGGAAAAGGGTCCAGGGCCTATGGCCCTGGTGTGGGGGAAGGGGTGATGCCCCTTTGCCTCGCCTTGAATCGGGATCATGGCCAAAAAGTGGCAGGTCCCTGTCGTAGGGACGATGATTGCGACTGCGACGATGGCTGTCTCACCGCCTGCTCTGGCCAGGAAGGAGCGGCTCTTGCAGGCTAGTGGGGGCGGAATGGCGCAAGGGGCAATCCGAGCGGACGGTATCGAGGTCGGCTTCTTGTATCAAGGTCGGCCTCTTGTGTCGAGGTCGGTCTCCTGAATCGAGGTCGGCCTCTTGGAGGAAGAACCATGAGTGATGGGCGGTGGGCAGTGGCCCACGAGGTGACGGTAGGGTACCCCGGCAACCCGGTTGTCGAGGGCGTGACGTTTGAACTGCCGCTCGGATCGGCTCTCGGTCTGGTGGGCCCCAACGGATCGGGCAAGACCACGCTGCTGCGCACCTTACTGGGCTTGCAGCCGCCTCTGGCCGGACGCCTCGATCGACCCGGGGCGCGGCCGGGCGGGGTGGGGTATGTTCCGCAGCAGGGCGCCTTGGATGAGCTGTTCCCGTTCACCGTTCGGGATATGGTCGAGATGGGCCTGGCCGCACGCCATTCGGCCTGGTGGGGGCCCTCGGCGGTCTGGAGCCGCGAGGCGCAGGAGGCCCTGGCTGCCGTGGGACTCGCCGACCAGGGTTCCCGGCTGTTTCGGGAGTTGTCGGGAGGCATGAAACAGCGGGTGTTGGTGGCACGTGCTCTGGCCGGCCGCCCCGACCTGCTGGTGCTCGATGAGCCGACCCGCGGTCTCGATCTGGCTCAGTCCGCGACCTTGCTGCGGCTGCTCGACCGGTTGCGTCGTGACCGTGGGCTGACCATGGTTTTGGTCTCGCACGTGCTGCGCGATGTGATGGAGCATACCGACCAGCTCCTACTGCTGCACGAAGGGCGGGTGGCGTTCGCCGGTCCAACCCGCCGTCTCACCGTGCATGATCTGCAGCGCATCTATGGTGTCGAGATCTCGGTGTCGACGGCGGATCTCGGGACGGGTGAACCCCAGGGCATCGGGGGGAACGACCCGGGACTCCGCCGCGGGGCGGTTGTCGGCGGGGGCGAACCGGCTTGAGGGCTAATGGGGTGAAGCGATGAATGGCACGTGGGTCGAGTTGCTGGCATTCTTCCATGATGCGCTGCTGGTCGCCATGGTGGCCGGTTTCCTGCTGGGGGCGCTGGGAGTGTTTCTGCACCTGCGGCGCAGCCTGTTCCTGGGGGCGGCGCTGCCGCAGGTGGCCGGGTTGGGATTCATCCTGGCGATGGCGGCTCATCTGCCGCCCTGGTTGGGTGCGCTGGGCGTGGTTTTCGGGTTCGTCGGGCTTCTCGCCTGGCAAGGGGCGGAGGAAGCAGGGGGCTGCACCGCCGAAGCCGTGATCGGCCTGAGTTTCGTGACGGCCATGGCCGTGTCGGTGCTGGTCACCGCCCTGACCGGGACGGAGACCCACGGGTTGGAACTGTTGCTGAAAGGGAGCGTTCTGACTTCGACCTGCCAAGATCTGCATCGTCTGGTAGGGATCGGCCTGCCGTGGCTGCTGGTGCTCTTCCTGCTGCGACGACGCCTGGTACTGATCTCGCTGGACCCTGAAATGGCGAGAACTCTGGGCATTCCCGTGCGCCCCTATGAGGTGGGGTTGTTCTTCGGGGCCAGCGTGGCGATCGTTCTGACCTTGCAAGCCGCCGGTGCGATGGCGTGTTTCGGATTGCTGCTCCTTCCCGGTTTGGGGGCGCTGGCGGTGGCCGGCACGATTCGCGGGGTGTTTGCCTGGGCGGCCGCCTTGGGCACGATCGGTGCCGTGGGGGGGGTGGGCATCGCCCTGGCCTGGGATCTGCCAGCCGGTCCGACCATGGTGGTCACCTCCCTGGGGTTGACCCTGATCTGCCGCTGGGCGGGCCGGAGACAACCACCTCTCTTCTTGCGACCTGGAAATGGAGGCAGCCGGCCGGCCGCCTGAACCCTTCCCGGAATATTCGGCCATCACCGGGGGGACCGAAAATTGGGTGGTCTCGTATTCCGGGTTCATGATCGCCATGGTCGTGCTTGGCTGGCTGAATTACAAGATCCTGAAGTGGAAAAGATGGGTGTGATCGGACCCGACGGGCCGATGGTCATTCCCCGCGACGGGGTGCTCGACCTCCATACGTTCGCGCCGTGCGAGGCCCTCATCGCGCAGGATGCCCGGGTTGGCGGCGAAAGGCGGCAGTGTTCCTTTCCCGGGGTTCAAACGGCGGAGCGAATCCCTCGCGTGCGAATGGTGAGCGGGGGTTACCCGGGACCGGGATTGGGGCGGTGAAGGGCCGGAGGGCATTGGCCACCAGGCGGGGATCGCCTTCCGCGCGGAGATTCCTGATGCCGGTGCGAGGATGGGTGCTTCTGGTGGTGGGGCTGGTCCTTGCTGTGGCTGGGCCGGCCTTTCGGGAGGCTGTGGCTTTTCGCTGAACATGATCCGGGCATGGAGGACGGTCAGCGTAGGAAGGGACCGGCTTCGCCGATCCGGCCGGGTCCGTTGCGGATCCAGATGCCGGCCGAGTTGCCCGTGACCGTGAAGGTCAGTGACGACGAGGTGCTGGCCACCTCCCGGGTCAGGCCGGTGACGGCGTCGACGTAGATGCCGCTCGGGAGGCGATCGACGGTGATCTCCTGATCGACGAAGGCGGCGAGGCCGACGACGGCAAGGTCGCGGCCGTTCTGCCAGTTGCGCACGAAGCTCATGCCGCTGCCCCACTCGCGGCCGTTCTCCAGCGTGCCGGCCTGCAGGGCGGGCACCCGCCCCCGAATCTGATTGAGCCGCTGGATGTGCAGCCAGAGCGGATGCGCCTTGGTGGTCGGCAGGGCGGCCGTCTCGAGATGGCTGCCGAAATACGCATGACCGGTCTGGCTCAGCAGGTGGGCTGTCGTGAAGGGCACGAGCGGCGCCCCCGGCATGAAGCCGATCTCCTCGCCCTGTTGCAGGCAGGGGATGCCGCGCGTCGTCCACAAAAGCGTGTAGGCCAGGGCGGCCCGCCAGGCCTCGCCAGAGAACCGGTAGCGGGGGTCGAGGCCCGGGCCGGTGCGCGCCCCGTGGAACGCGGTCAACAGGAAGGTCGGATCGCCGTAGACCCAATCGTGACGGAAGAGACTCTCGAGGCCGCCGAAGGTGCCGTTGACCACCGAGACGGCGAAGGCCCGCGTCAGCGGCCCGTCGGTCACGGCGATGCCTGAGAACGGCCCGGCGTCGGGATGGCGGGGGTCGGTGCCGGTGCGCGAATACCACCAGGGGGTCAGTTCCGAGGGCAGGCGGTCGCTCGCCAGCAGGCCATACCCCGATCCCCGGGCTTCGACGTCGGCCAGCACGTAGAGGTCGGGTTTCTTCTCGAGCCAGTGGTCGATCATCGTGCGAAGTTCGTCGCGATCGACGTGCCCGGCCAGATCGATGCGCACCCCGTCGATGCCCAGGTCGATCAGGCGGGAGACGGCGGCGTTGAAGTAGCGTTTGACCTTCCAGTTCTCGGTGGCCAGGTCGAGGGCGTCGCGACCGAGGTGCTTGCGCTGCAGGCCGAAGGTCGAGGTCGCATCGGCGGCGCCGACCCAACCGTGGCGATGGTACCACTCGGATGACAGGGTGGCTTCGTCGGTGTCGAAGAACCGGTCAGGCCGATAGCCGACGAGGGGAAGGCGGGTTCCGGTGCGCGGATCGACCAGGGGCCCGGCGCCCCACGGATCCTGGTGCAGGAAATCTTGGAACCATTCGGGCGCCTTGGGGTTATCGTTGTCTTCCCGGAACGGATGCCGGTAGTTGCCCCAGTTGAACACGTAGGGCGGGGTGACGACCATGTTGGCCGCCCGATAGAACTTGTGGGGCAGACGGTCGACCCAGACCTGGTGCCGGATGCCGTAGTTCGAGGTGTGATTGACCACGACCGTCTGGATCACCTTCAGCCCGCGCTGGTGGGCCTCGCGCACCAGGTCGGCGTAGCCCGCCCCCGGCGATTCGAGCCGCGGGTCGGCGGTCATCCAGTCGTAGCCGGCGAGGCCGTCGTAGTCGCAGGCCCCGCGGTTCTCGGCCACCGGGGACAGGCAGAGGGCGGTGAAACCGAGGTCCTTGACGTAGTCGAGCCGTCCGATCAGACCGGCGAAATCGCCCCGCCAGTGCGGATCACCCGAGGCGATGCGTTCCCGGCAATAGAAGTCGTTGGCGGGGTCGCCGTTGAAAAAGCGCGAGACGAGCACGTGGTAGATGGTTTCCCGGCGCAGATCACCCACGAACGCCACCTCGCCGGCGATGGTGACGCGCACGGCGTCCTGGGCGGTGTTCCCAGAGTTGTCGGTGACGGTCAGCGTGACGTCGTAGACGCCAGGGTCGTCGTAGCGCCGGGTCGGGGTGGGGCCGGTCAGCCCGTTGCTCCAGACGTAGCTGACGATGGTGCCGTCGGGGTCATACGACAGGGTGCCGTTGAACTGGACGAGGGTGCCGGGCCCGGCGGTGATGTCCGAGCCGGCGTTGGCGACGGGGGGAAGATTGCCGCCGGCCTGGTCGAAAGACCAGGTCAGGGCCGTGTCGTCGAAGGTGATCCGCCACGCCCCGGCGGCGGCGATGTCGACCGCGAGGTTGCCGCCGCGCAGGACAGCCGTTCCCGAAACGGCGGGGCCGCTGCCACTGGTGAAGGGCGACCCCCACCAGACCGACCAGGTGCGATTGGCGACGAACCGGAACTCGTGACGCCCCGGGGCCAGATAGACGATGGTCTCCCAGCGGGTGCCGGCGGGGTTCTTCATCAGGCCGGTGGCCGAGGTCAGGCTCCAGTCGCCGCCCAGGCCGGCCACCTTGACCGAGCCATAGATCGAGGTTCCGACCGGGACCGGGTGCGGCACCGGCGGGGTAGGGGCGGGCAGCCCCTCCGGTCCGGTGGCGTTGCGGCCG
>CALLCO010000322.1 GCA_937998695.1 Candidatus Ozemibacteraceae bacterium
CCCCTGAACCCCGCCAAGGCCCCCCCTTTTCCCCTGTCTCGCGGTCGGGGCTGGCCGTGGGGAAAAGATCAGGGGACCTTGTCGTGCCTGGCCCGGTCAGGTCGGGTTGAGCATGCTGCGGGGCTGCCCCGTGGTCTCGAGGACATTGAGCCAGAAGGTGCTCTCGGGGTCGATCAGCTTGCGATTCTTGACGGCCATCTCGATGGGAACGTGGGTGAAATGGTCGTTCCAGATGCCCACCACCATGCCGGTGCGGCCGGCCATGCCGGCGTGGACCGCATTCTGGGCGAGCTGATTGCAGTAGATGCTGTCGGACGGAATGGCCCGCGCGCTGCGAATCATGTAACTGGGGTCGACATACCGGATGTTGACCGCGATGCCCTGCGCCCCGAACGCCCGCTTGATGTCCTCGCGCAGGAAAATCCCGATATCGGAAAACTTGAGATTGCCCGAGGCATCCTTCCCCTGATCGGCTCCGAACGCTTTTCCGACGCCCTCGGCCACCACCACCACGGCATGCCCACGCTTCTCGAGCCGCTGCTTCAGATGGGTGTAGAACCCGTTGGGCCCCTCGAGATCGAAGGGAATCTCAGGCACCAGACAGAAGTTGACATCCTGCGAGGCGACCGCGGCATTGGCGGCGATGAAACCCGAGTCACGGCCCATCAAGCGCACCAGGCCGATGCCGTTCTGCACCGCCTTGGCCTCGACATGCGCGGTGCGGATCGATTCCACCGCCAGCGAGAAGGCCGTCTCGAAGCCGAACGTCTTTTCGATGAACCCGATGTCGTTGTCGATCGTCTTGGGCACGCCGATCACCCCGATCTTCAACCCGCGGCGCAAGATCTCGTCGGCGATGTCCTTGGCGCCGCGCAGGGTGCCGTCGCCGCCGATGCAGAACAGGATGTCGATCCCGAAATCCATCAGGCGGTCGACCATCTTGCCCACGTCCTGCGGGCCGCGCGAGGTGCCCAGGATCGACCCGCCGAACTCATGGATGTCGGCCACCACATCGGGGTCGAGCACCCGCGGCGGCGCGCCGATCTCTTTGACGAGGCCCTGGTACCCGTAGCGGAATCCGTAGATGGCCTTGACCCGGTACCAGAACGACAACTGCATGACCAGCCCACGGATCACGTCGTTGATGCCGGGGCACAGGCCGCCGCAGGTCACGATGCCCACCCGGGTCTCGCTCGGATTGAAGAACACCTTCTCGCGCGGGCCCGCCTTTTCGAACGAACACGGGACCCCGCCGGCAGCGAACACCTCCTGCACTTTCCGCAGGCTGACCTGGTAGAGAATCCGATCTTCGTCGAGGGTGTAGTTGGTCAGGAGGTCGCCCTCGACTTTCGACAGGCCCAGGGGTGAGGGAAAGGAGGCCTCGCCAAGTCGCCGCACCTGGAAATCATTGGGGTTCAATTCCATGGAAAAAACCTCCCGATCGTGGTATCCATACAATGGTCTGAAAGGACCTCATTCTCCCCGACCGGGGGTCGTCTGTCAACCAACCCGGAAACCTGGTCCCCGGTGGCTGCGTATCTTGTCCGGAGGTTCTCTGGTCTCATGGAAATCCTGCTCGGGATCTGCCTCGTGCAAAGCCGGTACGGGGAGGACACCGCCTACGGCCGCCGCCTGGGACACACTCTGACCCGGCTCGGCTGCCATGTCCTCGAGGTCGATACCTCCGAGGAGCTGACGCCCGCAGGAATGAAGGCCGCCCTCAGGTGCCCCCAGTTGATCCATGGATTCCACCTGGTCAAATCCGGGTTCGCCTGCCAGGAGATCGCCCGCCGAACCCGTCTTCCCCTCGTTATCACCTGCACGGGCACCGACGTCTTCGTCGATCTGCAGACCCCCATCCTGAACGACGGGGTGCGCACCGTGTTGTCCGTGGCCGACAAGATCGTGGTGCCGTTCTACGGCATGCTCCAGTATCTGCGGGAGTTCCTGCCAGAAGACTCGCGCTACATGGTGATTCCCAAAGGCATCAAACCCGCTCCGCCCAGCGACCTACCCGACCTGACCGTGAATCCCCTGCCTGCCCACGCGAGGGTGGTGCTGATTCCCGGGGCGGTCCTCCCGGTGAAAAACACCCTGTTCGCCTTCCAGGCGCTCGAGCCGCTCCGGGAAAGAATCCCCGACCTTCACCTGGTCGTATTGGGCAACCATCTCGACCAGGAGTTCGGCCGATTGGTCACCCAGGCAGCAGAGGCCCGCCCCTGGGTCAGGCTGGTCCCCGAACTATCCCCGGGCGAGATGTCACGATGGTACCAGCGGGCTGACGTCATCCTGAACGTTTCCCACGCCGAGGGCGGCTCCCAATGCCTGCTCGAAGCCATGTCCCTGGGGGCGCCCGTCCTGGCCTCCGATATCCCCGGCAACCGGGCCTACATCACCGACGAGTTCGCCAACCCTGGTCGGGGCACTGGCTTCCTCTATTCGACCAGTCCTTCCCCGGAAGGATATCGTCGCATCCATGACCAGGACGATCTGGCCAACAAGCTGGAATTCGTGCTCCGGCAGCATGAAATCCGGGCGGCCGTTGCCCAGCGGGCCGGCAACTGGGTGAAGGAAAACCTCAACCCCGACCTCGAAGCCTTCCTCTACCTCGAGCTTTATCGCTCCCTGACCGAACGCCGCTAGGAAGTCGCGTCTTCGACGGTGAGGGTTTTCCCATGGTTCGTCGGCGCGGGCATCCGATCGGGGCAAGGATGGCAGCCCATGCGGCGGGAATGTATCCTCCATCCTGGTGGCTGCGCTGGTCTCTCGATGAACAGGGCAATAGGCCGGGGCACTCGCGACTTTCGGAAGGCTTCGGTGCCGTCGGGGTCGAGCACTTGCAGGGAGGGTTCCATCGAGGGGGGCGGGGGGCAGGTCATCGGTGGGGCCACTTCCAGGCATCCCGGTAACCCTGGTTCGCGGGTGGAACCAGGTGATTCAGGCGGCCAGATCCTGAAAATGGGTGGGATCTCCCCGGATGGCCAGGCCGGAAAACTGCCGGCGCAACTGCTCGAGCGCGGGCTGGCCCAACCAGTTGGCTCCGACCGGGGGAAGAGCCGGATCGAGCGTTTTCCCCTCACGGCACTTTTGCAGGATGAACCGGCGCGCCCCGAGCCCTTTCAGGAAATCACCGATCTGCATCACCCATTGCTGGCTGATGACCGAGGGGTGGACGGTCGTGCGAAACTCGTGGCCGACCCCGCTCTCGACGAGGAGGCGGGCGGATTCGCGGACGCCATCATCGATCGGGGCTCCGGTCACCTCGCGATAGTGGCCGGGCGGCGCCTTGATGTCGAGCGCCACGAACGAGACCAGCCGGTCGCGCAGCAAACCACCCAGAACGAGGGGGTAGGCGCCGTTCGTATGCAGGGCCACCTCGAAGCCCATTTCGCGCAGCTCTTCGACCGCGGGGCGCAGGGTATCCTGGAAGGTCGGCTCTCCGCCGCTGAAGACCACCCCTTCGAGAAACCCTCGCCGCCGGTCGAGAAAGGCGAGGATGTCATCCCAGGGGTGGGTGGCGCCCCTGCCCTTCCCGACCAGTTCGGGGTTGTGGCAGTACCGGCAGCGCAGGTTGCAGCCCTGCAGGAAGAGCACGCAGGCGATGCGTTCCGGGAAATCGATCATCGTCAGCGGCTGGAGGCCGCCGACGATGGGCCGATCAGGAGCGGGAAAGAGCATGCGGGCGAGGTGGCGGGTCAGACGACCTTGCTGATCACCTCGGGGGCACGCAAAACGTTCCGTTCCCGGTATTCGCTCTTCTTCCCGGCGTTGAACTGTGACACGGGGCGGTAGTAGCCCATGACGCGGGTCCAGACTTCGCACCGTTGGCGATTCTCTTCCTGGAGTTCGATGGCGGGGGCCGGTTGCGTTTCTGCGACTGTCGGGTCGGTGGTAGCTTGCGCCTTCAGGCGGGCGCGTTCGGCATCGTCACAGGTGGGACAGAACACGTGCTCGCCCGATAGATACCCGTGCTTGGGGCAAACCGAGAACGTTGGCGTGATGGTGATGTAGGGCAAGCGGAACTGACTCAGCGACTTCTGTACGAGCCGCTTGCACGAATTGGCATCGGGAATCCGCTCGCCGACATACAGATGGAGGACCGTACCGCCGGTGTAGTATTGCTGCAGCTTCTCCTGGTGTTCCATCATCTCGAAGAGGTCACCGTCAAACCCCACGGGCAGCTGGGTGGAGTTGGTGTAATACGGAGCGGCCGGATTGCCGGCCTGCAGGATCCCGGGGAAGCGCTTCTGGTCTTCGCGGGCGAAGCGATAGGTGGCGCCTTCGGCGGGAGAGGCCTCAAGGTTGTACAGGTTGCCGGTCTGGGTCTGGATTTCGACCATGCGCTCCCGCAAATGGGTCATCAGGCGCTGCGCGAATTCGATCCCTTCGGGAGATCTGATATCGTGGGTCCCGTCGGTGAAATTGCGGATGCACTCGTTCATGCCGTTGATGCCGATGGTCGAGAAGTGGTTGCGCAGGGTGCCCAAATAACGTTTGGTATAAGGGAAAAGCCCGTTGTCGATCAGGCGGCTGATCACCTTGCGCTTGACCTCGAGACTTTTGACCGCGAGATTGACCAATTCGTCAAGCCGATGGATCAAGCCTTCCCAATTGTTTTTGTGGGTGAATCCCAGGCGCGGCAGATTGAGTGTGACGACCCCGATCGACCCGGTCTGCTCGGCTGACCCGAACAACCCGTTGCCCCGCTTCAGAAGTTCGCGAAGATCGAGCTGCAGCCGGCAACACATCGACCGGATCTGGTGGGGCTTGAGATCGGAGTTGATGAAGTTCTGGAAATAGGGAAGCCCGTATTTGGCGGTCATCTCGAACAGGGGGGTACAGTTCGGGTGATCCCAGTTGAAGTCTTTCGTGATGTTGTAGGTGGGAATGGGGAAGGTGAACGCCCGGCCCGCCCGGTCACCCTGGCTCATGACCTCGATGAACGCGCGGTTGATCATGTCCATTTCGTTCTGGAGGTCGCCATAGGTGAAATCGACCGGCTTGCCACCGACCAGAGGGGTCTGGGTGCGCAGGTCTTCGGGGCAGATCCAATCGAAGGTGAGATTGGTGAAGGGAGTTTGCGTGCCCCAACGGGACGGCACGTTGAGATTGTAGATGAATTCCTGAATGCCCTGGAAGACTTCGCGGTAGCCGAGCTTGTCGGTACGCACGAAGGGGGCCAGGTAGGTATCGAAGGAGCTGAACGCCTGGGCACCCGCCCATTCATTTTGGAGGGTTCCCAGGAAATTGACCATCTGGCCGAGGGCACTGCTGAAATGCCTGGGCGGGCCCGCCTCGATCTTACCATACACCCCGTTGAAGCCTTCCTGGAGCAGCATCCGCAAGGACCACCCGGCGCAGTAGCCCGACAGCATGTCCAGGTCGTGGATATGGAAATCGCCCTTGCGATGGGCTTCGCCGATTTCGGGGTTGTACACGTGGGAGAGCCAATAGTTGGCCACGACCTTCCCGGACACGTTCAGGATCAGGCCACCCAGGGAGTACCCCTGATTGGCGTTGGCGTTGACCCGCCAGTCTTGCTGGCCAAGGTATTCGTTAATCGAACTGATGACATCGACCAGGGTGCGCCGGCCTTCGCGCATCGCTTTATGCTGCTCGCGGTAGACGATGTACGACCGGTTGGTCACGAAGAAGTTGTTGGCGATCAGGATGTGTTCGACGACGTCCTGGATCTCCTCGACGGTGGGGGTGTCGGTGCACCCGCGATGGGCGAGGACATTGATGACCTGGCTGGCCATCCGGGCCGCTTCCAGAGCTCCGAACTCACCGGTGGCGACGCCGGCGCGCTCGATGGCGGACCGGATTTTATCTGCACTGAACGGCTTGAGGGCACCGTCCCGGCCTTCGACGAACCTTAGTTCTCTCCCTTGTTTCATGAACCTTCCTTTTCCTCGCCAAAATTTTGACAGCATGATCTTCCGGTGCGTGTGCACGGTAAAAAGGGGGGGAATGCGCAGCGGGATCGGTGCACCATTTAACCACCTTCGGGGGTTCCTGTAAAGGGGGCAATTTGTACCTTTTTTCTGATAACCTTGTGCTCTTGTGCCCCCGAGAACGGTGATCCAAACGCTGTTTCCCAGCCGCCCTCCCTTCTTGTCAACTGAGGACGGTTCAGGGTAGTATAGCCAGCCGAATTTGCCACAACTCTAGAGCGAAGGAAAGGAACCATGGGACAGACCGTTATCCAGAAAATCATTGCTCTGCATTCCAAAGAATCCCCCACCCCCGGATCCATCGTCTGGATGGACCTCGACGTCCGCTCGGCCCGCGATTTCGGCGGGGCCAACGTCGTCAAGAACTTCGAGGCCCACTACCCCGGACAGGCTCCTGCCGACCCCAAGAAGACCTGTTTCACCTTCGACTGCGTTGTCCCGGCCAACAACATTCCCTATGCCAACAACCAGCACACCTGCCGCAAATTTGCCCGCAAACACGGTCTCAAGGTGTACGACGTCGATCAGGGCATCGGGTCCCATATCAACATTGAAGAAGGAATGGCCATTCCCGGCGCCACCATCGTCGGCACCGACAGCCATTTGAACATCCTGGGCGCGGTCGGCGCGTTCGGCCAGGGCATGGGTGACCAGGACATCGCCTTTTCCTTCCGCACCGGTAAGACCTGGTTCGAGGTGCCGCACACCATGAAGGTCAAGATCAAAGGGACCTTCAGCCATCCGGTCACCGCAAAGGACCTGACCCTGAAGATGGTTCAGGTGCTGGGCTCCAATGGGGCGCTGGGCCTGGCCATGGAATACTACGGCCCTGCCATCGACGCCCTCGACCTCCCCGGGCGCATCACGTTGGCCAGCATGGCGACCGAGATGGGCGCCATCATCTCCTTCATCCCTCCCGACCAGGCCACCCTCGACTGGCTGTCGAAGGCGGCGGGTCGGAAGGTCGAAGGCATTTACGCCGACGCCGACGCCACCTACTGCAAGGAGATCGAGGTCGACGTCAGCGGCCTCGAACCGCTGGTCGCCTGTCCCTACTCTCCCGAAAACGTCAAGCGGGTGCGCGACGTGGCCGGTCGGAAGGTCGACTCGGTCTTCATCGGCTCCTGCACCAACGGCCGGTTCGAGGACTTCGAGATCGTCGCCCGCTTCTTGCGCGGCCGCAAAATCGCTTCCCATGTCATGGCCAAGGCCGTCCCGGCCACCCAGAAGGTCTACGCGCAGATGCTCGAGAGCGGCGTGCTGAAAACCCTCTTTGACGCCGGCTTCATCATCAGTCACCCGGGCTGTGGCGGCTGCGCCTCTGGCCAGATCGGCATGACGGGAAAAGATGAAATCCAGGTCAGCACCAGCAACCGCAATTTCAAGGGGAAGCAGGGGGACGGCGACACCTACCTGGCCAGCCCTCTGGTGGCCGCCGCCTCGGCCCTGGCCGGCGAATTGGCCGACCCCCGCGATCTCGCCTGATCGCACGACTCGCTGCAGAAAGGAACCACCTCATGACCACCAAGCCCACCGTGCTCAAAGGCCGCGTCTGGGTCATCGCCGATGCCCAGGGCCACCTCATCGACAACATCGATACCGACATGATCTTCCACAACGCCCACCTGGCGATCACCGACCTCGCCAAGATGGGCCCCCTGTCGTTCGGGAACCTGAACGGCTGGGAGGATTTTCCCCAGAAGGTCCAGAAGGGTGACATCCTGATCCTCGGCAAGAATTTCGGGGCGGGCAGTTCCCGACAGCAGGCGGTCGACTGCTTCATAGCCAACGGGGTCCAGGCGCTGGTGGCCGAATCGTTCGGCGCCATTTACAAGCGGAATGCCATCAATACCGGCCTGCCTATTCTCTCGCGGGAAGGATTCGCGGGAGCCCCCGGCCAACTCGAGTTCGTCAACGGCGATGAAGTCGAACTCGACCTGGTCAAGAGCACCATCAAACATCTCAAGTCAGGAAAGGTGATCCATCTCGACCCGTTCAGCAAGGTCCAGATGGATATCTACCAGGCCGGAGGCTTGATGCCCTACGGCAAGACCCTCGAAGCCGGGGCCTGACCATTCCCAACCGCTGATGGCTTCAAAGGGGGCACGGATTTTCGTGCCCCCAGCCCGTTCAAGAGGGAAACCTCGACCCTTGCCCTCGGGATGCCCACCCTCGATGGCCCCAATTCCCCATCGACTTCACCCCTGGCCAACGAGGGAGGCCACCCTTAGCCATTCGTCTTTTTCCGGCGCACAGATTCAGCCGCGATGCAGAAGGCTCGTCAGGTCTTTCCCAGAAGCGTGAATCAGCTTCTTGTCAATAGGCATCTTGCCCAAAGTCGACTTTTCCGATAGAATCAAAAAATCTCATCTCTATGGAGGGAAGATTGCGATGAGGCGTTTTTGGTTCGTATGCTGTCTGGTGCTGCTGGCCGGTCTGACGGCCAGTGCGGCCAGGGCCCAAGAACCGGCCCGCAAGACCTACATTGTCCGGTTCAAGCCCGAATATCAGCTCCCGGAGCAGGGCAGCCACGCCGAAGTGGTCAAGATGCTCCAGACCAGCGTGAAGAAAAACATCCCCGTTCTCAAGAAGGTCATCAAGACCGATGACCTGACCCCCCTCTGGATCGTGAACGGGGTGGCCCTCGAGGCGACCACCACCGAGATTGGGCACATCAAGAAACTGCCCAACGTCCTCAGCGCCAAACCGTCCCGGTACCAGATCTGGGTGCCCGTCGACAACGAAGCGCGTCCCGTGAAGGCCAAGAAGGGCAACCAATGGAGCATTGTCAAGGTCAAAGCTCCCGAAGTCTGGAGTGAACTCAAGATCGACGGCGCGGGCGTCGTGGTCGGCCACCTCGACACCGGGATCGACGCCGGGCACCCCGACCTCATAGGGAAAACCCTGGCCTTCAAAGATTTCACCCCCAACGCCAAACCTGCACCCTATGATGACCAGGGCCATGGCACCCACACCGCCGGCTCCATCGCGGGCGCCAATGGCGTGGGCGTCGCCCCGGCCGCCAAGCTGATCGTCGCCAAGGTCTTCGACCGCAAGGGCGGCGCCGAGGACACCTGGCTCCTGCAGGCCATGCAATGGGTCATGGATCCCGACGGGATTCCCGAGACCAACGACGGCCCCAAGCTGGTCAGCAACTCCTGGGGCTCCAACGCCACCACCGACCGCACCTTCTGGGATGCCGTGCAGGCCTGGGTTTCCGCAGGCATCGTCCCCGTCTTCGCCGCCGGCAACAACGGACCTTCGGGCAAGGTCGGCACCCCCGCCGGCTTCCCCCATAGCTGGGCGGTCGCCGCCACCACCAGTTCCGACGGCATCGCCTACTTCAGCAGCGTCGGCCCCTCCGTCTGGGACGGCATCACCCTCATCAAACCCGACATCGCGGCCCCCGGGCAGGGCGTCGTTTCCTGCAAGATCGGCGGCGGATATGTCTCCAACAGCGGCACTTCGATGGCCTGCCCGCATGTGGCCGGTCTGGTCGCCCTGATGCTGCAGGCCAACCCCGCCCTGACCATCGACGAGGTGCGCTCGATCGCTGAGTCGACGGCCATCGACCTGGGCGTCCCCGGCAAAGACACCAAGTTCGGTTCGGGCCGCTTCGACGCCCTGGCCTGCGTCAAGAAGGTCCTGGAAGGCGCCACCCTGCCGGCCGCCTACAAAGCCTACGATGCCGCTCTCACCGCCGAGAAAGCCTTGATCGGAGTGCAAGCCACCACTCCGCTGTCTGGCCCCCTCGCCCGCTCGATCATGCAGCGCACGGCTGGTCTTGACGACGGTGAGCTGAAGTCCCTCCGGGCTGCCCTGCAGCAAACCGGCAGTCCGGCCGCCCGCGCCCTGTTCGAGGAGGCCCTCCGCCTCCGCCAGGCCGGTGACCTGAACCGGTAACCCTCTCCCTTCAAGTTCGTCCCAACCGCCCCGCCCGGCGACCTCGCTGGGGCGGGGTGGATTTTCTCCTCCCACCCTGTCTGTTCTGCTCCTTCCAGCTGATGCGGTCAGGAAAACCGGTCGGTGTTCTGGGACATTAAGAATGAAGTGGGAAGGACGTGAACTTTGCACCGGTCCACCCTTGGGACCGGGGTTTGCCATCGGGCGCTGGCGAGGGGCAGTTGACAAGGCTTGCGCCCATCAGAACGGATGGAAGAAGGTTTTGGGTGCGAAGTGCCAGGCGTTCCCCCTGGCCAAACCCGCAAAAGATGCCCCCCTCGAATGATGATGTTCGGGGGGGACACAAAGAACTTTGACGGCCCGCTCCAGTAGCCCATCAGAAAAATAGGTTTGTGGAACGGGGCCGCTTCTCAGAAACTGCCGGGTTCGATGAAGCCTGCTTCTTCGCCCTTTTCGTTCACCTTTAAGGAGCCGAATTGGATACCGGCCACGGGCTCGAGCGAGCCCTTGAAGGGGGTGCGGATGCGGAACTGGTTGTTGAGGAAATCGATCTCCTCGAGGCGGCCGAGAGCCAGGCAGTTCTGCTGGGCATCGAGCAAAGCGATCAGCAGGCCCCGCTCTTCCCCGGCGATGAAGGTCCGGATCATGCCCAGGTCGGTGGGCCAGCTTTTGGTCATCTCCGGCATCAGCGGCCCGGAGGTGACGACCAGCGTTCCCTCCCAGCCCGACAGACGCTCGGCGTGCAGGGTTCCCTCGAGGGTCAGCGGGGTGCCGGTCAGGAAGAAGCAGCGATCGGTGAAAACCTGGCGGAAGGGAATGGTGATGATGCGTGCATCTTTGAAGTACCGCGTGGAAACCATTTCCCGCAGGGCCTTCCGCTCCATCTGCGAGGTGGGCGAAGCCTTCTTCGACACCGGCAGGCGGGCGATGCGCGAGGGGGGAAGATGCTTGACCAGGTGCTCGAGCTCGGTGGTGCGCTGCATGAGAATGACGAGGTCGGGGTCGACCAGATCGAGCTTGGCCTTCTTGATGGCCCGCCCGCCGTCGCCCTGCACCCAGCCGGTGGTGTCGATGATCAGGGCATCGGCCTCGGCCTCGGCCTTCCGCATCATGGCCGCCAACCCCGTCATGGCCGGCAGGAAATGTAGACCGGGTGAATGCGCCCCTAGCAGGTAGAGGTGGGTCGGCGTCTCCTCTGTCAGGAAAATCGCCGGTTTTTTCATCACCAGCATCCCGAACGCCCCCGGGGGGCCGATGTCGGACTGGCCGGTGTCGCAATCGAGGATGGCGGTGCGTCCGAGCTTGTCGATCAGCCGGTTGGCGAGGTAGGTGCTGAAGAAGGTCTTGCCGGTATCGACCTCGCCCATGACCAGCACCTTGTACAACTTGCCGGCGACCCGCTCACGGGCGATCTTGTCGGCGAGCTGGTCCCACTCGGCGGGGATGGAACTGCCTTCCATCTTCGTCAGCGCATCGTCCTTGGCTTCACACTCGATGACGGTGTCTTCGGCCACGGCGATGGGGACCCGCTTGCCAAAAGGGACCACGACCCGCTGGCCGGGCCCGGTTTTGGCGCCGATGACCTCGACGAGGCCCGATTTGACGGTGAATTCGGCCGGTCCGACGAGCAGGTAAAATTCGCTTCTCTGGAGGGTGTGGGTCTTCATTTCTTCATCCCCTTCTCGAACACCAGCGAAGGCCACATCTCCTGCAGGACCTTCTCGTTGATGACGTTGACCTTTTCCATCTCCTTGAGGCCGAGCTCGAGCTCGTCCTCGCTGGTGACGGACTTCACGCCCTTGATGGTGATGCCGTCGGCATCCTTGGCGACGACCGTGCCGTAGTAGCAATCCCCGCGGTTGCGGATGTAGATCTTCTGGCCGACCGTCAGCTCCTCCGGCCTGGTCTCCTTGACCACGCCTCCCAGGCACATGTTGACGATGCCTGGGTAGAGCGGGACCTCCTCATACAGTTTGACCAGCTGCTGCAGCACGTCACGCAGCAGCAGGGGATCGGTCTCCCGGGCCAGGAAGGCCTTGAGATACTTGATGAGAGCGGGGAAATCGGTTTCCTTGAAACTCATGGACGGGGTCCTTTCATTTGGGGGTCGCGTGGACGTACTCCAGGCCGAGGTCGCGAGCCCTGGTGGACTGTTCAAAGTTCAGGGAGCCAGCCCGCCAAGCGAGGTCGAGCTCGCGCATCTCGTTCAGTTGGGCCATGACCTGATGGAGCACCTGGAAGAACGTCACCTGAGGGGTTTTGACCGTGCATTCGGCGGCCTTCGGATGCCCGCCGCCGCTGATGACGGCTTTGTGTTCGGGGAAACGCGCCTGCAGCACGTTCTGCAGGGTGCCGCACAGCTTGCCGGAATGGACGCGGTCGCCGGTGCCGCGCACCGAGACGTGGGTGTAGTCGTCGGCCACCCGGCTGACCATGACGATCTGCGCCGCAGGGTCGCCGGCCCTCTGGTTCAACTCGAACAGTTTGATCGACCCGATCATCGGCAACAAGGGAACCTTCACCCCGACGAACAGGTAGATCGTCGTGTTCTCGAGGGTGAGGACCTTGGCAGTGGTATCGAGGGTCTTGCTGGCCTTTTCCCAGTCCTCGAGGAAGAAGCCGAACATCTTCTCGAGCAGGCCCCGTTGCGGCTGCGGCAACAGGGCGACGAACCCAGCCAGGTCTTTCAGGCCGGGCAGCTTGTCGGCGTGCGGAGCGACCGCCTCGAGGGCTTCGGCGATGCAGTGGGCATGGTCGACCGTGCGCAGGTCGGGATCGCGGTCGTGGTAAAAATACGAAAACCCGCCACCACCTGTGGCGTGAACGTATTCGGTGATCCGGCTCAGTAGGCAGGTCACCTCGCGCTGCATCGAATCGAACTGGGTGGGGCGTTCCTTCAGCACGGTCAGCATGTTGCGGAAGGCCATGCCGTGATCGACCAGGAAAGGCTTGACGAAATCGGAGAGCATCCCGCTGATTGGCTCGATGGCCCAGTCACCCTTGAGCCCGACCAGGCACAGGAAATCGTCGAAGAGGTCGCGGGTGCCGGCCAGCAGTGAAATCCCGTGGGCCAGGATCGAAGTCGAGCACCAGGTGTATTTCTCGAGGCTGGGGTTGTAGGTGACACAGTCGGTCGGGGCTTTGGGAGTGGGGTGGTGGTCGACGATGTAGACCGGCAGTTTTTTGCCGTATTCGCTGTAGGGGGCCAGGGTCCCCTTGTCGAGCAGGAAGACGGCGCCGGTGTCGGGGTTTTCGGCCAGGGCCTTGTCGAGCTGGGCGGGTTGCAGCATGAAGCCCTCGGGCAGCCGCAGGGCGACCTTCCAACCCTTTTTCTGAAGCATGCGTTTGCAGATCAACCCACTGGTGATCCCGTCGGGGTCGTCGTGGGAGAAGACCAGGGCCGTGCCCTGGGGCTTGGCCACCTTCTCGAGGAGACGCTGCAACCCGGGCTCGGCGAGCCGGATGGCGTCCCACTGGTGCTGGTAGGTCTGGTCGGCGGTGACTGGATTCTTCAACAGGGCTGACTCTTCCATCGTCGGCATCCTTTCGGGGTCAGGTGGGGTGTCCGCTCCAGTATAGAGAGGTCACATGTCCCGGTCAACCTTGAATGCGTAATCCCGGGCGTCGCGCCCGCCGATGATCAACCGGATGTTGCCGTGGTAGTCGGTGCGGTAGAGTTTGGTCTGCATGCCACCATACAGGCTGAGAGCCGAGGGTGAGGGGTGCCGGAAGGGGTTGTTTCGTCCCACCTGGATGATGGCGTATTCGGGCGCGACCAGATCGAGGAACGGCTTGTAGAGGCTGGTTTCTGAGCCGTGGTGCGGCACCTTGAGCACCTGGACCTTCAACCCGGGGCCATACCGAGTCAGTTCCATCTCGGCCTTCTCCTCGATGTCCCCCGTCAGCAGCACCGCCACCTTGCCGTACCGCACCAGCAGGGTCACCGACATGTTGTTGAGATCGGAAAACTCCTCCGAATTCACCACCGCGACCGGATGGAGCACCTGGACGAAAAGTTCGTTCCCCCAATCGAGCAAATCGCCGGCCTGCACCACCTTCCGCGGAATACGCTTTTGCTGACAAAGGGTGACGTAGTCCTGGAAGGTTACGGTGTCGATCTTGCTGCCGCACTCCCAGACCTGATCGACCCGCATCAGCTTGAGCACCGCCGGAAAGCCGCCGAGGTGGTCGTTGTGTGGGTGGGTCACCACCACCCCATCGAGCCGGCTGACCCCCTCCCGACGCAGGTAATGGTGAACCAGTTCACGTCCTTCCGATTTGGCTTGACTTAGCGGAACGTTGGCGCCGGCGTCGATCAGGTAGGCCCGCCCGCGCGGCGTCCGCACCAGGATGGCGTCGCCCTGGCCGACGTTGATGAAATCGATCAGCAGTTCCTTGTGGAAGGCGGGGGGCAGCAATCCCGCCAGATTCGGGCTGAGGAACACCGCCCACACCCCGACGCAGGCCAGAAACAACACGATGAAGATGAACCGGTTGGCGGTGGTCTGGAACGATTTCTGCTCGAAGCCGTATTCGGTCATGGTCAACGCACCTCGATCAGATCGACGAACTTCTGCAGTTTGGCCGCGGTCAGGCCTGGAACATCCTGCAGATCTTCGAGCGTGTGGTAGCCGCCGCGTTGGTTGCGGACGTCGACGATGCGGCGCGCCAGGGTCTTGCCGACGCCGGGGAGCTTCTCGATCTCCTCGAGCGAGGCGAAATTAAGGTTCAGCTTCTTCCCTGCCCCCAGGCCACCTTCCCGGCCACCCTTCGCCGTCAGGAAGCGGCGCAGGGCCGCGTATTTCTTCTTGGTCATGCCCTTCAGGGAAATCAGTTCATTGAGGTCTTTGATCTCCCCTTTTTCCTTCCGGAAATCGAGGATCCGCTGGGCCATGGTTTTGCCCATGCCCGGCAGCATCTCGAGGTCCTGCAGGGTGGCGTGGTTGATGTTGAGTTTGTCGTGGCTGTCGCGGTCATCCTCGGCCGCGTGTTCTTCCTTGGCCAGAGGGGTGCGGGGAGTCAGGGCCTGGATGGTGGCGATCTCGGCGAGCACGCCCTGATTGCGGGCCCCGTAGGCCCGCACCTGGATCACGATCAGGCCCAATCCCAGCAGGATGCCGATCGACAGGGCGGTGAAGGTGACCTTTTCAAGGGTGGTGAGGGTCATGGCGTAAACGGCTTGCCCTTCCGTTCGACGAACGGACGGACGAGCAGTCGATCTTTCACCACGTCGACCTGGATAGCCCCATCGCTTTGCGTCTGGAGGAACCGGCCCGGCTGGTCGCGGATCTTCCGGTCGATCTGGATGCTCCGTCCATCGAGGATCTTCTTCATGTAATAGCCTTCGAGCAGCCAGGACGAAGGTTTGCGGAAACTGAGAGCAACCCGGTTCACCCGGTCGCTGGAGACCAACCCCCAGAAATCGTCGAGCGGGAAGGGAAGGTCGGCCAGGAACAGCACATCCACCCGCTCGGGCAGAACCTTGGGCAGGGAATACATGCTTCCCGAAGAGAAGACGAACCGATGGGCCCCTTCGCGGATCTGCAGGATCGCCCCGTCATAGTAGACCGCGAACCGATCGCCGGCCCGCGACGGATACAGCACCTCGATGGTGTCCTCGAAACCGGGCAAGGGAGTCCCGGCGGCCAGCCGTCCCACGGGAATGCCCGACTTGTGCACTCGCCGGATCAGGCCGTTGAAGGCCTGGAAGGCCTGGTCGAGATAGTAGTTGGGCGGCATGGAGGGGATGATTCCCTTGCGGAAATCGGTCTCCAGCTTGACGTCGGCGAAGTTGAACCGCTTGATGAACTCCTGGAAGGGAATGAGCTGCCCGCCAGTGGGGATCTCGAAGGGCGCCAGGATCCGGCCGATCTGGTAGTTCTCGGCGACCGACAGGAGGCCGGAGATCCGCTCGGGAAGCGCCGAGGAGAGCACGACCAGATCGACCCGGTCGGCGAATTTCTCGGACAGGGCCGGCTGGATGACCCGTTCCCCGACGTCATATTCCGACAACCCGTCGCGCATGCCCGCATCGATGAGGGCGAAGCGGCCGCCTTTTTCCACGAGCAGCGAGGAGCCGTACCCGACGTCGAGCTGGGTGACCCGCAGGGTGGGCGCCCGTTCCAGTCGGGACAGGCCGAACCCGCCCAGGAAGAGGATGACCGCGACCAGCCCCCCTCCGACCAGCCCGAGGGGAATCCGGTAGTCGGGGTCTTCCCAGAGGTCGATGACCGCGGCCCCGAGAGCCAGGGAGTAGTCGCGGATGGTCTCCCAGTAGAAGTACAGATGCAGCAGGGCATAGTAGCCCAGGATCAGGCCGAGCCCCGGTTGCGAAACCCGGGGGAAGGGGATCAGCACGGCGAAAAAGTGGGCCATGCCCAGGAAAAACTTGACCCCCAGCCAGTTGGCCGCGTTGAGCACCAGGGCGAGGGGCAGTCCCACCACCGGCAGGAACGAGCCGACGATGGCGGCGATCAGCCCGAGCTGCACGATCAGGCCGATCAGCGGGATGGCGATCATGTTGGCGAGCGGCGCGGCCAGCGACATCGAGCCGAAGTAGTAGGCCGACAGAGGCCCCATCATGGCCAGGAAGATGGCCACCTGCGAGGCGGTGAAACTTTTCAGCCATCCCGGCAGCATTTCGAAACTGTAGCTCTGGAACCCCGAGCTGGTGGCCAGCCGCCGGCTGGCCCAGACCACGGCCACGATGAAGAGACCGGTGCCAGTGAAGAACCAGGGGTGGATGACCAGGTCACGCTTTAAGGTGACCGCCAGGAAGAACAGGAAACTGGCGACGGCGGCCAGCACCAGCCCGTCGCCGCGCAGGGTGTCGCGCATCAGCTTCTCGGCCGGGTCGGTGAACATGGCCAGGGCGTAGATGGCCATGAACGACAGCACGAAGCTGGGTTCGGTCAACTGCAACGGGCTTATCGTCAAGATGTAGACTGCCGCCACCGCGAGCGAGAAGACGATGGAGAGGCGAAATCCGTAGTCGCGCAGGTAGGCGCGGGACAGGATGAACAGGCTGTTCATCAGGGCGGCCCGCACCGCCGAGCTCGGCCAGCCGACGATGAGGGCGAAGGTGAACAGGAAGAAGACGATGAACGGGGCGAAGACCCGCAGCGGCACCCGGAACATCGTGAAGATGCCGTAGAAGAGGCCGGCGATGATCGTCACGTGCAGCCCCGACACCGCGAGCACATGCGACACCCCCGTCTTGCGGAATTCGCTGGCGACGATGGGCGGTAAGCCCCCGCGCAGACCAAGCAGGACGCCCCCCAGGAAGCAGGATTCCGGGTAGGGCATGGTCTGTTTGATGACTTTGAGGAATCGAGTGCGCAGATGGAGGGCGAACCGATACCACCAGGCCCCCGACGGGTCTTCCGCAAGCACCGTGAACCGGCCTGATTTGGCCGTCAGGCGGAAGGTGCGGAATACCCCCTGGTTGCGCAGGTATCTCTGGTAGTCGAGACTGCCCGGATTGCGCCGGGTGGAAGCCTTGTGAAACTGTCCGGTCAGTTCGACCGTCTGGTTGAACTTGACCTGGCGGTAGGCTTCGGTCTCCTGGTAGATGAAGGCCATCACCAGGCCGTCTTCGACCTCCCGTTCGGGTTCTGGGAGATCTTCGGAAAGAGCATACCCCCCGCCGGCCGGAGCGTCGCCACCGGTCGGAGCCTCGACGGCGGCGGGCGCGCTCCCCGCGTTGGAACGCTTCTTCCCCTTGCCCCGGGGCCCCTTCGGCGGTTTCTTCGACCGCACCACTTTCTGGACGAGCCGGGGCTGGATCTTCACCTCGAGGAAGTCGTTCTTCAGCGTCGGCTCGGCGACCACCTCGCCGACCACGCGCCACTTGGTCCAGGGGTCGCCGTTTTCCATGACCCGGTCGAGGTGCCGCGGCCCAGTGGCCTGCAGGGCTCCGGCATAGCGGAAGACCCCGAAACACCCCATCGCCCCCATCAGCAGGAGAACGCTGAGAACCGGAAACGCTTCCTCCTCCTGGAGGATCTGGCGAAAGTGGCCCTCGATCAGGGTCTGGCCATGTCGTTGCCAGAGAGGGATGAAGCTCCCGACCAGCAGAAAGGCGGTCAGCAGCAGAAAGAAGGGGGCGGCCTGGATCTCCAGCACAACGGCCAAGCCCATGCCGACGATATAGGCCAGGGTGAAGAGGATGAAATGGCCCACGTCAGTCGGTCTCGGAGGTTACTTCCACATTCGGGTAGTAGTCTTCATTGGTGACGACGTTCTGCTCGACCCGGTAGTCGGATTTGACGATGAGCACGAACACCCCGACCACCAGGGTCGTTACCAAGAGAGCGATGAGGAAGACGGTCCCGTTCTGTTCGTCCGCCATCGCGCGTCAGTCGCTGATGGCGGCCCAGACGTTGGTGGTGCGGACCCAGTCCTTGAAGAGGGCGAAGAACTTTTCGAAATCGAAGCTGGTGATCTGCTGGAAGGCGTTTTCCGCTTCCATGTCCTCGAACGCCGCCATCAGGGTGGCGTATTTCTTGAAGAATTTGTCGGCATAGTTCGTCAGCAGCAGGCGGACCATGAAAAAAGCCTGATGAATGGCCAGTTGCCGTCGGTGGGTGTCGGGAATGAGGTGCAGACTTTTGGCCATGACCGAGGGCTTGATCAACTGTTCCGCCTTTTGAGCTTCGAGACAGGCGTTCCACCCCTCGATCAGATACTCTTTCGAATCAGGCCGGATCTTGGCGGGGACCTGCAGGCAGATGCCTTCCCGCAACCAGGAAGGCGTACGATAGGTGCGAATGCCGATTTCGCGTTCATGGACCCCGACGTTGAAGAGGAGATAGGAGAGTGAACGTACGACCTCTTCTCCGAGAATTTTGGGAAGGTGGGAGACCGCCAACATGATGACATTCTCTTCAGGGAGAATGCGGATGGTCTCCCCCATGCTCATCGAGCGCTGGGTGACCCGTTCGATGGTGGCCAGATCGGGATAAAGAAAAATTTCGACGGACGGAGGCTCGTCGAGCCCGAATACGGTCTGGAGGCCCGTGGTCGCCCGATCGAGGCTGTCGAGGATCGCCTCGGCCTGTTCCCCTTGCTGGATATTGAAGTAGACCCGGTATTTCTTGATCTCAAACTTCTGATTGAGCGATTCGACGATGTACTTCGACATGCCACACTCCCGTCCTTGACAAGGTTACCACACGCTCTTTGTTGGATCAACCCAGCCCCCCTGGGTTGATCCACCATAAATTTCCGGTTGCGAGCATACGGAATGGTTTCTGGAGGCGAACCCAACCCCAGGGATTGGCAAACGACAGTTGTCAGACGAGCGTCCCGGGCCTGCGCTCCCACACCTGCGCCCCAAGCCCGGCCACCATGCCCGCTGACAGGGCCAGCCCCCTGATCAACAGGAAGACCGGCACCCACGGGATCAGCAAGGGATCGCGCCGCCAGGCCACCCGTACCAGCGGAAGACAGGTGCCCACCCAGGCGACAACCCAGGTGATGACCCAGGCGATAGCCCAGCCCCATGCCGCGCCGACGGCCAGGGGTCGGCTGGAAAGGCCAGTCGCCGCGCCCTCCCCATGGCGTCTCGGTCGAACGGGTGGCTTGCCTGTTCCACCACCGCCTTGAGCGGGTGTTCCCGATAGGATCCGTTGGAATGACCACCCCCACCATGGGGCGAGGAGAAGCAGGGCGAGCTGGGCTTTGAGCGTCCAAGGGGTGTAGGTGTCGCGGCCAACCTTGCCAGGATGTTGGCTGTACACCTTCATCCGCCAGTAGCCCCGCCCAAACTTGAGACTGGCGTATCTGGTCCACCCTTCGCGGTGACGGTGCCAGACCACGGCGTCAGGCACGAACACAAACCGCCCGCCACGCGCCTTGAGGCGGAAGGACAGATCGACATCTTCATTATCGGCCCGCCGGAAGGTCGTATCGAATCCTCCCACCGCCAGGAGGTCGACCCGCCGGAACGCCCCCGAATAGGTATCGACGAAATCGATGTCCGAGAAAGTCGCGAGTAGATCGTAGCGTTCTTCGAACTCGAGCTGGGCCAACCGCGCCACCACATCGGTCTGGTCGGTGCGATACACCCCCTTGGCCCCGCGCACGGCGGGATCATCGAATGGCCGGGCCAAGGCCTCGAGCCACTGGGGTTCGGGGCGGCAGTCCCCGTCAGTGAACAGGATCAGATCTCCCCGGGCGGCCCGAATGCCGGCATTGCGGGCCGTGGCGGGGCCGCTGTTGTGGGGAAGGCGATGCCACTGCAAGGTGAGGCGGGGCGTGAACGCCGATCGAACCATCCCGAGATCGGCCGTCGAGGCATCATCGACGACCACGACCTCGAAGGAGCGCGTGGTCTGCTGCCCGACCAAGGCTTCGAGACAGGCCGTCAACCCCTCGGGGTTGTTGTAGACCGATATGACCACGGAGACCGCGACGTCACCCATGGGAACCCTCGCGCCGTGGTGACGCCACCCTGACGGCCCGCCTCAGACACCGCATGGTCCAATCTGGGCGGGCTGGCGCAGGACGTTCTGATCGGCACCCCCGCCTGCCTTCGCAGGGGCGAATCCCCCTGGGGTGGTCAGGCATCGCGGAACAGGTGGCCCAGGAAGGTACGGGCCGAACGCAGGATGCGATGCCGCTCCTCGGCGTCGGTGAGGGCTTTCCAGAAGGTGTGCCACAGGTACGATGTGCGCAGGTAGAAGCGCCGCCGGGCGAAATTGCAGAACCGCACTAGGGTGGCGGGCCCGCAATCGGCGGTGCGGACGACGCAGTTGTGCAGGCCTTCGGGCGACAGCCAGTCGCGCCAGGCCCGCGGCACGAGTTGGCCGGCCCGGGCGGCCTCGCGGAAGGCGCGGGTTCCCGGATAGACCATCAACGGGTAGAACTGGGCGGTGTCGAGCGGCAGGCGCAGCGCGAACTGCAGGGTCTCCTGCATGGACGCCTTCGATTCGCCGGGCAGGCCGACCATGAAGCACCCGTGGACCTTGACCCCGGCCTGGCGGGCGTGGTGGGCAAACTCCTCCATCACCGCCAGCGTGGTCCCTTTCCCGATGCGGTCGAGCAGGGCCTGGCTGCCCGATTCGAACCCGACACACAGGCCACGCAGGCCGGCTTCCCGCATGGCGATGAGAGTGTCAAGGGCGACATCGCCCCGCGCGTTGGCCGTCCAGGTCAGGGGCAGACCGAGTGCGCGCAGGCGCCCCGCGAACTCGCGCACGCGGGCCTGGTCGGCGGTGAAGGTATCGTCCTCGATGAAGATGCCCCGCACCTGCGGCAGGTGCCGGGCCACCCACTGGAACTCGGCCAGCACCGAGTCGAGCGAGCGGCATCGGTAGACATGCCCGGTCAACGTCTGCGGGAAGACGCAGAAACTGCAGTGAAAGGGGCACCCCCGCCCCGTCAGGATGGTGACCATCGGATGGTGCGCGTTCGGGTTGAAGTAGCGGTCGATGGGCAGGAACTCGCGATAGATCTCCGACACGAACGGCTGGCCGTCGAGGTCGGTCAGGAATTCGCGCCGAGGGCCGGCGGGATGCCCCCGGACGGCCACGCCCTCGGCCCCCGCCGGAGAGCGCCCCGCCGCGCGGGCGCGCAGAATTTCGCGCAGCGGGATCTCGTATTCCCCGACGATCACCCCGTCGAGGGTGGGGGCCATGCCCAGGGCTTCGTCGGGCAGGGCGGACACGTGCGTCCCCACGGCGAACACCTGGGTGGTGGGCGGCAGCCTGGTCTTGAGACGAACGGCGAAGGCGAGGTCGGCTTCGATGCTGGGGGTGGCGCCCTCGACCAATACCACATCAGGCCTGAAAGTACAAACATCATCGAGACTGGCCGCCTCGTCCCGCCGCCAGGCCACGGCATCGTGGAGCAGGATCTCGTGCCCCTGCCCGCGGGCCCAGGCGGCCGCGTAGGCCAGCCAGATCGGATAATAGAGGGTGCCGCTGCGGGTCACGGCGGGCGACCGCTGACCACGCGAATAGTCGGGCAGGAACGGCGGGTTGACGAAGGCCACCCGGCAGGGCCTGGTCGCCGGAACGGCAGCGCTGGACGAAGGGGGGGAAGCGGTCATGGGGTCCTCCGGGGGGTGGCGGGGGCAGGGGCGGGCCGCCGGTACCTGCGGCGCAGCCAGGAGCCGAGGTCTTCCTTGATCAGCCAGTATTCGCAGGGGCCGCAGATCGCCGTGCGGTCATAGGCCCCCTCGACGTGGAGTCGGCGCAGTCGCCGCAAAGCGGGACCGTTCCAGATGGCGGCGAAGCCGCCTTCCCCGACCGGACCGAGATCGCCTCGCTGATCGTAGTCGATGCAACAGGGCGAGGCCCGGCCATCGGCATTGATTACACCGGTGTACCAGAGCAAGGCGCAGGGATACCGGGGGGCGCGATCGTAGGCCCGTTCGTCGTTGACCGCTCCGAGCCAGGTGTGGTAGGGGGTGATGTCGACGAAATCGGCCACCCCCGTCCAGAGGCGGCGGAAGGTCTCGACCTCGGCTTCGCGGCCCCGGCGGGCCACCAGGCGGGCCTTGATCTCGGGGAACCGCCAGCCGTGCCGCCGCTTCAGTTCCGCGGCCCGCCGCACGTTGGCCGTCACCCGTTCGTAGGCGTCGGCCCCTTTTAGGTGCAGGTAGTTGGCCGGGTCGACCGCGTCGATGCTGACGATCAGGTCGTGCAGGCCGGCCTTGGCCAGCGCGGTGAACCGCTCCTCGGTGAGCAGGGTGCCGTTGGTGATGACCGAGATCCGGCGGGCGGCGCGCCGCTCGCGCAGGCAGGCCACCATTTCAGCCAACCGCGGATGGAGGAGAGGCTCGCCATCCTTCTGCAGGAAGACCTTCAGAATCGGCCCTTCCCGCCCCAGTTCGGCGGCCAGTCGCTCGAACAGCCCCCAGTCGAGATCGGTCACCGGCCGGCGGCTGCCCGAGCGTGGACACATGCGACAGGCCAAGTTGCACCGGTTGGTCGGTTCGATGTTCAGGATGAGCGGGAAGCGCAGGGGCAGCACCCATTTCAGATACAGGGTGCGCAGGCCCATCCAGCGCTTGAAGCGGTCGAGATCCATGCGGGGGGCCGTCAGGGTGTGCGGGCCGCTTCGAGGTGGCCGCGGCCGAAACTGCCGAGGACGGCGTCGCACAGGGCCTTTCCCAGTGAGACGACCGACCAGAACGACCCGGCCCGCGCGAAAATGCGGATGCCCTTCCAGAGGTGGAAGGCGTAGAACTTGGGCAGGTCGCTCCAGCACCCGTGCTTCCACCAGAACAGAAGCTTGTTGCGCGAGGTGTAGTAGATCATCATCGGGCTGTGGACCCCGACCGCCTGGGTGACCTTGTGGAAGAGGTGGGCCTGCGGCACCAGCCAGACCTCCCAGCCCGCCCGCTCCATGCGCAGGCACCAGTCGACCTCGTCGTGGTAGATGAAGAACCGCTCGTCGAACAGGCCGACCTGTTCGATGACCGCCCGCCGCACCAGCAGCGCGCAGCCGTGGATGTAGCCCACCCGTCGCGGCCGGGTGAACCCCCGGTCGGGCTTGCCGCGCAGCAAGGGCGGGAACCACATCAGGTCGGGGAAGATCCGCCCCCCGGCCGCCCAGATCACGTCGGAGGGGTCGTGGTAGTAGATGAGCGGCCCGCACGCCCCGGCTCGCGGGGTGGCGTCCATGAAGGCGACCAGGCGGTTCAGGCAGTCGGGGCGCAGGTCGATGTCGTTGTTGACGAAGATCAGGTAGTCGATGGCCGGGTCGCGCAACAGCAGCTCGGCACCGCGATTGTTGGCGGCACAGAACCCCAGGTTGTCGGGCAACGCCAGCGTCTCGACCCAGGGAAACCGCGCACGCACCGCCTCGATCGTGCCGTCTCGGCTGCCGTTGTCGACAAGGAGGACCCGCGGCCGGGGCGCATCGACCCGGTCCAGGGCGGCCAAACCCTCGAGCGTCATCGCCCGCTGGTTCCAGGTCAGCATGATCGCGCCCAGCCGGGCGGGGGTGGCAGGATTCCCTTGGTCCATGGAACTCATGCTACCCTTCCCCACCCCACCCTGGCAAGCGAACTGCTGCCAACGACCTTTTCCCGTGTGCTACCATGGGACCATCGACCGCCGGTTCCCCGGCCACCGGGTTTGCCCGCGCTGGCCCCCGTGACCCGGCCAATTCCCTCGCCGGAGGGCGTGCATGAAAATCTTGATCGCCAATCCCCCGTGGCGGCAGGGCAACCTGTTCGGTCTGCGCTCCGGGGCGCGGTTTCCCTACATGATCGACGACGACACCTTCAACCTGCGCAAGTCGCATGTGCTGAAACTCTGCGAAGAGATCCGGCGGCGCGACATCCGCATTCCCTGGGCCGCCATGTGCCGGGCCGACCTGTTCGACCGCGAAACCCTCACCGCCTGCCGCGAGGCGGGCCTGTTCGCGGTCAAATACGGCGTGGAATCCGCCGATCCCCGGATCCTCGAAGGCATCCACAAAGACCTCGACCTCGGCAAAGCCGAGGAGGTCATCCGCCTGACGCGCGAGCTGGGCATCAAGGTGCATCTGACCCTCGTCATCGGGCTGCCGGGCGAGACCGAGCGCAGCATCCAGAAGACCTGGCGGTTCGTCAAGCGCACCCACCCCGATTACCTGCAATTCTCCCTCTGCACCCCCTACCCTGGCACCGAATTGTACAAACAGGCCGAGGAGCGTGGCTGGATCGAAGCGCGCGACTGGCAGGAGTTCAACGCCGATTCCCAGGCGTCGATGCGCACCGAGGCGATGAGCCGCGAACGGCTCGAGTACTGGGTGCGCGTCTTCAACCTGCGCCGGATCGGGTTGCAGTTCATCCACAACCCGCTCGACTGCGTGAAGATGTACGGTCGCAAGATCCTGGAGAGCCCCCGCAAGGTTCTCAATCTCGGCAGGTCTTTCCTCCGCTCTCTGACCGGGACCTGACCCACGAGTCGAGTTGGCCCGGTCGCCTGGACCCGGCCTGTCAGGCCCGGGCCTGGATCTCGCGGATGAGGTATTTGACCTCGTCGAGGTCGGGCGACCGGACGATGTAACTGAAATCGCCCATGACCCCCGCCAACAGCGACGGGATGTCCTCGAACATGACGATCCGGTCCCCGAAGCGGGCCAGGACCTCATCGTGCGACAGGCGGTAGGTCTTGTGCCGGCGCCGCGCCACGTGGGCGGCATGGTATTTCATCTCGATCGGTCCGGCCGGCCGGCGCCCGTGCACGACCAGGTCGGCCCACATCTGGTAGACGTCGATGTCCGACGAGAAGTTCATCAGGTCGGTGGTGAACCCGCCAGGCGGCCGGCAGTTCAGTTCGAGCGGCCGCAGGGCCCCATCCGATTTCCGCCGCAGAAACTCGAGGTGGAAGAACTTTTCGCGGATGCCGAACGCCTCGACCACCCTGGTGCCAGCCTGGCGCAGGTCAGCTGGCATCTCGCGCAACGAGTAGTAGCTGAGGTCGACATCGTAGGCCACCAGTTCGAAACACCCGGTTTCGGAAAAATGGGACAGGCAATAGATCACCTTGCCGTCGGCGTCGCATAACCCGTCAAAGGTGGCGAGGCGGCCGTCGACATACTCCTCGAGGAAGTAGTCGACGGCAGGCCGCGCCTTCAGGAATTCCTCCATCTGCCGGACGTTCTCGATCTTGAAGGTCGAGGCCGCCCCCACCCCGATGTCGGGCTTGGCGAACAAGGGGTAGCCGACCTTCTCGGCGAAAGCCCAGGCTTCGGCGTCGGTGCGCACCAATGCCCCCTCGGCCACGGCCACCCCAGCCCGCCGGAAGTAGTCCTTCATCACCGATTTGCGCTTGATCTTCTCGAGGTCGGCGGGGCGGGGGCCGGGAATATTGAAATCCTCGCGAAGTCTGGCTTCCAATCCGAGCCAGTGTTCGTTATGGGATTCCACCCGTTCGAGCCGGCCGTGGTGGTGGGTGAAGTAGCCGCACGCGCGCAGCACCTCGTCGTAGTTCTCGAGACTGCCGACCTGGTAGTATTCGGTCAGGGCTTCTCGCAAACGCGGTCGCAGCAGGTCGAACGGCACGTCGGCCAGGCCGAGCACCCGGGCGCCCGTCCGCGACAGGGCGCAGGCAAAGTTGTAGAAGTTGGTCGGGAAGTGGGGAGACAGGAAGACGACGTTCATGGATCCTTCTTTCTAGCGATCGGAAGCGGCCTCGGAAGCGGCCTCGGGGGCGTCGGGAGGGTCGAGGGCAGGGTCGAGGAAAGGGTCGCCCTCGGGGTACGGGATGTCCAGCCAATGGACGGGCGGGGTACGGGCCGGAATGGACTCGCAGGGGGCGACCGGCCGCCATCGGCCCGGCACGTCCTCGGCGCGGGCCTGGGCCAGCAGTGCCCGTTGCCGGGCAGCCAGCCCGACCAGGTGTCGGGAACGGGCCAGGAACATCGAGGTGGCCAGTACCAGCAGGCCGATCAGGATGAGGAACAGGGTGAACCCCCGACGGGGGTGGAGGCGTCTCACAATCCGCACCTCCAGAACATCGGCACCTGGGCGGTCCCGAGGAAGACCGCCCCCCAGACCGTCTTGTCATCGACGGGATGGAAGGGCCCGAACCGCGCCCCGCCGAGGAAGTCGAGGCGGATCCGCCCGCCCGGTTTGATGATCTCGATGACCCGCCCGTCCTCGAGGCGACGGAGGGTCACATCCTGGAGGCCCAGGCAGACCACCTCGTCGTCGGACCGCCAGCGGACTTCCAGGGCCTGCCGGAAAGCCCCTTTCAGAACGGCGAACCCCGAAGTCACCGCCTCCTGATTCTGGAACTCCCGGTCGGCCCGCCGCCGCCATTCCAGCAGTTGCTGGACCGGGGCGAACATGGTCCCCATCGCGATGCCGAGAATGGCGACGACGATCATCAGTTCGATCAGGGTGAAGGCCCGCTGCCTGGTCATCGCAGCAACACCTCGCGCACGTAGCGTCGCCCGGGAGAGGCTGCCCAATCATCGGGGGGGATGACCATGACCAGGCGCAGCAGCCGTTCGGGGCGACCGCGCAGGGGGAGTTCGGCCTCCTGCACTTCGAGGCGCACCGGCAGTTTGACATCGGCGGCCAGCGCCTTGGCCCGCGCCAGGTCGACGGGCCGACCGGCCTGGAACTCGGCGAGGATCCGGTTGCGCAGACCCTCCAAGGCGAACAGGGCAAGGTTGGCCTGCCGGATCGATCCGAGCGCCCGGGCTTCGGCCTGGAGGAGGTGGTAGGCAGTTCCGGCCAGCAATGACACCAGCAGCACCGACAGCGAAACCTCGTATAGAGACATGCCCCGCCGCGCGGTGGTTTTTCCCATCTCAGCCTCCCGCTATCGCCGTCTGGCCGGCATAGGTGAAATAGGGTTCGAAAAAGGCCAGACAGAGCAGCAGCACCATGGCCCCCGCCAGCAGCAGGCCGGCCACCCGCCCAAGTCCTTCGATCGTCGCCAGTTGGGAGGTGGCCGCTTCTTGGAAACTCTCGGACAGGAACCGCAGCCGGTCGCCGAGCAGTCCGTCGGCGTCCCCCGCCGCGATCTCGCCCGCGATGGGCCCCAGCACGGCGCTCTCTTCCAGGGCGGTGGTGACCGCCTCGCCCTGTTCGAGCCGGGTGGCGGTGGCGACCAGATCGCGGGCATAGAGCCTGGCCCCCCCGTGGGCCGCCGTCCAGCGCAGGGCCTGGGCCAGCGGGCGGCCCGCCCCTAGGTAGAGGGCCAGCAGGCCGACCAGACGGCCTTTTTCTTCGAGGTGGCAGAACCTGGCCA
>CALLCO010000323.1 GCA_937998695.1 Candidatus Ozemibacteraceae bacterium
GGTGTAATGGTCGAGAAGATCGCGCAAGCGGCGGGCCGCCGAGTTTTGATCGGGGGATAGGTGCGTCAGCTTTTCAAGCGGCAGCACCGTGCCGTCGGGATGCAGACCGAAGACTCCGCGGAGCTGGTCGGTGACGTCCTCGATCAGCCGACGGCGGCAGGCGGCGACGATCTTGGCCAAAAGATTCCGCGTTTCTTTGTCAAAGGCCATCGGTCAACGGTTCTCCCGATCAAGCAGGTGTTGAAGCGGCTCCACAATTCCGGGGAGGTCTTCGTGAATCGTGTCCCAAAGTGTTTGTTCCTCGACCCCGAAATACTCGTGGACGACGAAATTACGCATCGCCCGCATGTCGGCCCATGGGATTTCGGGGTGTCGGGTGCAGATCTCCTCCGGGACGTGATTGGCGGCTTCCCCGATGATGGTGAAACGTCGGACGACGGCATCGACGGTCCGTCGGTCGCGCGTAAACTCCTCGAAAGTCATACCGGACACGTAGCCTCTCACAGCCTCAATCGACTCCAAGATGTCTTGGATACGGAGTTTCCAATCTCTAGAAGGCATGAACCGCTTCCTCAAGAATGTCTTTTTTCAACGCGTTATGCAGCGCTTTGGGGGTGGCCAAATCGACTTCTCTGCCGAGGGTTTCCCGCAAAAAACGCTGCAATCTGGCAAAGTGAAACAACCCGACACGAGCACCGGGCTCGAATTCCACGAGGATGTCGACATCGCTGTCGGGTCCGGCCTCTCCCCTCACAACCGATCCGAAAACTGACAAGGAACGCACATGAAACTGAACCAGCGCCGGTCGATTTGCACGCAGAATTTGAATAACTTCCTCTTTATCCATGACTACGTCTCCTTCCGGGACCCCATGACTTTGATTCGTCTCCCGGCCTTGAGAAAGCCGGACAGCTTCTCCCGGATGCCCGCCAGCCACGAATCCAAGTCCGCCGCCGCGGCGATCACCGCCGGCGGCATCAGTGTGTCGGCTTCGATGACCGTCTCGGCCTCCGGCTCCCGCACCTCCCCGACATTTGTCTGCCCACTGTCTTCCGTCGGGCGTCTCCGTTTGATTTCCGCTTTCTGCTCTTCGATCAACCCCGGCAAGGTGCGCCGCCGCACCAGCAGGGTCTGAAGCAGCCTCACCGGACTCCAAGGCGTCGAAGACGGCTTTGGCCCAAGTGATCTCCATCGGTAGCGTGCATTCGACGCCGCCGAGGACCGAAGCCGCTCCGCCGGCGTCGCCCTTCAGCAGGTCGGCCGCGTCCGCCAGCAGGCGCTGAGCGCGGCTCTCGCCCGGCAGGCTCAGCAGGCGCAGCCGGTCGGGCAGCGATCCGAGCTTTTCCAAAAGGTCGGGGACGTGCCGCCGCACGGAGCGGCTGATGTGGTCTTCCAACGGCAGAACTTCCTCGCCGAAGAGGGTTTCCCACCGCCGGGCGGCCCTGTCCAGGGCTTCAGGCGGCAACTTGGCGCCACGGGACGATATACCGATTCTATTGAATGAGACCGTGCTCTTGACGGCTTCCACGGCCTGGGGGCCGGCGGTGCGCACGGGTCCGCCCGCGCCCGAGACGTGAAATTCAATCTCTCCGGAGTCTGTTGCATGAATCGGTTTTTTGTTCGTCGTGTACATAACGCTCCTGATCTGATCGGCATCTCCGAATGGACGGTACATGAAAATGGGCTGTTTTGGGCATTCGCGCAACAGGCTCATTCATGCAACAGGCTCTGAAGAGGTGGTAGACGCCGATGCGTCCGACAGCCCGGTCATGAGCGTCTGACGCGGCCTTCCCGGCGGCGTGGACTGCGGTTTGAAATGATGTCCGCGGATAAAGTCGCTCCAGGAATCTCAAGCCGGTCTCGTTCATGAACTCGGTCTTCCACCACGCAGGCGCGGTCGACTCGCCGAGGGCAAGTACCAAGGCGCGAAGGCGGAAAACAAGAAGAGGCAGCGGCGGTTTTTGTTTTTCGTGCTCGCTCGTCATCTGTGCTCACTCTCCGGCATCGTCAACTTGCCAGACCGGTCATCTTCTTACAGAAGCTCTCCAAGTGGGCCGTTGCGTGAGCAACAAGGGAGGCTAAACTGCGTATGGGAACCAATGGAAGCCACAGACCACACGGAGGTCACAGAGCCATCTCCAAAGTCCTCCTCCGTGTTCTCGGTGGCTCTGTGGCTGCCATTTTAGCATCTGTTGTTGCCCACGGGCCGTTGTGAGCTTGGAGGGCTTAGACAAACCGTTTTCCCATCGGTTGACGGTCGCATAGCTGACGCCGAGCAACCTGGCCAGGTCTTCCTGACTCAAGGAAAGCTGTCGTCCTCTCTCTTTGACCACCGCCGAAAGACTTCGACCTGCTGTGTCCATTCGCTGCACCTCTTGTCTGGATGGGAGACCACGGCCTTTGCCCGAATATAATAGCGTATGTCATATCGTTCGCAAGAGAAAACCAAGAGAAATCCGCAGCTTGGTCGAGACTGCTTTCAAGAGCGCCACTTACCGGACGGAAGCAGCTTCGGAATGTGTCATTCGGAAGGAACATTTTCGGAGAGCGCGCACAACCCCTACGTTTGCACTCGAACCCCAGGCGGTGGGTTTCGAAATGGAAAATCAGGGTAAATGTGCGGGCGGGCGTAAGTGGGCCTGTGATCCGCCACCAGAGATCGTGCTTTTCGCACCCTTTGCCCGGGAATCAGGTTGCCTCCTCCGAACTCGGCTCCCGGCCAACTCGGCAAGCCTGGCCCGAAATAGCCCACCCCCCGGCCGGCCGCCGCCGTGCCCCGCGCCGGCGAGGGCGACTTCCCCAACGGGGTGATCGCTGCCAACGTGCCAGGAGCTCCTTGGCCAGGTCAGAGGGGGGTCTCGACGATCGTCAGCCACTCGCGAAACCGGTTGAACGTCAGTCGGGCCTGGTTGGCGCAGAACTGGAACGGCTTCTGGAAGGCGAGGGTGGTCGTATACGGCTCGAGCGCGTGGGCCAGGCTGTTGAACCCTGTCAACACGTAGCGCAGCCGTTCGTACAACTTTTGGTGCATGCGCTGGCGGGCGATGGTGGCCAGGGCATGGGTCTCGCGCGTCCGCTCGGCCATGGCCAGCAACAACTCGGTGAGCAACTGGGGGTGCTCCCCCAGGTAGGGCTCGACCTGATCGAGGTCGAGCACGATGGCTTTGACGGGGGTGGCGCAGATGCAGTCGGCCGTCCGCTTCACCTCGGGGGTCCGGCTGGCCAGGTTGAGGAAGACCGCGATCTCGCCGATGACGCTGCCCGGCCGGGCGATCTGGACGGTGGCATCAGGGCCGAGCGGGATCTCGACCACGCCCTCGACCAGGATGAACAACCGGTCGCCAAGCGTGCCGCGCTTGCAGATCAGGGCGCCCTGCGAGAAGGACTGCACACGCGCGCTGTCTCCCGGTGGCCGGATCACGGCCGAATAGACCGACGACCCCTTGCTGGCGGGCGGCGGCGCAGCCTGCAGCGACATCTGAAACAGCGGCTCGCCGCGAGCCACCTGCAACAACGGGTGCTGCGAGTTGGGGGAGGTCAGGGCGACCAGATCTTGGAATACCGCCTGGAAGGTGGGAAAGGTCGAGGCCACGAACCGGTCGAGGGCTTCCTCTTCGCGGGTCAAACGCCTGAACGCGGCCAGCTTCTGCCACAGGCGGCGGGCGAAGGCGATGCAGGTCTGCACCCCGAACACCGGGGCGGTCTCGAACACCCGGCGCAGGCCTTCCTCACGAGGAGGCAGCGGCAACACCTCCCCCGGATCGATGGCGAAGACCGAGCACTCCTGGGGCTGCCCCAGGAAGACATCGAGTTCACCGAAGATGGTGTGGGGCCGTTCGAGCACCTCGACCAGCTCGGCCTGGGCCAGGGCCTTGGCCATGCCGACCTCGCCGGGGGGCCGCCGGGTGCGGACCTTGGCGAACCGGCCGGTGACCACGCCGAAAAACTCAGCGGTGCGTTCGCCCTGCAAGTAGACCTGTTCCCCGGGGTTGAGGGTGCGAGGCCGGGCGACCGCGAACGCAGATTCGGACTCACTCATGGCGTGCGACTCCCCTACTCAAGATCCCGTGACGGGAGGGGGTTCCTCGGCAAGGACCATCCCCTCGTCGTTTTCCCTCATCGCATGGGTTCCCCTCCAAGGCCCGCCTACCTGAGATCAGACCCCTGGGGACCGGGCCCCCTTGCCCCTGCGCCCAGGCCGTTCCCCCACGGCCCATGCGCTTCTGCGGCAGGGCGAGGGTCCACGGAGCGCGCCGCGCCCGCACCCTCTTTCCTTGGGATTCTACCATGGATATCCTGCCATGACAATTTCCGATTCCATTTCGTGACAGGTTCGCCCGGTTTGATGATCGCTCCGAAACTGACCGCTTCCGTGGTTCACCGCGGGAAGGAAATCCGCCGGAATGCCAGTCACGACCTTCGCAAGGAGAGAGCTCAACTCAAGGCGGGGTGATGGCCAGCCTTCGCCTGGGCAAGGCCTGGAAGCGATCACTCCACCTGGATGGTGATCTGGGCGGCTTCTTCGCCGAGCGACAGGGCGGTGATGATGTGCCGACCGCGCGTGAGCGTCCACCAGGCCTCGTAGGGCGGCGGGGTGCGAGCCAGTTCGGCCCCGTCGATCAGCCAGACGACCTCGGGAAGAGGTGTGTCCGGAACCGCCCGCAACCTGATCAAGTTCTCGCCGTCGGGAACCATCACGAACCGGTCGCCGTCGTGGGGCGAGACGATCCGCAACCGCCCCCAGCCGGGTTCGCCACCGGGCACGCCCACCAGCAGCACCCGGGACGGCCCCCCCACGCTTTCGGCCGCGCTTGCCTCCTGAGTTCCGACGGCCGCACCGCCGCCGGGGACCCCCGACCGCGGTGAACCCGTGAGCGGCCCCACTGCGCCCCTGGGCGCCCCTTCCCAAAGGGCCCCCGTGGCAGTTCCCGTTGCCCCCTCGGCGGGGCGCACCCACACCCCCGACCCCGCGCCAGGGTCGTCGGGCAGGGCGGCCAACGGATCGGCCACGACCAGATCACCCTGCAGTCGGAACGGATCAGCCCGCAGAGCCTGGCCGCGGCGTTGGATCCAGTCCGCGTATTCCGCCGGCAGTTCGTGGAACAATCCCTGGCTCTCGTGGAAGGGGCAGGTGGGCAGGGGCAGCCGGGCACGATCGACCCATTCCCGGCTCACCATCGGGCAGAAGGCAGTCGGCGCCTGCCCCGAGGTGCCGCACACCCGTACCCCTTCGAGGCCGGCGGGGCGCGGAAACCAGCCGGTGGCCGGCACCGGCAGATCGCGCAGCAACTGGTGCAGGATCGGCCCGCACGCGGTGGCTCCGCCCAACCCGTTGGTCACCCCGCCCTCGAAATTGCCCGCCCACAACCCGATCACGTAGGCGGGCGTCACCGCGAACACCCAGCAATCGCGGAAATTGGTGCTGGTGCCGGTTTTCAGGGCCACCTGCTGGTCGAAGGCGAAGAATCTGGGGTTGCCGAACGTCAACAGGCGGGCCGACGGGTCGGACATGATGTCGAGCAGCGACCAGGCGGTGGCTTCCGACATCAGGGCCGGCCCGCGCCGCACCGGGCCGGGGGTGGTGCGCAGGTCGACCCGATGGCCGCCGTGGGCGAAGGCCCCGAAGGCCACCGCCACGTCGATCAACCGCACCTCAGGATTGCCGATGGCCAGGCCCAGGCCATAGTATTCCCACAGGGTCTCGCTCGGCGGCACCAACCCGAACCCGGTCAAAAACCGGTAGAAGGCCCGCAACCCCAGCTCGTTGAGCATCTTGACGGCCGAGATGTTCAGCGAATTGCCCAGGGCCGACCGGATCGACACGGGCCCGTAGGCCCGCCGGGTGGCGTTGTAGGGCAGGTAGTCACCCTGGGGCGTGCGAAAGGTGCGGCTGGTGTCGGGAATGATCGAACCCGGGTGGAACCCCTCCTCGAGGGCCAGGGCATACAGGAACGGCTTGAGGATCGACCCGCCCGAGCGCGCCGCCAGGCAGCCGTTGTTGAAACCGCCGCCGATCGGCCCATATTCCATCGATCCGGCCATGGCCAACACCTCCATGGTGGCGGTATCGAGCACCAGGCCGGCCGCCTGCCGGGCCCCCGAGCGGGCCAGCCGGTCGCGGTGGGCGGTCAGGGCTGCGGTCAGCCGGTCCTGCACCGCCAGATCGAGCGAGGTGGTCACCTCACCCAGCGGGGCGCCGTCGCGGGCCGCCAGCCAGTCAACGAAGTGCGGCGCCCGGAATGGCAAACGCCGGCCGAACATCGGCATGACCGCCGTCCGGGCGGCCCGTTCCGCCTCGGCGGAGATCATGCCCAGACGCGCCATCTGGCCCAGGATCCAGTCCCGGCGCCCCAGGAGCAGACGCCGCCCGGCGGGGAAATCGGGACGCAGCCGGGCCGGTGCCTGGGGAAAAGCCGCCAGGGTCGCCGCTTCGGCCACGTTCACCTGCCCGACGCCCTTGCGGAACAACACCCGCGCCGCCATCCCGACCCCGCGCAAATTGCCGTACATCGGGGCCAGGTTGAGCCAGGTCTCCAAGATGCGGTCCTTGTCGACCTGCATCTCGAGCTTCGCCGCCAGCAGCACCTCGGACAGCTTGGTCAGCAGCGTGCGCGGCCGCGGCCGGACGATCCGGATGACCTGCTGCGTGATCGTGCTCGCCCCCGAGACGATGCGGCGTTCCGACAGGTTCTGCCAAGCCGCCCGCGCCATCGCCGCCAGGTCGAACCCGGGGTGCTGCCGGAAGTTGCGGTCCTCGGCCGCCAGCACCGCCTGCACGAGGTGGGCCGGGCAACTGGCCAGGGGCACCCAGAGCAGGTAATCGCCCGACGCGTTGGGAAAGAACCGCAGCACCGCGCCATGCCGGTCGAGCAGCGCCCCGCCGCGCGCCGTTTTGGCGCTCTCGGCCACCATGGCCGCCACGTCGGGGGTCACTGCCCACACCAGCGGTCGCCACAGCAGCCAGAGCGCCACCGCCCCCACGACCGTCGCCACGCCCAGGCGCTTCCCCCAGACCCACAGGCGGGCCCACCTGGCGGCGACCGCAGGGTTCAGGCCAACCAGGGCAGATGCGTCATCCATACGGGTGGGCCTGTCCTCCGCTTCCCAGCACCGAGGCGGAGGGTGACAACCGCGGCCTTCCATTCGGTCGACACCGGCCGCTCCGCCTTCCACGGCCGGCCACGAGCACCGTCCTCACGATACCCCCTTCGAGAAAGGCCGGCCCCTTCCCGTACGGGGAAAGGGCCGGCGTGTGTCCACGAACCGCCGACCGGGTGGTCTACCGGGCCGGCAGGATGTGCAGGGGCAGCCCCTGGGTCATGCCGTAGAGGTCGGGATCATACATCAGCGACACGCGGGTCGGGCGCAGGAAGAACGTGCCCTCACAGATGGCGCGGGCGAAGTAGGTGAACCGGAACCGCCCCGACCACAGCCGGTTGCGGAAGGCCATCACCCGGTCGTCGCGCATCTCGAAGAAGTCGGGCCGCAGCAGGTAGGCGCCGTCCTCCCAGGCCGAGTACCATTCGTCCTCGTCGTGGTTCGAGGAATCCTCGTCGTCGTCGCTGGGGCGCACCGGCGCCTCGGTCTTGAGCGCGGCATTGATGCCGATGAACCCCGCCGGCAGCGGGTCTTCCAGCGCGAGGTATTCGTACATCCGGCCGCTCCACCAGCCTCCGGCCCGGTCGTCCTCGAACTCGACCGTGACCTTGACCAGGTCGCCGACCCGGATCTCCTTGTCGCCGCTCAGGTTTTTGATCGTCTTCTCGACCCGGAACCCGTGCTCGAGATCGGTCGTTCGCGAGGCCGGATCAGGATAGGCCCAAGACAGACTCCAGTTGACCATGCCCGCCGGCTTGACGCTCATCGCCACCGCGGGATCCTTCAACAGGGCCTCGGCGTCGAGCTCGATCTCCTGTCCGAGTTTGCCGATCTTGACGGTCTGCGGCGCCCCTCCACCGGCGGTCACGGTCACCTCGAGGGCCTTGTCGGAGGGCGGCGTCTTGTGCTCGAAGTAGCGGCCCAGCGCTAGCAGCGCCCAGCCAGTATCGGCGGTCGAATACCAGCGCCCTTCGGGCTGGAGGCTGTCGAGCAGGGCCCCGGCCAGATCGTCGGCCCGCCGGTCGCCCGGCTCGATGGCCATCTGGGCCAGCAGACAGATCGCGGTCTCCCGCACGCTGGAATCGTACCAGGACCGGCGGGTGGCATTGATGCGGGGCTGCAGCGCCTTGAGCTCCTCCTTGAGCTTGGCGGGCGGGGTCAGTTTGATCAGGGCATCCACCCAGATCAGCAGGGCGGAACTCTCGGTCGAGCTGTTCTTGCGGGTTTTCTTCAGGGTCTCCAGGTTGCCGGCGCCCAACTGCCCGTGGCGGGCGAGGTTGACCGCCGACAGCTCGAAGATCGAGTGGTGGACAGGCTCGTCGATCGGTTCCTTGCCGAACACCCCTTCGTGGATGTACTTGGTGGCGCGCTCCAGGCTGGCGTCGGGCACATCGAATCCGGCTTCCTTCGCCGAGGTCAGGGCGAACACCGCATACTGGGTGCCCCACCAGCTGGGCTGGCGGTCGCCCATCCAGTAGCCGAATCCGCCACGGCTCGTCTGCATCTTCAGCAACCGCGCCACGCCGGGTTTCAGGAACTTGTCGACCTGCTCGATCGTGATGCCCGGCACCAGGCCGTCGGCCACCAGCTTGCGCAGGCCGGCCAGCGGGATGATGCCCGAGCTGGTCTGTTCGACGCACCCGTACGGGTACTGCAGCAGATAGCGCAACCCCGGGGTGATCTTGCTCCACGGGGTGGTCGACAGGCCGAGGGTGGCTTTCAGCGTGCCCTGGCGGTCCTTGACGGGAATGCCGGCCACATCGACCGGCAGTTCCACCCGGGTCTCGCCCCGGTCGGTGAAGTGCCCGGTCTTCTGGCGTCGCACCACGATATACCGCGGCACGACGGGGAACTCGCTCTGGATCGCATCGCCGAACTGGCCCATCTTCCCCTGGAAGATCAGGCGGGCGTCGCCGGCGCCGTTGTCGGCCTCGAGTTCGAGCTTGGCGACCGTGTTGGACATGGCCCCCATCTGCACGGTGGGCTCGCGCAACCGGGCGCTGACGTTGCTCGCCTCGGCCACGGTCAGGTCGGCCGACGCGGCCGCTTCGGTCTTGTTGTTGGCGGTGACCGGGGCCAGAGCCTTGTCGCCCGCGGTCAGGAAGCGGGGCAGCCCGGGCTGCAGGAAGAATTCCTTCGAGACGACCATCTGCCGCTCGGTCGAGCAGAAGGCGCTCTTCTTGTCGAGGGCCACCACGTAGATGCGATAGGCGGTGGTGCTGTCAGGCAGCGTGAAGGTGATCGACGCTCTGCCGTCGGCATCGGTCACGAGAGCGGGGTTCCAGTAGGCCACCGGCCGGAAATCCTCGCGCAGGGCCAGATCAGAAGCCAGCCCGCCGGCACCGAGGTCACCGCCCGTCAGCATCTGGGTGGCGAACAGCCTGAACAGTTCCTGGCTGACCACCGACAGGCGCAAATCGCCCGAGAAGACGGTGAGCGGCAGGGCGAAATCGGCCAGGCGGGTCAGAACGGGGGTCACGAACCCGGTCAGCGACAGCACCGCCTCGTCGACGACGCAGACGGCCATCTCGCAGACCACGCCCTTCTTGGCGTCATCGGTCGCCTGGAAGGTCAGCGACCGGGTCTCGCCCGGGTGCGCCCGCAGCGGCGCCTTGCCGGCGTCGCCCGGCCCTTCGGTGATGGCCACCTGCAGGCTTTCCAGCGTGTTCTCGACCCGCACCTCGGCCACTCCGTAGAAGACCCGGGGAATCATCTGGTCGACCTGGCTGCGATAGACCGGGAAGTCGCCGCGCCCGCACGGCACCGTCACCGTGAAGAAGGTGTTGGGCCGGCCGGCCGCCGGGACCTTCATCTCGAAGGTGCCCCGCCGCCCGGTCACCGGAATGACGCGATACTCGTAGAGGCCGTCGCGTTCGCAGGTCACCAGGGCATGGGTGGCGGCCCGAGGCACGCCGAAGTCGAAGCGCAGGGTGTCGCCCACCGCGGCCGGCGACCGCGAGGCGGTCAGCACGATCTCGCTGTCGCTGCGCCGCGGACTGTCGTCTTCCTCCTCCTCGTCGTAGGAGGAGGAGGACCACCCCACATCGAGGAACTGAGAGGCGGAGAACTCGCCCTCGGGGGTGAGCAGGTTGGCCTGCAACCGGTATTCGCCGCCGTCGGCGAAGGCCATGGCGAAGGAGGCACGGCCGTCCTTGACCGGTTGCTCGGTGGTCATCGCCCGCACCCATCCGTTCTCCCAGCGGTAGTAGATATTGCCTTCCTCGTCACGCTTCTGGGTGTAGAAGTAGCGTTTGCGGAAGATGTCCATCCGCATGGTGCCGGTGGGCACCGGCTGGCCGTCGGTCGTCAGGGCGATCGCCTGGAAGGTGGCCTCTTCGCCTTGTTGCACGTGCCGGAGCCGCTGCAGGCCCACGTCGTATTTCGCCTTGGGGCTGAAGGTCTCGACCTTGGTGGCCGGCCGCGCGTCGACGTCGAGCACGGTGGCGCTGACCTCGACCCCGTACAGCCCGCCGTTCAGGCTCTTGTCCAGGGGCAGGTGGACGATGAGCTGGCCGTCTTTGTCGAGCAGCGATTCGCCCGTCTCGATCAGCAGGCTGTCGCCCTTGTCACACCCGAACAGGAAGCCGTCGTAGCCCTTCACGCTCCGCGTCACCGGGACGAGGGTGGCGGTCCAGCGCGTCTTGGCATGCTTGAGAAAGCCGCCGGTGTAGTATTTCCCTCGGATGCGGCACTCGAGGTAATTCTCGGTGACCGGCCGCTCGGGGATGGTGGTGTTCTGCCGGGTCTTGACCTCGTGCTCGATCTCGACGTAGTGGCGGGGCGGCTCGAAAAACTGCACCTGGAAACCGGTGCTGGTCAGCTCCCGCCAGTCGCCGCCGTCATCGCCGCCGGATTTCCGCTCGGGAAGCTTGCCGACCAGATCGCTCCACACCTCGGCGGTCGCCGTACCGGTCTTGGGCGGGTCTTTGCGGCCGCTCACCTTGACGGTGTACTGGCCGAGCGGGGCGAAGTCCTTGAGGGTGAGGGAACCCGAGCAGGTGCCATATTCGTTCAGCTCGAACTTCTCGTCGAAGATGGTCTCGTCGCGGGAGTTGACGATCTCGACCGCGACCTCTTCGCCGGCGGGGGCGCGGATCTCGTCGTCCTCGTATGTGCGCAGGGCGACCTTCCAGTGGATGGTTTCGCCCGGCTTGTAGATGCCGCGTTCGGTGAAGACATGCGCGTTGCGCGAGCGCAGCGAGACCTTGCCGGGCGCGGCCTGGGTGACCGAGTAGGGCCGGAACCGATTGGCCTCGAGGGGCAGGAAGCAGCTGTCGTCGGCAGTGGCGGCCACCACGAAAACGGCTTCGGGCACACGGAACGAGCCGGTCTCGACTTTGGGCTGACCCCCTTCCAGGCGCAGCACGGGGAAGGAGGTGCCTTCCTTGGCGTGCAGCAGGCCGTTGGCGTCGGTCTTCCCGAGCACGTAGCGCCCGTCGTCCTTGGTGATCAGCATCAACGAGACGTTGGGCACCGGTTTGCCGGTTTCGAGGCTGGTGACCCAGAACAGGATCTCGCCGGCCGCGAACTTGTAGGTGACCGACAGATCGGTGACCTGGAAGACGCGGGCGGTGCTGCCTTCCTCGGATTGCCCGTTCAGCAGTTTGAGCAGGAGGGCCCCGCCCTTTTCGGGGGCGGGCCGGAAATTCAACGGCAGGGAGAACCGGCTTTGCTTGTCAGGGCGGCCCTGCTGGATGAAGACTTCCCGGGCGGTGCTGAACTCGCCGAGGAAATGGGCCAGGGGAACCCCGTTGGGCAGCGGCGGCAACGCCTGGAGGGCCTTGAGCTGCTGCAGGTTGTCGGACAGCAGGGACTCGACCTGCGGAATGGCGGCGGCCAGCTTGGCTTCCTGATCGTCGTTGGGGCCCATCCGGCGGGAGCTGCGGGCGCGGGGGGCATCGTTGCGCGCGAACAGAATGAGGTCGGCGAAGGCGGGGGCGAACAACGCCGGCAGCCGGGTGATCTCGCCCTGGACCTGGTCGACATTGATGACAGACACCGGCAAAATCTGGCGACTGCGCAACTCGAGGACACCGCGGTCGGTCTCGATCCGGATGGCCGGGGCCGGGCCTTTGGCGGTAAAGGTGAAGGAGGCGGGCTCCAGGCGGGCGCCGACCTGCACGCCGGTCGGTTCGCGGGTCGAGACGGTGTAGGTTTTCCCGCTCGTGAACGCGCCGGTCACCTGGAACTGGAAGGTATTGAGGTTGCCGCCCTGCCGGACGAATGTGAGCCGTCCCACCGGCGGCAGCACGCGGATCTGCGCCTTCAGATCTTTGACCGACAGGTCAGTGGACAGAGTCAGGGTCGCCCCCTTGCGTTCGCTGTCCTGGTAGAGCGGCTCGACCGACAGCAGACGGGCCGTATCGCCGGTCTGGAATTTCACCCGCAGGTCGCTGCCGAGACGGCTTTTCTTGTCGGCGGCGGGAAGGTCCTTGCCGAGGAAGAGGGTGCAACTGGCGCCAGGCGGCAGCGCCGCCTTCGGCCCGAGGATGAAGATCGTCCGCTCGCTGGCCAGGGGTTGGGTGGACGGATCGGCGGCGAGGTCGGTGGCATTGATGATCTTGATGAGGCCAGGTTTGCCATTGACGGTCAGGGTGACCATGCGGGAGATGTCGAGCACCGACACCGGCCGGTCGAACTCGAGCTTCAGCCGCCACTCGGGAGGCTGGACGTCCCCCGGGCTGCGAAACTCGTGCTTGACCGCGAGGTCGGCGGCCATCGCCCCGCAGGCGACCAGCCACAGGCCGACCACCAGAAAACATCCTCCCCAGAACCCACCGGTCATCCTCATACGTGCCTCCTCACCAGGGATGAATCAATATATTTCCCGGATGCCCACAATGCAAGGCCCCGGGTGTCCACCTTCGCTGACTCGTCTCGACGGGAAGGCAGTGGTATCATGACGCGGTCATGACCGACACCTGTTCGAGCACGACTCGTTGGCCGTCCCATCGCCTCGGTTGGTCCGCCGGACTGATGGTGGCCGCCCACGTGGGAAGCGCCTGCATCCAGGCCGACCACCGGCGGGCCGAGGCCTGGGTGTCCGGGCTGGCCCCCGACTGGCCGATCGATCCGGTCTGGCCCGTGCTGGTGGTGCTGGCCTGGGCGGCCTGGTGGCTGGCGCTGGGCCCCCGCCCCCTGGCCACGTTGGACGAGGCCTTCGGCCGCGTGCGGGGGGCGTGGGGGGCAGGCCCGGCCGCCGTGGTGCTGGGCGCGCTGCTCCTGCCCCACCGGGTGTTCGACGATAACAGTGGCTTCCTGCACCTGGACGGCGATTCCCCGTTGCTGGTGATCGGGGTGATCCTCGACGTCATCCGCGGACTGGGCGCCTTCGCCGTGTTCCACGCCCTGTTCCTCGCCCACCCTTTGGCATCACCTGAAGCGACGGATCTCACGGCACCCATGCCCGCGCCTTCTTCGATCGCTGGCGGGTCATCCGGGAAACCCGACCGGCAGGCACCCAGCCGCCATTCTGAGCGACTTTCAGAAGGCGGGGTGGCCGGCTCGACGGGACTGACAGCTGCGAGTCCAGAGCCAGACCGGGGATTCCCCGCCCAGAGGAAGGGCGAACCCCTGCGGGCGGAGGGGCAGCCCCCCGCCCGGCGCTGGTCCTGGGCGGTGACGGGAACCGCCGTGGCGGTCGCCGGCCTGGCCGCCGCGCTGCAGTTCGGCCCGCTCCAGAACATTCCCCACGTCGATGACGAGATCATCCAGGACTGGCACGCCCGCCTGCTGGCCCACGGGAAACTGCAAGCCGCCTCCTTCCCGGGGCTGGAGTCGTTCTCCCCCGACCACAAGCTCAACGACAACGGTCGCCACCTGTTCTCCACCTATCAGCCGGGTCTGGCCGTTCTCTGGGCGATCGCCCACCGGTGGGGGGCCAAGGGCCTGGTCAACCCCCTGCTGGCTGCCCTCGCCATCCTGCTCTGGTTTGACCTGGTCGCCGCGACCCACGGCGGGTCGACCGGCCGCCGGGCCGCTCTCTTGCTGGGCTGGTCACCCTTTTTGATCGTGATGGCGGCAGGCCGGATGAATCATCTGCTCGCCCTGCTGCTGATCATCGTCGGGGCCCGGGGCCTGGTGGCGGGCATCGCCGGACGGCGCTGGTCGGGCGCCCTGATGGCCGGCCTCGCCGTAGGCGGCTGCCTGCTGACGCGGCGGGTCGATGCCCTCGCCTTACTGGGCGGGGTGGCTGGCACGGCAATCTCCTTCCCGGGGTTCGACCGGCGCCGGGTTTTGTTTCTCGCGGTGTTCCTACTGGTGGTTGGCGGGTCGCTCGCCGGACAGGCGGCCTTGTCGCAGCTCCACACGGGCGACCCGGCCCAGGCCACCCACCAGATCGGTGCCGCTGTCAGTTCGTGGGGCCGCACCCCGCTCGCCGTGTATTGGCAGAACCTGCTCGACAACGCGCTGGGCTTCACCGTCTTCGCCTTCGGCGGCGTGGTCGCGGGCTTCCTGGGCTTCGCCTTCCTGCGCTGGCGGCCCACCCCTCCCGTGGCTCCAGGCGGGTTCACTCCCGGCACTCCTCCCGGGAACCAGGAACACGCTCTCCAAGAACCTGTCCTACTCGAACGCTTCCTGGTGCTCCAGGCCGGACTCACGTTCGCCGCCTACTCGGTCTACTACTACCAGGATTTCTGCTATGGCCCCCGTTTCTTCTTCAGCCTGCTGCCGGCCGCCGCCCTGGGCGCGGCCCGCGCCGTGGAAGCCCTGGCCCGCCTGGCGGGTCCCGGTGCGGTGCGGCGCTGGCTGTCCCTCACCGCCGCCTTCGCCCTCCTGCTCACCGGACACCAGGCCTGGGCGTCGCTGGCTCGCAAATACTGGAATATCGACAGCACCTTTCAACGTTTTGTACAAAGCAACATCGAAGGCCCGGCGTTGCTGTTCCTGCGCAATCCCACGCGGCCACGTCTGGCCCTGGCCCGCCTCCTGACCGGGCGTGGCCTGGCCCGCGAGCAGGTGATGGCAATCGTCGGGCAGGACGCCCTCGACGTCGACGGTCTGACCTCCGACCTGGCGCTCGCCGCCACCCCCGGCCAGGCGGCCGAGGTACTGCGCCGGCACCTGGCCGAAGCCCGCGGGCGCGACCCCATCCATTTCGACATCAGCCCCTGGGAGGTGGTCCGGCTCAATTCCGCCGACCCCCTCCGCCAGGACGTCGTCATCGCCCTCGACCTGGGCGACGAGGCCAACGAGCGACTGCGCGCCGCCCTGCCGCATCACGTCCCCTGGCTGGCCGGCTGCCGCTTCGGCGAACCCTTCCTGCTCCCCTACGAACCGGCTGGCGTTCCCCGGTTCTGACCCACCGCCCCTCCCCCCCTCCTCGGGGTTCGAGGGGTTCCCCCCTCCCCGATCCCCTGCCCGGTTGGACTCCCGGACGAGGCCCATTGCCCTCCGCCAGGTTCCCGGAGCACTCCGGTCAGGGAATCTCGAAAGGGCGGACGCCTTCGCCGTCCTGGATTTCCCATCTGGGACTGGCGTTCGTCGGTTGGTGTTGCATAATCTCGAGGGTGCCACCGAATCCTGCCTGAAGGCGGTTCAGAATTGCATGTCGGAAAGTGGCTTGAGAGCGGGCAGCAGCGACGCTGGGGCAAGCCATCCCTTGAACAAGGCCACCGCGTTGGCTATCATGGGCAGGACCGATCACGCATTCCGGGAGAAGTTTCCGATGAACCACCTGCGTCGCCTGCTGGCCCTCGTGGCCCTATTGCTGCTACCCTGCCTGACCCAGGCCCAGGAGCCGGCCGTCACCGTACCGATCCCTGCCACACCAGGGCCGGCCGATCTCATCACGCCGGTCAACCCCGCCCCCATTCCCATCGACGAGGCCCTGCGCGGGCGTCTGCGGCCAATGGGGAAACCCGCCCGCAAAGTCATCCTCGTCATCCTCGACGGGCTGGCCGCTTCCGGGCTGACCTTCGCCCGGGCCCTGTCGCCTCGCGAGAGCATCGAGCTCGACCGCTTCCCCATCGTCGGGCGGGTCATCGGCAAGCCCCCCCAGGGCGAGGTCAACGACTCGGCCGGGGCAGCGTCTGCGCTGGCCACCGGCTACCCCGGCCCCATCAAACGGCTGGCGGTCGATGAACTGGGCCGGCCACGACGCACCCTGTTCGAAGAGGCTCGCCAGAGAGGCTTCAAGGTCGGCCTCATCTCCGACACCCGTTTGACCCACGCGACCCCGGCCGCATTCGGCGCCCACGTGACCGATCGCGATGAGGAGGCGGAAGCCGCCCGTCAGCTCGTGCAAAGCGGATTCGACTTGATGCTCAGCGGCGGAATCAAGTATTTCCTGCCCGCCGAAGAGGGCGGGATGCAGCCCATAGGGCGCAACCTGCTCACCGAGGCCGCTGCTGCCGGCTATACCGTGGTGAAAACCCGCACCGAACTGGCCCAGGCCGTGTCGCGCAACGCGGGGCGGGTGCTCGGCCTGTTCTCCCACTCGTTCTTGCCTTTCACCTACGACCCCGCCTTTCGTCAAACGCCCACCTTGGCCGAATTGACCGCGGCCGCGCTGGCCCTCCTCGACCGCCATCCCCAGGGCTTCCTGTTGATGGTCGAAGCCGGCAAGATCGATCCCTGCCTGCACCTATATGACGCCGCCGAACTGGTCGCCCAGATGCACGAAACCAATTTGGCTTTGCGCGCCATTGCCGACTTCGTACGCACCCGCCCGGATGCCCTGGTGGTTGTCGTCCCCGACCATGGCACCAATGGACTGGCCATCGTCGAATCGTTCGACCCCGAACGGTTCCAGCGCCTGGCCGCTTCGACCATGGCCCTGGCCGAACGGCTCCCCGCCACTGCCCCCGACTTGTTGCCCCAGCTGGCCGCCACCTTCCCCGGCGTGGCCTTCACCGAGGCCGATCTCGCCTTCCTGCAGGCGGCCAGTGGGAAAGACTATCCCCGCCGGCTCGGATATGTCGTCAACCGCAAGCTGGGCGTGGAATTCCTCCCCTTCCAGCGCGAGTTTCCCAAGGGCGAGGCCTACGATCACACGGGGGAAGACTTGTTCCTGCACGCGCTCGGCGCCCACCAAGGCCTGTTCGGTGGGGTGACGCGCCAATGGGAGATCCCCCGACGCCTGGCGGCGGCCATGGGGTTCGTCTTCCCATGACGCTCCACTGCCTGGTCGCCTACCCCGGCCTGGAACAGGCCCCCGCCGTCGTCGCCGTCAAATGCCTGCCTGACCTGCTGAAGGCGCACCCTGAGGGGCTCTATCGCTATCCGTTCCTGTTTGAGTCCGCTCAGACCGACGAGGTGAAGCGCGTCCTGCCGGCCGGCACCCTGCCCGTGACCGGGCCGTTCGTCGTCACCCACGCCATCCGCCGAGCTGCCGACCTGCTGCTCGAAGAGGCCGCGTGCGAAGGGCTGACCCTGCAGCTCGAGAGCGATGGCAACCGCCTGCCCGAACTGCCCGCCCGCCCCGAACTGGAAGCCCTCCTGCAGAAGGACACCACTCTGGTCGTCATCGAAGGCAAGGCCTACAAGCCCGGCACCGAAGTGCTGGGATTCCAGAACGTCTACGACGACACCGTGCGGTTCATCGACCACCTCAAGAAACTCGGCATCCCGCAGGACGCGCTCTTCCTGCTGGCCACCGCCGACGAGATCTCGGTCGAGGTCCATCCCGGCGTCTTCGGCCTCGGCCTCGATCCGCGAATCCCCGCCCTGTTCACCGCCCTCCTGCAGCGTCTCGGGGGCATCAAGCGGGGTCCCCTCGGCTTGCTGAAGACGGTCGACCGCACCCTGGTGCTCGGTACCACCCGGGCGACGCACCCCATCCTGCTGCCCGGCTCGGTCCATCCTGCGCTGCACCGGCCCAAGGTCGGAGTCGGCCCCTCGCACTTCGCCTACGGCATCGCCGCTTTCTCGGATTTCTGCGGGAAGAAGCGCTCCCTCGACGACTGCCTGAAGGAAGTGAAAACCTGGCTGAAGTTCGTCGAGACCGAGGTCGCCGCTGTCCCCAAGCTGAAGGAAACGCTGACCACCCTCGAACCGTTGGAAGCCCCGCGTGCCGCCGCCCCGGCCACCGCCGGGATCGGCGGCCCCGCGGCCGGAACGACGGGCACGCTTGACGCCGCCGCCCCCCTTCCCCCCGGCGGATTCCGGCCGTTCGCCCAGGAGACCCGCGACCTGCCCCCCGCCTGGGAGGCCCCCGCGGCCGGCCTGGCCTCGCCCTGGACCGAATGGAACTGCGCCCTGGGCGGCGGCCTGGCCGTGCCGTCGCTGCACCTGGTGGCGGGGGCCCGCGAGGAAGGCAAAGCCGCCCTGCTGCTCAACCTCGCCATCCACGTCACCCGCCAGGCGTCATCCTTGTACATTTCCTGCGATCATGGCATTCCCGAATTCGCCGCCCGGCTCGGGGCCTGGGCGGCCAAGACCTCGCTGACCGACCTCGCTCTCAAGCGCGCCACGCCTGGGCCCGACGCCGCTGCCGCCCGCGAGAAACTCGCCGCCGGCCTCGCCGCCGCCCTGGGCGGACTCGGCGACCACCTGTTCTTCCGCGGGGCCGACAGCACCATCGACCCGCTCGATCTCGACGGGCTGGCCCAACTGGTCAAGATGCTGCCCGCCGACCGGCCCCGTCTGCTCGTCCTCGAGTCGTTGCCCGCCAACGCCTTCGTTGCCCGGTCCGACCTGCCCGCCCGCCTCGCCCGCCTGGCCCGCGATCTCGAGACCGTCGTCGTCCTGTCCGTTCACACGCCGGTGGCGGCCCTGCCGCGCCCCCACCTGATCGACGGCCCAGATCTCGACTTGCTTGCCGCCTGGCAACCCCACGCCGAATCGATCACCCAGCTGCAGTCCGAAAAGGTCAATTTGAAGAAGTTCCTGGCCATGTCGCAGGGGAAGGTCGACCCCGCCGTGGCCGAGAAGCTGGAAGCCCGCTTCCTGCAAGGAGCGGGAGGCCAGCGCCTGAAGAGCGACACCTTCAGCCTGCTGCGGGTCATCCACGCCCGGCGCGGAGCCCGGCAGGCCATTCTCGCCCTCTACCAGCGCGACCTGCAGCGATTCATCGAGGGCCCCGCCCTCCTGCTGGGCCGGCCATGAGCAACCCGACGAAAGACCCGTCGACTTGCGCTCCTGGGTCCTCCGGAACGCCCGCGACAGCCGAATCACCAGGGGCGCCGAGGGCGTCGCAGGCATCGAGAGCTTCGGGAGTATCAGGGGCATCAGGGGCAACGGAGGCAACGGGGGCAACGGGGGCATTATCGGGACCCCGCACCGTCGATCGCTCAGAACCCCCGCCTGATGCCGACAACGCCGAGATATGCTCCAAATCCCCACCCCATCTCCGGTTCGTCCACGGCATCGTCCGCGGCCGGGTCCAGGGCGTCGGCTTCCGCGCCTTCACGCAGCGCACCGCCGCCACCCTCGGCTTGGGCGGCTGGGTTCGCAACCTGTGGGACGGCGGCGTCGAGTTCGAGGCCACCGGCCCTGCCGACCGCCTCGACGAGTTCCTGGCCCGCCTCCGCCAGGGGCCGCGCTGCGCCGACGTCGAGTCGGTCGAACTGACCGCCGACCAGCCCGCCGCGGGGCCACTGCCGGGAGACTTCCAGGTCCGTTTCTGAGCTCGGGCACCCCGACGCGCATCGCCCCACGTGCCCCACGTGCCCTTGGCCGCGCCCGGCCTGGGAAATATCGCCAGTCAGCGCCGGCCCCCCCATGGTTCCCACCCGGCATGCGTTTCACCAAGGTCTCGGCAGCCCCCAGAAGCCCGCCCCGCCCGTCTTCACACAGGCGCGCCTCCATCGACGGAGGCGCCAGTCAGCGAACGGCAACCTACTTCAGGAAGGTGCGTTTGTTGATCGCCTTGATGGCTTCCCGGACCGCGTCGCGCACCTGGAAGTCGGGATCGTCCTTGGCCAATTCGAGCAGCTGCAAGGCGCGCGGGGTGGCGATCTCCCCGAGCTGGATGGCCGCCTCCCGGCGGGTGTTCGGGTCGGGCGACTTCAGCTCCTTCTCGAGCTTGGCTTCCGTCCCGGTGCAGCCGGCGAACACGGCCAGCACCGCCACCAACAGGGTCAGCAGCAACCATCGTCTCATACATCCTCCTCGCACGAACCTCGGGCTTTCCGCCCCATTCTACCAGATTCCCGCCGGAGCCGGCGGGGCAAGCCCTTCACCGAGGCCCCTCGACGATCTTCCAGACCGCGGTGGCCGCGCCCGCCCGGGTCTTCAGCAGGTCGGCGAACCGCTGCAGCAAGGCCGCCAGCTCGCCTTCGGGGGTGATGGTGGCCGCCGTGTAGATCATCCCGAAGGCCCGGCGCGTCGTCTCACTGATCTTGGTCGCCTGGGAGTCCTTGACCGGACTGCCCACCGCCGCGCGGTCGCCCTCCGCACGGGCGATCACCAGCAGATGCTTCAGGGACAGCACCTGGCCTTCCCGGTTGAAGACGTATTCCTCGGTCTCGCCGCCCACCCGCAGGCAGAGGCGGTCGCCGGCCAGATCGAGATCGACGATACTGATCGGCAGATGGGAAACGAGCGACAGGTGGTTGTTGATATCGACCACATTGTTGATCGCATGGAAGCTGCCCCGCGCCTGCAGATCCTTGACCAGGAACTCGGAGGCCGGGCGGTTGCGGCCCGAGGGATGGAACCCGAACGACTTCAGCAGACTGCGGATGCCCTTCTGTAGGTGATCGGGGTAGACCCAGGCCGGGTCGAGGAGGGGTTTGATCTCGGCGGCGATCTCGCGCAGGTAGTCGGCGGGCGAGGGCCCGACCTGGAGGCCATCGGCCTCGATGAGCCCGACCCTGAGCTGGCTGGGGGGAAGCGAAAGCAGCAGCGTCGTATGCATGGGCAAGCCTTCCTGTCCAATGGACGGCACGTGGAATGACCCTCTCAGGATACCAGATTTTCCCTCAGCCGCGGATTCTTCCCTCCCCTGGCTGTCGGCAGGGAAGCTCCCGTCGGGCTCTGATGCTCCATCGGTCTGGGCAACCGGCAGCGCTTCCCCCGCGACGGCGGGCCGGGCCGTGGCCCCGGAATCCGCGCGGGGCACGGGAACGGGTTCGGAAACAGGAACGGGAAGGGAAAACCTCGCGTCAAAGACGGTCCAGGATCTCCTGGCAGATGCGGTTGATGTCGCGCGCCCCCATCACCAGCACCATATCGCCGGAGCGGGCCTGGGTGACGATGTCGGTAACGATGCGCTGCCGGTCGCCATGGTAGTAAACGTTGGGGAAACCGGCCCGCACCTCTTCGACGATGTCTTTCGACGAGATGTCCTTCTCGACGGTGCCACCGCCATAGTAGATGTCGTCGAGGTACAGGAACTCGTTCTCCTGCAACGACCGGAAGACTTTGACGAGATCCTGGCGCGTGAACCGGGTCGGCCCGAACCCGTGGGGCTGGTAGACGATGAACCGGCGGCTCGAGGTGCGGCGCGCGGTGTCGATGGCCGCCTCGATCTCGGCCGGGTTGTGGGCGAAATCGTCGATGATGGTGACGCCCTGCGCCGTCCCCACCTTTTCGAACCGGCGCTTCATGCCCGGGAAGGCGCGCAAGGCGGCGGCCATTTCCTCGAGCGGCACGCCCAGGAACCGGCCGATGGCGATGACGCCCAGCGCGTTCAGCACGTTGTGCCGCCCAGGCAGCCCGATCTCGAACGGCACCCCGCCGACCGCGAAGGTCGAGCGGTCGGTAGCCACGACCAGGTGCTCGGGATGCACATCGTTGGCCGGGTCGCCGCCGTAGGTGATCACCGTGCCGCTGAGGCCGCCGCGCAGGGCTGCGATGTGCGGGTCATCCCCATAGAGGATCTTGGCCCCGGCGGGGTCGGTGTTTCCCAGATAGGTACCGAACAGGGCCTGCAACTCTTCGAGGGGCTTGTGATCGCGCGAGATGTTGGTCAGCAACGACACGTAGGGCCGGTATTTGACGATCGAGCCGTCCGACTCGTCGGCCTCGATGACGAAATGGGGCCCCGCCCCGCGGAAGGCGTTGGTGTCGAGCCCGCTGATCACCCCACCGATGGCGCAGGTCGGCTCGAGACCGGCGAACTTCAACAGCCAAGCGGTTAACCCGGAGGTGGTCGTCTTGCCCGCCGTGCCGGCGATGGCCACCCCCAGTTTGGCGTTGAACAACGAGGCCAGCAGGTCGGAGCGCATGATCTCGCGCAAGCCGAGCCGTCGCGCCGCCACGATGTCGGGCACCTGATCCTCGACCGCCGTCGATTTAACCACGACCGTTTCGGCCGGCTTCACCCCGAAGTCTTGCAGGTAGCGGTCGAGCCCGGTGCCGTCCTGCGGGTAGATGCGGATGCCCAGAGCCAGAAGACGCTTGCAGTAGTCGCCGTCGAGCGCCCGGTCGGAACCGGCGATCCGCCCGCCCGCCGTGTGCAGGATCTTGGCGATCCCGCTCATGCCCATGCCACCAATGCCGACGAAGTATGCGTTCATCCTGCCTCCTTTGCCCCCGCCCCACGCACGGACGGAGATACCCTTTTCCCTTAGTATCGAACCGCCGGGCCCCCGACCTTAGCCCGAGTTTCCCGCCACCGCCGAACCCGGAACGCGAGCCTCTCGACCGTAATTTCTGGGCCGCCCGGAGCTTCCCTTTCCCCCAATGCCCTCAGAGGGAAAGAAAGACCCGCTCCCGGTCTCCAAGCTGCGGCTCCTCAGTCCGACGCCGGCGGCTCCTCAGTCCGACGCTGGCGGCTCCTCAGTCCGACGCTGGCGGCTCCTCAGTCCGACGCCGGCGGCTCCTCAGTCCGACGCCGGCGGCGGCGCCGGCTCGGTCGTGAAGACGTAGTTCTGCGAGAAGGTTTCCACCTCCTCCAGACCGTGCCGGGTCGAGACCACGCGGAAATGGTAGTCGGTCGACGGCAGCAGGCCCAGCAACTGGATGCGATGCTGCCGCGACAGGCGGGTGTCGGTATAGGTCGACTGCCCGTAGGCCGCTGAAAAACCGAAATCGATGCGACCCTCCGACTCGATGTCCGTCTCCCATTCGATGATCGCATCATTCGCTCCGACCTGGGGCACCGCCACGCTGGTCACGGTGGGAATCGGTACCAGGTCGACGTCGAGCAGACTGATCGTCAGGTTGTCCTCGAGCGTCACCGCCCGCCGCACCAGGGTCAGACTGCCGTCGGCGGTCTGCATCAGGATGCGGTAGCGTCCCGCCGGCAACCGCGAGGCGAACCGGCCGCCCCCGTCGACGGGCACCGTCACCCGCGCGCCGGTGTCCTCCTGCTCGAACAGCAGCGAGCCCACCCGTCCCGCGGGCAGCACACCCGACACCTCGACCCCCACCCCCCCGCCCGCGGCAGGCATCGTCGGCAACCGCTGCCCGCATCCGGAAAGGCCCGTATAGAGCGATACCAGGGTGAGTAGCAACAGCGTCTTGGCCGAAACCGGCCGCGATTGTCCGATCGTCGTCTTCATCAGTGGCGTTCTCCCGTCGGGACCACCTCGACCTCGCTGACCGTGACCTTGCCGAAGCCGTTCTTGGAGATCTCGACATCGTACTTGCCGGGCGGGATGTTGTAGAAGACATACTCGCCCATGCTGTCGGTACTGGTCTGGAAGGACGTCTTGAGCACCTTCACCCGCGCCCCCATCACCGGCCGCCCCGACATCTCGTCGAGCACGCGCCCGCGCAGGATGCCCTGCCGCAGGTCGACCGCCACCTTCAACCGCTGGAAGAACAGCCCTTTGGCCTTCGACCGGATCCGCCAGTCGCCGTCGGCGAAAACCAGCGTCATCAGCTCGCTGCCGAGGTCCTCGTAGCGCCAGGTCCAGTTGCCGGTCAGGGCGGTCAGCCGGTAGTTCATGTTCACCTGTACCTGATCGCCCCGGAAGATGAAGGAATGCGGATGCAGCGTCAGCCGCAGGTCGCGGTACTGACGCAGGGTGTCATCGAGCAGCCGGGTGAAGTCCCAGTAGGTGTTGCCGTACCAGTCGCGGTACTCGCGTGAGATGTGGTCGCGCAGGAAGATCAAGTCGCGCCGTTCGAACGCCATCGACAACTGCTTCAGGAAATGCCGGATCTCGGCGACCTTGCGGTGCCGGTTGAAGACGACGAACCGCCCGTCGAAGATGCGGTCGCGTCGTCCCTTGCTATCGATGTAGTGCACCTTGACCGGAAACTCGGGGAAATGCGGCAGCCGAAACCGCACTTCATGATACCCGTCACGCCCCTCGCGCAGAGCGTAGACGAGATCTTTGTTGAGATAGACCTCGAACTTGTCGTGGGGGCGCGGATAGGGAGTGATCTTAATCTTGAAATGAATCTCGCGGGGCGCCGGATCGGCGCCGGGATCGAGAATGCGATACCCGTCGGGGTCCACTTCGAGATTGCTGACGAACACCCCGTTGACCATCGCCGCATCGACCCGGTACGACAGTTCGGTCGTCATCCGCTCGTGCACGACGTCGAAGTTGCGCAGCCAGGTATTGAACCGCCGCCAGGCATCGTATTCCATCCGCATGTCGTAGGCGGTCAGCGCCGAGTCCTGCCCCCGCCGGTCCAGCTCGATGCCATACCCCTCCGGAATCTTCACCGGCTGGGTATTGCCCATCATGCGATACTCGGCCTCGCCCGCCAGGCACTTGACCAGATCGTGCTGGTCGTTGGCCTGAATGGAAGCCTCCCCGTGCGGCACCCACAGACTGCCGTGCCGTCCCTCGATCTGCACGCTGCGCGACTCCCGCGACGAGAGCAGCAGGGTCGCGTCGTGGGCCCGCACCAGCACCTGGGGCTGGCCCCGCGGGTCGAAGGTGAACCGCACACCCGATTTGGGCTTGATCAGCAGCAGATTGTCGGTCGACCACGACAGCACCGCGTAGCCGTGATTGCCCGTGCGGATGGCATCGCCATCGATGAAGGTCTGACGCGGGGTGACCCGTTTCCAATCCTGCTGCCCCAGGTGGTTGAACCAGACCGGCCCATCGACGAAGACGGCCATCAACTGGTCTTTGACGTAGCCGTCCTTGGCCACGAGCATGATCTGGTCGGGATGGGGAGCAGCACCGATCGGGCCTGCGAGGAGCCCGACCAGCAGACAGGCCAGTCCGGCCACGAGCCGAACCCGAAGCGATGGCAGGCAGCGGCGGCACGTCATTTCAGAACGACCTCAGGAAGCGGAGTTTGGCCGTGACATCGGAGTAATCACGACCGGGCAGGGTGAACCGGTGGTTCGACCCCTGCACATCGAGGATCAGACGGGCCATGTTGTTGTATTCCTTGGTCAGTGACAGGGTGAGCCGGTCGTGCTTCGAATCCCAGGAGGCGTTGACCGGGTCATTGAGCTCGTGCGTGAAATCGAGGTTCAGACTGATGTCCTCGTGGAACTGGGAATGCCCCCCGAACCCGTACAGGCTCATCACATCCTGGCCTCCCGCCACTTTGTAGGAGAGCTGTTCCTGGCTTACCAGGCCGTACAGCCGGTTCTGCGAGTCATACTCCCAGGTCAGCTTGAGGTCGAACTTGCTGATGTCGCGATCGTTGACCTTGGCGACCTTGTCCTTGTCGATGGTCGAGCTGAGCCCCGCGAAATAGCGCATAGCGCCCGCCCGGTGGGTGACTTCGACCCACTTCAAGTCGCGGGAGCGATTGACGAACTTGGAGTTGTCGGAATACTCGTGCAGCGGCTGGTAGAAGAAATCGACCCGCAGGTCGCGGTAATAGTCGCTGGGCCGCATGGTGACCTGGATCTCGGGCTGGTGGCGCACCAGAGTGTCGCGCTTGTAGTTGTCGAGGTTGTCGCGCGAGGTACGCCCACCGATGCGGGTCGAGACGTAGCGGTTCAGCTCGTAGAAGAAAGTGCCGAAATAGGCCCGTTCGTCACGGGGGCTCTCGCCGAGATAGGTGAGGAACGCGGTGCCGGCCTGCTCGACACCCGCTTCGGCGCGGTAGTTCTCGCGCCCGTAGCCTCCCTTGACCCGGAAGGCGGTGTCCTTCTGGTTGCCCGAAGTCACCCGCCGGTCGAAGTCGGTGTCGCTGCCGGCGTACTCGCCGTCGACCCAGATGTTCTCGGTCGGCCGCACCGCGATGTCCATCGAGTAGACCTTGTTGCGGATGGTCGGCAGGTCGCGGTCGGCCCCAGGGTTGTCGTGCACGTCGCGGGTGCCGACGGCGTTGAGCCCGATCGTCACCGCGTCGTCGTGCCGGTGCTCGATCCGTGCGCCGCTGACCAGGCGGGGGGTCTTCAAGTCGTCCTTCTCGACCGCCTTGTAGCCGGTGAAGGTCCGCACCTCGGTGTTCTGGAAGCGTTGGACCCCATACAACCCCATCTGCTGCTGGGTCATGGTGAACGGCGAGAACTCGGGGGAGGAATGCCCGAACGACAGCAACGACCGGGCGGTGCGTGACTCGACGGTGAGCTGGTTAAGGGTGAACCCTTCCTTGTACTCGCGCTTGTCGTTGTTGTGGACGGTATCGACGACCACGGCCAGCGAGTCGCCGTTGGCGCGGGTCGTATAGAGGTCGTAGCGCAGGTTCTGCTCGTAGAACGTGCCGCCGGTCTTGCTCGACAACTGTTTGTTCTTGTCGACCCAGTTCCCGTAGATGGTGGTGTCGGTATAGAGGTTCGAGCTGAAGACCCGGTCGTCCTCGCGCTCGTTGAGGTCGGTGTAGCCGCGCGGCATCCGGTCGACCAGGGGCAGGCTGGTTCCCATTTCACCAGGGGCCACCTCCGAGGGCGGATGGAAAGGAACCCGGTGTGAGCCGAACTCGCGGGCCCGCGGCGCAGGCAGCCAGTCGAGACCGGGGGCCGGCTCCCTCTCAGGAGTGGGGCGACCGGCCTGCAGCTCGGGAATGGTGCGGGGATTGAAGTTGGTGAACACTCCCGGCAAGGCCGCCGGGCCCGCCCACGGTTCGGTGTCGAAGGTGCGGTCGGGATCGAGCGTCTGCAGGCTGCTGGCGGTGAACCCCGACCCCAGATACAGGAAAAGGCCCGCCAGCACGGCGAGCACGATCCTGGGCGACGAGCGGCCGGG
>CALLCO010000324.1 GCA_937998695.1 Candidatus Ozemibacteraceae bacterium
CAGGGCAATCGCACTAAACCGTACATCTCTGGAAGTGGGGCTGCTCAAAAACCGCGCGCACACTGCCGTACCTCGCCCTCGTTGGAAACCCGCATCAATTTTTCAATCGTACAGAGAGGGAGACTGGGAAACGGGCTTCCAGCGCGAAATATTTAATGCGATTGCCCTGAACAGGCTCTATGAGGGAAATCTTGCCGTATAAGGCCGACCGCCCGGGTCTTTCAACCCGGGCGGTCCCCCCAACTCCCTTTCTTTGTGCCGACCTTTCAGGTCAGTCCTGGGAGACCGAGCTTTTTTAAAGCAGTGTAAATCTGGTAGACCACAGAAGTCGTAGAGGAATCCTGCCGACGGGCCTCCTGGATCTGGGCGAGCGATTTGTCCATATCCCCCGGGTCGCCGCGCCCGTAGTAGGTCCAGGCCAGGAAGGCATGGGCTTCGGCGTTGGTGACCCCAATGGCGGTATGGGTCACAGACAGGACGAAGGTCGGTGTCCCGAGGCCCAGCGATTCGAATAGCCTGACCGCCTCACGCAGGTCGGCGACCTGCGCCCGCTGGACCAAGGCGCATGCCTTCCCCAGGATGGATTCGGGGTGAAGGCCGGCCTGGGTGAAGTCGGCCAGGCCGTTGATCATGCCGAAAGCTTTCCCCCGGGCCCATCCCAGCCCGTTGTAGGCTTCGATTTTTTCTTGGGCGGTGGCATCGCTGCGGTAGGTCACCTCCTGAAATTTAACGATGGCCGACTGGTACTGGGCAGCCGTCATCAGGTCCCAGCCGTCACTGATGAGTTTGGACGGGCTGGCGGTCCCCGTTCCGGTTCCGGTGCCCGTTCCGGTGCCTGTACCCGTTCCGGTGCCTGTACCAGTGCCGGTGCCTGTACCAGTGCCGGTCCCCGTTCCAGTGGGTCCGAGGGGGTTCTCGCCGGGCAGGGTCTGGCGGCCGCCTCCCCCCCCGCCGCAGCCATTGGCCACGAGGAGGCCGATGAGCAGCCCGCACAGCAGGGCGGGAAACAACGCGCGGTGCGAACGGGGTATCTGCATGGTGCTCACCTCAGTACCGCGATCTTGTGGGTCTGCCGGATCCGGCGTTCCGGGTTGTCGGGATCGGTCAGGACGATTTTGGCGATGTAGAGCCCGTTGGCGACCCGATCGCCGTCTTCGTTGGTCAGATCCCAGGGGATGTCGTAGAGGAAACGGCTCGACGCGCCCCAGGCCTCGCGAACCGGCCGAACCCCGGTCAGGGTTCTGACCTTGTGTCCGGCGGCGTCGTAGAGCTTCACCTCGACCAGGCCTTCGGCGATGTCGTCGCGGTTGGCGCTGATCCTCAGAACCGCTCGACGGGTGGCGGGGTTGGGATAGGCCGAGATCTCGCCGATCGAGAGCGGCACCGCTACCGCGAAGCGGATGTCGGCGAGCTGGCCGAGGTTGCCGGCCCGGTCTCGGGCTTCGAGCGTCAGGGTGTGCCGGCCTCCGGTCAGGGCGGCGACCGGGGCGAACCGGAAGGTGCCATCCGGCAGGACGGTCACGGGTTGTGGGGGGCCGTCATCCAGGCGGGCCACGAGACCGGTGGCGTCGAGGCCGGAGCCTGCCTCTTCCAGGCGCCCCGCGAACTCAGGCCGGGTGGTGCGGAAGGGATGGTCGGGGTCGATCTCCGTCGTCAGAACGAGGCGAGGGGCCAACCGGTCACGCAGAACGGCGTAGAGGCCTCCCTGGGTGATTGGGGTGTGCAAGGCCCCTTCCTTGAGCGTGCTGGCGAGGAAGATCCACCCCCGTTCGTCGTCGTAGCGGAAGATGCCCAACCCTGCACTGTCGCTGGCCGGAGCCGGAGACCGGAAGGTCAGGGCGGCGGCCGCCTTGAGCCGACCCGCCGGCAGGCCAAGCTCGAACCCGCCCCCGGTGAGGGCCAGTTCCTGGGCCTGGCGTTCGGGTGAGACCAACCCGGACTGGGCGGTGAAGACCTTGTTTCTGGCGATAGCGGCCCGGGTCGCTGGCGGTCGCAGGCTGGCCAGTCTCGGCCGCAGAGCCGCCCGGGTCGAAGAGGCGGGAGCGGTCAGCTCGATGGTTTGGGGCAGGATGGTGACCAGGGTATTCTGCCGCAGGCTGCCGGCGGGGAAGTCCACGGTGAGCCGCTGATCGGCCGAGTGGACGAGGGTGCGGACGCTGGCGGTGACGTAGGCGATGGTGAAGATGTCGGAGCGGCTGCCCGGGTTGCCGGCCAAGTCGGTTCCGGAGACGGTGATGGTGCCGTTACCCGGATAGTCTTGGTTCAGGTGGATGCCGGCCATCCAGGTCAGGGCGTTGCCAGCCGGGGTCATGACCATGGACACCTCGGAGAGGCTGCTCTGCTGGTACCGCAAGGTCGGCGCTCCCTGCAGGGCTTCGGTGGAGCGGGCGACCACGATCAGGTCATACTCGTTGGCCGGGTTGGAAAAGGCGGCGAGTTCGAAGTCGGGCGGAGTGAGATCGCGGCCCTGGAAGGTGACGATGTTGCCCGTGCTGACGTTCTGGAACCGGTCCTGGACGCCGATGGCCCGCACCGAATAGGTGACCCCCTGGGCCAGGTCGGTGGCGGCAGCCAGGATGACCGAGGTCTGGTCGGCGCGCAGAATGGCCGAGGTTAGGGCAATAGGAGTTCCGGCGCGATCGAGCACATAACTGGCGGTGGCCTGGGCGGTGGCCAGAGTGACCGCTTCGTCGAACTGGACGATGACCTCGCGCTGGCCGGTCAGACCCTGGAAGGAGGTGCCGGTCAGAACCGGGCCGCGGGCGTCGGCCAGCAGGGTGATGGTGTTGTTGGGGTCGACCGCCGCCGCGCCGTCGGTACTGCGCAGGACGTTGTTCACGGTGATGGTGTGGGTTACGTTGTGCGTCAAGCCCGGGGTCAGCGTCAGCCGGATGGTGGTGGGGGCAGTCAGCGAAGCCACGACCATCGTCTGGCCGGTGACGTTGAATCCGGCGCCGGCCACGGTGGCGGGATTGATCTCGTGGTTGAAGGTCAGATCGACCACGTTGCGGGTGATCTGGGTGGCGTTCTGGATCCGGAACGGGGAGGTGATGGCGAAGATGCTGCCACGATTGGGGGCCACATTGCGGGTGAAATCGGTGGCGTGGAAATGATAGAGGCCGTCGATGACCATTTGGCCGTTTTCCCGGGTCCCGTTCCACTGGGCGATCTTGTTGACGCCTGAAGCCACCACCGGCAGGCGGGTGACGTAGGTATTGGCGTCGGTGCGCACCTCGATCCACCAGACGCCGGTGGCGATGATGGGCTCGGGGGTGGTCAACTGAATGGTCAGGGTGGCAGCGGTCGGCGAGAATCGACTGCGCGGCTGACCATCGACCAACAGGCTGTATGTGGAGATGACCGGAGCCACGGTGTCGAGCACGGCGGTGGCCACCGCCGAGAATGCCCCGCTCGAGGAGCCCACGTTGCCCGCCGCGTCGACGATGTCGATGAAGTAGATCCCATCGGGCGCGGTCGGCTTGGGAACACCGCCTCGGCTGTACTGGCCGTAGAAGGTGCCGCTCCACTGGTTGACTCCCGCACCTGTCATGGCGAAGGTGTCGGTCGAGACCTGTCCGCGCACCCGGAGGCGGGGGGCCACGGTCTCGGCGGCGTGGAAGTAGCAGGTCAGTCCGCCCAAGAGGGCGGGGTTGAAGTAGACGGCATCGCTGCTGGCGATTCCGCCGACCAAGGTGGGAGGCGCCAGAACGAGCGGGGCACTGGCGTCCATCGTCCAGGAGTAGGTCTCGCGGCTGGCGTTGCCGAGACCATCGATCAGTTTGACGACATAGGTGGTCGGAGCCGCTGGCCAAGGGCCGGTGACCACGTTCCACGCATAGGTGGCCATGGTGCCGCCGCCGAAGCCGATAGGCATCGAGGCCACCAGAGAGCCCGCCTGCAGGAAAACGAGCGAGACCGGCTCGACGGGCGGCTGGCTCACCTGGATGGTCAGGCTGGCCTCACCCGGCGGCACGTCGAAGCTGAACGGCTGGTTGAGAAGGATCTCGCTGGCATCGCTGGCCGTGGTCGATTGGAAGGACCGTGCAGTGAACGCGGTCACGATAGGTCCGCGGCTCTGGATCACGATCGCCGGGAAGGGCCCGGCGACGGGGTTGCGGGCCAGGTCGGTGCCGGTGAAGACGGTGTTCCAGGGGCCCTGGGGATGCATCTCGTTGATGGGCAGGCTGTTGACGAACGCGGCCTGGGTGGGACTGACCCAACCCACGAACCGGCACGGGATGTTGTACCCCGAGGTGGCGATGGTCATGGTGGGGGTCGCCGTGAGCTGATTCATCGGTTCGCTGAACGTCACGGTAAAGGTGGCCGCCCCCGAAGCCAAAGTGTGGAGCGGTTCCGCGGGCAGACTCGTCAGCGACACTACGGTTGGGGCGGTGCGATCGATGCGCAAGAGGACGGTACTGGCCACGCCGGTGGCGAAGTTGCCGGCCAAATCGACGACGGTCAGGCCGTACCATCCTTCTCCGTAGCCGCCGGCCGGGGTGAGGGCGTGGGTCAGGGTGTGGCCGGTGGCGGTGGGCGTGAGCCGGATGGTCGAGGTGGCGGTGCCGGAAGCGATCAGCAGACGTTGCGGGTCGGTCGCGGTGGTGGTGACGGTGAACGTGATGGCCCCCGACACTGCATCGTTGTAATAGTAGATGCCTGGGGTCGTGGTGGCGTCAGAAACGCCGGACAACCCGAAGCTGGTCACATCGGCGGGCAAGTTGTCGAAGGCCAGAGATTTGGCCGTCGCACTGAGGTTGCCATGAATGTCTTGGATCCTGGCGGTATAGGTAGTGAGATTCAAAAACGCCGGCGATCCGAAGACACTCCCATCCAGTGTCGCGCTTCCCAGAATCCCGGCCATGGCGACCGGAGCAGTTCCGATGTTGATGCCGGTCGGGTCGTAGATCAAGACCTGATGGGGCGGGCCGAACGGGCCGCCCAGCGTGTAGGTGATACTCATGGTCGCGATCCCAGGCGGCACGAGATCGCTGAAGGGCTGATCGACCAGCATGGTGAAGGTCGAGATGAGATGCTGCTGGGTGAGCAGGCTGGCCATGTAGGTTGGGCCCACCGATCGAATCTGGATGGTGAAAGAAGTCGGCCCCGGCGGGATGACTCGGTTCCCGGCAAGATCGTCGGCCCCACCGATGGTGATGGTATACGTGCCCTGCGGAACGGTGGGATCGATGACGGCGGCATTGCGGAATTGGGCCGACGTCGAACTGATCCATCCCACCAGCTCCAGAGGAATGCTGGCGGCCGGGATCGTGCGATGGATCAACCGGCCGAATGGCACCTCGGAGGTATCCATGGGTTCGCTGAACTCGACGGTGAAGATCCGACCGCCGATGAGGGCGGGACCGATGTCGAGCACTCCGGCTTGCAGCGACGGATTGATCATGGTCACGGTCGGCGAAGCCCGGTCGACCTGGAGCATCAGGGTGCCGGTGGCGCCGCAGGAGTTGCCGGCGAAGTCGTAAAACGAGAGTTGGTACAGCCCATCGGTCAGAGTGGTGCCGGTCGAGAGCGAGTAGGACGGGGACGTAAGGACGGTGCCGTTGCTGAGAATCACTCCTCCGCTGCTGGCCACCATCCGGAGAGGTTCGGTCGCGGTGGGATTCGTCGTGAGACTGAGGGTAAACGCCCCGAACCTGGGGGAGTAATACTGGATGCCACCGGTGGCAATGCCATGACCGGCGGTGGTGAAGACGATCTGGCTGATCGTGGCGGGACGGCTGTCATAGGTGAGAGTGCCGCGCGACGTCTCGGACAGGTTGCCATATTGGTCACGCACCCAGGCGGTGAAGGTGGCGGGACCGGCATTGGGCGGGATGATGGCGAGCCAGCTCGTGGTATCGGTGGACACTTCGACGATGCCGGGGGTGACCGGGCAGGTGTAGGCGAAGGTGGCCACGGGGAGAGCGCCATTGAACAGGATCAGTTCGTGGGTACCGGCCGTTTGGGCAGTGGCGTAGGTGATGGCGAACGTGGCTACGCCGGGCGGCTGTACCAGGGGACTGAAGGGATCGGTCGACCGGTTCACCGAACCGAAGACGAGAGGCTGGTTGGTCCAGGCCACCACATCGGGGGTCGGGCCGGTGGTCTGGATGTAGAGCTCGCCGGGAGCTGGAATCGTCGTGTTGAGCGGGTTGCCGGCGAGGTCGCGGCCGCCGGTCAGACGGTAGGTATACGTTCCGGTCGGAATCGCCGGTCGGCTGATGGCGGTCAGGTTGAGGAAGCGAGCGGTGGTGGCGTTGTTGGGATCGGCCCAGGTGGGCGAGGCCATGGCCACGATCGTGGAGCCGGCAAACAGTTCGAGGGTGGGCGGGGCGGCCCGATCCATGGGTTCGCTGAAGGTGACGGTGAAGGTGGCGCCGAAGGCCGCAGCGGGGCCTTGCACCGAAGGCGGGCTGACCGGGGCGCAGGACATGACGGTGGGCGGGTCGGTATCGACCACCAGGTTCAGACTCGGGCTGCCCAGGTGCAGGTTGCCGGCGGCATCGACCACCGAGAGGGTATACAGGCCATTCCCCAGCGGGGCGGGCGAGTAGCCGAACGTGGTCGAGTAATGGCGGGCGGGGCTCTGGGTCAGGGTGAGCGTGGAAGTGGCTCCGCTGGTCTGGTTGTAGATGGCCAGGCGGAGAGCATCGGTGGCGGTGGTGGTCCGCGCTCGAACGGTCAGATTGCCGAGGGCGACGGTGGGGCTGTAGTAGTAAGCGCCGCCCGTAAAGGTGCCGACGGTGCCCGGATACTGCAGCCAGAACTGGTCGAGGGTGGGCGAGGCGGCGTCGTAGACGACGGTCGACAGGATGCCGGTCTCGTTGCCCGCGTTATCGCGGATACGGAACGTGAAGTTGAGGGGGCCGGTGATCCCGGGCGATCCAAGAAGCGAGGGATTGAGCGAGACCACGCCTGTCGAACCGGTCAGTGCGACCAGGGTGGTGCCCACCAAGACGTTGGCAGAATTGTAAAAGCGAGCGGTATGGGGTAAGTTTTCGGGGGCAGCCTGATAGGTAAAGGTGAAGGTGGCCAAACCGGGGGGCACGACGTAGCTGTAGGGCTGGTTCTGCAGAACGGTGACGGCGTCGATCGTCGACTGGATGGTCTCGAGGTAGACATCGGTCGGCACGATCTTGGGGCCGTTGGTCCGCACTTCGACGAGCGAAGTGGAGGCCACCGCCAGGTTGCCGGCGAGGTCGGCTCCACCGGTGATCGCGTAGGTCCAGGTGCCGTTGGGCAGGGTGTCATCGACCACCGTGGTATTGCGGAAAGCGGCACGGGTCGGGGTAACCCAGCGGCTGAAGCTGCAGGTGATCAGATACCCTGTGGTGGCGATGGTCAGGGAAGGGTTGCTGGCTCCCGGGTCCATCGCCTCGCTGTAGTCGACGAAGAAATACTCCGTATTGGCGGCGAGGATGGGCACGAAATCGTTCGGGCTGATGGCCGTCGCGGTAGGAGGGGCGGTATCGAGCACAAACGGCGAAGAGGCCGTCGTAAAGCCACGGTTGGGCACTGGTAATCCGGTGGTGCTGGTGGCGGCCAGGTCATAGACCATGGTCGCCACGACATCCGGAATAAGGTTGAAGGTGTCGCGGACCCCGGCGATCGACGCTCGCACGTCGACCAGTTGCAGCCCATCCGGGAAGGCAGTCTCGTTGGCGAACTGGGCGATGTACCGTTTCCGGCCATCGACGAGGCGGGTGGTCCAACCCAGGAAAGTGCCATTGACCGGGAAGAAGGCGGTCGAGGCGATACTGGCCGTGGGGGTGGCAGTCAGGAGGGGCACTTCGACATTTCCGATGGAGGCCGGGGCGTACTCGAAATGGAATCGGAACGCGCCGGGAGCCCAGTTTTTGGTCGGTGGCGGATCACTGACCACGCAGGCCACGAAACTGGCGGGAGGACTGGTGGGATAGGTGGTGTCCATGACATCGGGCCCTCCCGGCCCATATTGGCTGATACCCTGGTTCCAGATATTGACGAAAGCGCCGGGTTGCACCTCCAGCCACAAGCTCCCACTGGGTCCACGGAGAGCACTGAGAGCGATCAGATTGGCGAAGTCGCTGTCGGTTAGATCGAGCGTGCATGTCAAGCTGGCCCAGGTGTTGTTCTTGACCGGATCGATATCTTTGAAAACCAAGGTGGTGTATGAAGCGAAGGGGGCGGCCGTGCCGGCATGAACGCGAATCTTGTTGCGGAAGGTGGTGAGCGGAATGGTGGTGGGGGGCAACACCAGCGTGGGGTCGGGAACCGCCGCCAACCGTCGAAAATCATCGGCGAACAACAAGGTGCGATCGGTCGTCTCCAGGGTCAACGTTCGGTTGATGAGATCCAAGCGTGGGGGAGCCGTTCCGATTTCGACATTGTACACGAAATTGGCGGGGCGGTAGTCCGTCACCGGATACGTGGTGCCGGTCGCACAGGAGTAGAAATGCATGGGTCGGCCCATGGCATCCATGACGAAACTCTTCGACGGCAAAGGAGTGGTGCGACGATTGGCGAATTTCAAGGTTTTGCCCTGGCCGAGCGCTTTCAGGTAACGGGCCACCCAGTCTCGGCCCTCCGGGCACAGGGTGATGCGGAGGGTGGTCGAGCCCGGATCCCAGGCGAAACTGTCGCTGGCCTGGAAGATGTAGCCGCGCGAATAATCGGGTTGGTCGAAGTAGTTGTCGATTTGGTGATCGACCAGCAGCACTCCGGCCGAGGCGACCAGCGTCGAGATGTCCATCTCCTGGTCGAACTGGAACACGACGGTGAACGTGTTGGGCCAGTTCGGAATGTCGGTGATCGTGATGTTCTGGAATTTGGCGGGAATTCGCCAGCTCGAATCGGTCAGCGTGACCGGGAATGCGTTGTATCCTGGCAACCAGTTGCCTGACCAGTCGGTCAAGGGAGCGACCCCCGTGCTGACGACACGGAGATGAATTGGGGTAGAAGCCCATTGCGTAATGGCACGGCGATGGAGGTTGCTCAATTCGACGTGAAAATAGGGCGGATCGAGCATGCCATAGTCGTTCCACGTGTCCGAACCGACCCCGTCTTTGGTGAGTTGAAGGGTAACTTCGGTTCCTGAGGTTGAACTGCCGACCAGCAGCCAAGTGGTCGTACTCAGAGATTGGAATGCCTCGGACAATTGGACCGTCAAGCTGGCGCCGTCGAACCAGGCTCCGACGAGAGACGGCCGTTTGGTGTCGACCCAGAAGCTTTGACTGCCGATCGCCGGATTGCCGGCCTGATCGTACACTTTGACGGCCAGTTCGACCGTGTCGGTTCCTCGGTCGCGTTCGCCGATATAGGTCATCAAATTGAGACCGGTGGTCGAACTGGCCGTGGTGCCCGAGAAGGGGACGGCGACGGCGCTTGGGCCACCCAGGCGCGAAAGATCGATTTCGGCACGGGTGATCGCTTGGCCGGCGGTGAGAGAGGCGATGACCCATAGCCGGTCCATGGCGCCCGCCGTCATCGACCCGATGTTGTAGACGAGGACCCCCCCATTCGTGGTCTCGAACACGTTCGGATTGAGCGAGAACGCATAGGCATCCATGACGGGGGGGATGTTTTTCACGCGGAAGGGCGATTGCCCCGTCACCGTGTTCGAGACATTGTTGACGGTGTCGCTGGCGGTCAGCGAGTAGGCCAGCGTGGCGAGATCGAGCTGCCAGGGAGGAGCGATGCCAGCTGGAACGATGAAGGACCCTTCGTGCCGGTTGCGGAGAGGCACATAGGTCATGGTGAACGACGCCAACTCGGTGGTCAGGTCGGCCGCGTTGAAGATCGTGGCGGTGGCGATCGCGTCGAGGTGGTAGCTGAGACTGGCGAAGACGGTGATCACATCGTTGGTATTGGCGACGGTGGAAACCGGGTTGTCGCCGTTCGTCTGGGCGATGAAGATGCCGTGCGTGCCGGCCGTGGTCAGAAAGTTCGGGGGTTGGCAGTCAATGATGGGGATGGGATTGGACCAAACCTGAAGCCGGTTGCCGTTCGGATCGCTGACCCAGGCCGAGAAGCTGGCGTTGAGATACCGGGCGTTGGTCAGCAAGGTGATGAAGGGCCCGTAGGAGAAATTGACCGTGGGGTTGAGGGTCATGGGCACACTATTCCCCCCACCCACCATGGTCAAATTTAACTGGGCTGCAGCCCCCCCACCCTCTGCAGTGGTCATGGTAAAGGTGAGGCTATCTGCGAGACGGATGTTGCCTCCGGGGTCAGCCATTCCGCTGACGACGATCGGGCCGACGACGGGAGGGACATTATCGACACGGACGGCGGTAGTGAAGGTGGAAACCGTATTCAACACGTCGTCTTGAATGGTGACGGTCCAAGAAGTTACGACATCGTTGAGAGAACCGGTGGCGATGCGGAACGTGTACCCGAACCATTCGCCAGCGGGGGCGGTGGTCGACGCGGTCATCTGGACGGCCGCCCCTCCACCAATGCTGGTCAGGTCAAGCGTAGGAATTCCGCCCTCGTTGTCACGCACCCGTACGGCGAAATACAGATCGCGGCCGATGGTGGCCACGCTGCCACCTCCGATGATCGTGGCAGTGGCGGCGAGAATCGCCGGTGGCCAGCAATCGATGGTGTAGCCGTTCTGGGTTTGTACGACTTTCCGGTTCCCGGACAGATCGCGAACCGTGGCGGTGAACCGATAGCCGTTGGCTTGTATATTGGTCGGAGGCGAGGCGGTTCCCATCGAGTAGTAATACGTGACCGAGTTCGAAGCCATGAGTTCGGCCGATGTGCTGCCGACATAGGTGAGATCGAGCGTCGCGGTGGCATGGTCATCGGGAATGGCCAACGTGTAGGGAACGGTGAAATCCAGGAATTTATTGAGGTTGATCACGTTGGGAAGGGGATCGGACATGCCGGGTTTGTAGGTGATATTGAGGTCGACGCGATCGACTTTTGGCTCGGTATTATCGAGAAAGACGGTTATCGAACTGACGGCGACGTTGCCGTTGTTGTCAGTAACCGTGATGGGGAATGAAACATACTGTCGGTTGATCGTTCCGGTGGCCAGATTGGGGTGGGTGAAATCGAACCAGCCGTCCATTCCAGGGGCTCGCAGGATCATCGGGGTGGCAACCGCGCCGCCGATCTGGGAGAGATCGATGACCACCGTGGGCGGTCGATCGGGGATGCTCGCATAGGAAGCCACCTGTACATGGAAATGCAAAGTGTCCCAGATCCGAACCACCCCAAGGGAATCCGATGGATACCAATTGTGCACATAGTCGAAGGAAGTCGTTGCGATGACCGGCGGTTCGTTGTCGATCGGTTGCCCCATGCTGACCGAAGTAGAGGCCAGGTTGCCTTGTGCATCGGATGCGACCAGATCGATCGTCGGGATGGCCGTGTTGGTGTCCCACCCGGTACCGGGGTCGAAGGTTCCGATGTCGAACTCGCCCTGGAACCAGCCTGGATTGAGAGGATCGGGAGCAAGCGGTTCGCGTGTCGTATAGGACGCGTTGATCTTCGAGAGGTTGGCAAAAACTCCCCCATCCGGAGTCATCTCTGTCACAGACAAATTATCCACTCGTGATCGGAGGCGGAATCGGTCGCCGGCGTGAAAACTGGTCCCAGATCCGATGATTTTGGTGAAAGTCGTACTGATGAATTTGGGCGGGACATTATCGATGCGAAGGGGCGGGGTCGACCAACGCTCGATGGTATTTCCTGTCCCCGAATCGACCGCCCATAATTTGAACGAGCGAGCGACGGTGTCTTCCGAGGTTCCTTCAGGGATGGTCCAATCCAGAGCGAAGGAATTGGCTCCGGTTTGGCTCAATTCAATTTGGGCGGGGCCGCCGATCGGTGAAAGATCGACGTACACTTTGACGGTCTGCCCGGGGGCCCAGGTGGCGGTAGCGTTGAAGATCAGCTTGTCGGAAGCGATCGCGACGTTGTCGCCGAATCGCGGTCGATTCTCGGTGAAACTGGCGAGAGCGGTATTCGGCATGTCGGGCAATCGGTTGTCCAGTGAAAAGAGGGGGGTGGTCCCGGTGGTGACATTGTTGCCGTTGTCGATCACCCTGATCGAAAGGGAAGCCAGGCCATTGAACGCCGGCAAGGTAGGACTGGGCTGGATGACGATAGAATCAGAAAACACCCCTCCTCCTGTATGAGGAAGGGGGTAGTTGGTTAATCCGAGGGCGGCGTTGCTGACGGTTACCGAATCATTGTCATAGGTCTGGAGGGTCACCGTAATGTTCAGGGTGTGGCCTGGCCGAGCCGGGGTCAGCTGTTCGGTGGTCGTGGCGGATGAAGAGAGGATGACTGGTGCGATTGTGTCGATGTACACATTGCTTTTCGCGACGACCTTGCCGACGGTATTGCCATTGGGGTCCCAGGCTTGGAAATAGATCGTTCCTGGGCCCGCATCCATGGGATCATTGACCGTGAAGTTGGACAACACGTGGGGGTTGGCCGAGGTCATGTTGTAGGTCCCAAGCGGGGGGGCGAAATCAGGAGTGAAATCGATGACGGCGGTCTCGCCTGGCTGGTATGAGGCGGCCGTCATGCTTTGGCTGAAATTCAGCACGTCGGTGCGACGGATCGTCTGGCCCGTACCGGCCAGGAAGTTAACGCCGTTGTAGGTGATGACCATGTTCCCGTTGGTCTGTGGGGCGATCTTGTTATCGAGGGGGAAGGCAGGACTGGTGGTGGTGGCGATGTTCATGGCGTCATCCCGAACCTCGACCGAAAAGGTCGATAGTCCTGAGTAAGCCACCGCTGGGGGGCTCGAAGCCACCGTGAAGGTCTGTGAGAAGATCGCGGGGCCGCCGGTGAGAGATACATTGTTCAGCCCAAGCTGAGGATTGCTCACATAGACGGTATCTCCCTGGGGATCCGGATTGCTGATGGAAACCTGGATCGTGACGGTCGAGCCAGGCCGCGCCGTCCCCGCTGGATTGACCGTCACATTGACACTTCCGATGATCGGGGGATTGGTGTCGACGGTGATCGATTTGACGCTGACCGGTCCTAACGTGTTGCCAAACGGATCTACTGCCTGGAAGGAGACATCCCCGAGGACATTTTCTATCCCATCAGGGAAGGAGAATCCATTCAAAACATGAGGATTGGCAGACGTCATCGCATACGTGGGGAGTCCCCAGGCGCTGAAATCGAGTTCTGCGGATTCTCCTGGGGCTGGGGTCGCTTGGTAGGCGTTTGTCATCTGCTGCGAGAAATTCAGGATATCGCCCTTTTTCACGATTTGACTGATGAGCGGAGTTCCATTCACCGTCACGGCGATGGCCCCATTTCGCACGGGAGGGGTTCCATCCAGCAAAAGCGTGGCATTGGGGGCGGCGATGGTCGTGCCGCTGGCGTTGACCAGGGTGATACGAACGGGTGTCAATTTGTTCCCGTTCATGGTGAGGTTTTCGGTAGGGATAGGGGTTGTCATCAGGGTGAATTGATAGAGGCTGGGGCCGATCAGGGCGGGGGGTCCCATATTGAGGGACGTCGCATCGGTGATTTGCAGAATGCAAGCAACAGCAGGTGGATCCGAATCGCTCGTGGCAAAGACCTGGTAGGTGCACGATTCGCCGATGATGGCTGCGCCACCGCCGCCAGATTCGGTGACGCTGTTGCTCAGGCAGACGGGTGGAGCTCCGAGAGCGGGATGAGCTCGCAACACGATCAAGACGAGCGCAAGCCCAAGAGAGACCCTCATGAAGAGCGATGTCTTTGCACGCATACCTTCCCCCAGAAACTTCAGGGTTGCCTGATGAGTCGATTCACCTTATCGGGAGATGTTGCAGGATCCATTAGATGCATGAAGCGGATTTTCCCGGGCGGCGGATGTGATAGTATGGTGCCACCATGGGAAACGTCGCCGCGATGGTCGGACGGGTGGTTGGGGTGGATCCCCGGTTGCTCGAGGAACCGGCCGATTTGGTCAATCTGGCGTTGGGGGCTCGCCACGATCAGGCCTTGTCCTTCTTTTCCACGATCTCGCAGCGGTTGGTCACGGTGGCAACCGTGACAGCCGGTTCCGGGCCAGATCGCATCCTCGTCGAGCGGGTGCCGCCCGTATCGCAACCCCTGCCGACCGATGGGTGGAAGGTGCAAGGCGGCTTCCTGCACGTGCCGGGGGGAGGGCGGTTCGACCTGACCGCGGTGCCTCGTCATCCGACGATGGGCGTGGCGGTGGTGCGCGACTTTCCCGGGCACATGCGGATGGCCTTGGCCCGGCGCACGCGCCAGGCTTCCCCAGAACTCGAACGGCGACTCCATGATCTGGCCGGAGCCCTCAAGAAGCATCTCACCGAAGAGGTCGAGGTGCCGATCCTGCGTGTTATTGGGTTCGGCCCCGGGGTCTTCCCGGCTGGCGACATCGCCCTGTGCGGGCTGCTGCTGACCGGCCGCGCCCTGGGCATGGGCCGTGCCCCCGTCCACTGGATGGGCCGCCTCGGCATGGAGGTGCGGCGCTTCCAGCACCGCACCACCCGGTTCGCCGTCGCCTATCTCGGCTACGCCCTCGAGGGGCGCACTACCCAGGCCCAGGAGGCCTTCTTCGCCGCCATGGCCCGCGATTTCGAGGGGGCGGTCGACCTGGCTGTCGATGCCGTGGCCCGCGAGCGCGACGGGTCGGGCCCCGACTTCCTGGTCGGGGTGCGGGTCGCCCTCGACATGGTGCGCTCCGACGTTTTCGCCATCCCGACCGGCGTGGCCCCTACCGCCTGACATCCGGACTGCCGTCTCCCCCGGGCGAGAGGTCCCAACCTCGATTGGCTGCGGACTTCGCGGCCCGGGAGTGATGAAGTTGGCGGAGGTCCAGGGTTGGATTTGCCCGAAGGCTGCCTCCGTTAAAAGATTCCGCCAGGGAAGATGCAGAGGAGCCCTGGGCAAGGATCGGTGATCCTGGCTGCCCGATGGGGGGAATCCGGGGGAACCGTCCGCCGTTGTCAGAACATGCGGATTCCCGGACGCGAGAGCAAGCGCCACGGAGGCGGGGGAGAAACCCCTGATTCGGGCCGACTTGCCAGCGGGGCCGGGTTTCCGGTAGATTGAAGACGGCCGCCCGGTGCCGGCCCGATCAGGAAAAGGAGATCACGATGAACAAGCGAATCCTGGCTGTGTTGGTCCTCGCCGTGTGTGGGTTGGTCTGTGGGGCGGCCTTCGCCGAGGAAGGCTGGCTGGAAGACCTCGATGCCGCCGTCAAACAGGCGGCCGAACAGAAGAAGTTGGTGCTGGCCGATTTCACCGCCAGCTGGTGCGGATGGTGCGCCAAGATGAAGGAAGAGGTCTTCGAGAAGGAGGAGTTCAAAGCGCTGGCCGCGGAGAAATTCGTCCTGGTCACCATCGACGGGGACAAAAATCGCGTGCTGGTCGACAAGTATGGGGTTCAGGGCTTCCCGACGCTGGTGATCCTCGACGGGGAGGGCAAGGAAGTTCACAAGATCGTGGGCTACAAGGCCCTCACCCCTTTGCTCGAGGAGCTGAAAACGCTCGAGCCGGCCAAATAACCTCGACACCGACCGGTCGATGGCTCCCCGGCCCCTCCTGGTATACGTGGGTCAAGGGTCAATTCGCGAGAAAGCTGTTGTACGAACGTCCCACACCGCCCATTTTCATCTCCCGTGATTCGGAGATACCGACCGGATCAGGGGCGCTA